>CBFGWL010000016.1:0-42475 GCA_965652565.1 uncultured bacterium
TGATCTCGCTCCCTTATGTGACGAGATCGCGGGTTCGCGGGAGGGGTTGGATCGAAACGGTGATCTCGTTGCGCTACGTGACGGGATCGCGGGTTCGTGCCGCTTGCTCGCGCGAATTCGCGATTTCGACGACCCCGTCGTCTCAATCGCGATCTCGTGGACGACCCCTGCGTGAGTTCGCGCTTACGACGATGACGTGGTCTTAACTGCGAACTCGCGCTCCCGGGGCCTCGCGAGTTCGCGATTCTTCCATGCCACCCTCCTTCGCCGCCCGTCCCCGGCGCGTCGCGCCGCCACGCCGCCGGGGCGCTCGCCACAAACGCCCCGCGCCGCCCCTACGCCGCAACCCGCCGCGGCGCCTCCAGGGCCCGTGCCGGGACGTCCACGCACGTGCGGAACCACAGCTCGAGGTTGAGCATCGCCCACAGTTGCTGGGTGCGGTCGGCGCCGTTTTGGTGCTCGGCGAGCGTCGCGCGCACCGCGCTGGGCTCGAAGATGCCGCGCCCGCGCGCCGTCCGGTCCAGTAGAAGGTCGTGCGTGAGGGTGCGCAGGCGGTCGCGCATCCACTCGCCGACGGGGACCGCGAACCCGTGCTTCTCGCGCGCGAGCGTGGCGCGCGGGAGCCACGGCCGGGCGGCCTCGGTCAGCACCAGCTTGCCGCGGCGCCCGCGGAGCTTGAGCTGCGGCGGCAGGGAGGCGGCGAACTCCATGATCCGGTGGTCGAGCAGCGGTGAGCGCAGCTCCAGCGAGTGGGCCATGCTCGTGATGTCGGCCTTCACCAGCAGGTCGTGGGGGAGGTACGTGTCGATGTCCGCCGCCATGGCCCGCTCGGCGCCGTCCAGGCCCGCGTGCCGCAGCCAGGCCGCCTCCACCGCGTGCAGTGGGTCGCGTGCGAGTGCCGGCCGCAGCGCCTCCCCGTAGAGCCGGACCCGATCGCCCGGCCGGAACCAGCGCGCGAGGTCGGCGAAGCGCCGATCCGAGGGCATCGCCAGCCGTCCGGCGAGACGAGCGGCTCGCCGGCGCGGCCCCGGGCCCTCCGTGCCGCCCGCGGCCGCGCGCAGCTCGCGCGCCACCGCGCGGCGCAACCCCAGCGGCGCCGCGTCGGCGAGCAGCGTCTTGCGGATCTGCCAGTAACGCCGGTAGCCGGCGAACGACTCGTCGCCGCCGTCCCCGCCCAGGCACACCGTGACGTGACGCCGGGTGAGCTCGGCCAGCTGGAAGGCGGGCAGCGCGGCCGGGTCGGCGAACGGCTCGCCGAAGCGACACGCGATCCGCATGAGCAGGTTTTCGTCGACGGCGCCGATCTCGAGCTCGTGATGCTCCGTCCCGTAGGCCTCGGCGATCCGGCGCGCGTGCTCGCGCTCGTCGAACCCGCGCTCGGCGAACGCGGCCGTGAACGTGCGCACCGGCGCGGTTGATTGGCGCGCCATCGCGGCGACCACCGCGCTCGAGTCGATCCCACCGGACAGGAAGGCGCCCAGCGGCACCTCGCTCTCCATGCGCTCGCGCACGGCGACCCCGATCAGCTCCCGCAGCCGTTCAGCGGCCTCCGCCATCCCCAGTTCGGCCTTCGGCGCGTAGCTCAGGCGCCAGTAGCGCCGCACCCGCGTGGGACCGCCCGGTTCCCACTCCAGCGTCGATGCCGGCGGGAGCTTGCGGATCGCGCGGAACGCGCACATGTCGCCAGGGACGTACTGGTTGGCCAGATACGCGTCGATGGCCGCCGGGTCGATGTCGCGCGGGGTTTCCGGATCCGCGAGCAGGGCGGGGATCTCCGACGCGAAGGCCAACCCGTCGGGATGCTCCACGTGGTACAGAGGCTTCTTGCCGACCCGATCGCGAGCCAGAAAGAGCTTGCGGGCGCGGGCGTCCCAGATCGCGAACGCGAACATGCCGTGCAGGCGCTCGACACACCGCGGCCCCAGGTCCTCCCAAAGGTGCACGATCACCTCGGCGTCCGAGCGGGTCGCGAACCGGTGTCCCGCCGCCCGCAGTTCGCGCCGCAGCGCGTGATGGTTGTAGATCTCGCCGTTCATGACGAGGGTGACCGCGCCGTCCTCCGAGTGCAGCGGCTGATCGCCCGTCGCGAGGTCGATCACCGCCAGACGCGTCATCCCGAGCGCGACGTCCCCGTCGTCATGGAGGCCTTGGGAGTCGGGGCCGCGGTGCTCGAGGGCCGCGCACGCCGCTGCCACCGCCGCGCCGCACCCATCGCGACCCGGCGTCAGCTTGCCCGCGATCCCGCACATCTCAGCGACGGGCGAAGACGGTCGGCATGGTGATCCGCGCGCGCACGCGGGCGGGGCTCTGGTTGCCCGCGATCGGCACCCGCGGGATCGCGAGCGGATCGAACGCCTGCGGGTCGGGCACGCCGCCGTGGCAGGTGAACGCGGCCTGGACCCCCAAGCGCCGCAGGCACGCGCGGCTCGAGTCGTCGTAGCTCTCGGGCCGGCCGACCGGGTAGCTGAAGATCCGCATGGCCGTTCCCACCTCGGCCTCAAGCCGCTCCGCGCAGCCGGCGATCTCGTGCCACTGCTCGCTGCCCGACAGCCCGGCGAGCACCGGGTGGCTGAGCGTGTGTCCCCCGATCTCCATCCCCGCGGCGTGCAGATCCCGGACCATGTCCCAGCTCATGAACCGCTCGGTGTCCGCGCGCATCGGCTCGCCGTCGCCGAGCGCATCGCGCAGGTACTCGAGGAACGCGCGGGCCCTGTCACGGGGCAGCAATTTGTAGAGCTCGATCGCTGTCCGGGTCGCGCCGGCCCGATCGCCGGCTAGGTCGAGCGGCTTCGGCAGCCACTCGCTTGCGGGCAGCTCGCGTCGCCTGCCGTTGCGCATGAGCGCCGCGATCTCGTCCCACCACGAGAGCCGCCCGCCGCCGATGTACTCGGCCGTGATGAAGAAGCCCGCGCGCACGCCGTGCGCGCTCAGCACCGGCAACGCGAGCTCGTAGTTGTCCCGGTAACCGTCGTCGAAGGTGATCGCGGCGTGGTGCCCGCTTCCGGAACGCACCACCGCCGGGATCTCGCTCGGCGCGACCACGTCGAAGTGCTTGCGCAGAAAGCGGATCTGCTCCGACAGCTGCTCCTGCGTCGCACTCCATAGATCCGGGTCGTCGTCCCCCTGCGGAACGCCCACGCGGTGATAGGCGAGCACCACCACCGAGGTGCGCGGGAGGCGCATCAGCAGTGAGCCCAGGGCGGTATCGCCGACCGCCCGCGCGGCGGGCTCAGACAGCAACCGCATGCTGCCAGTGAGGGTCAAGCACGCGTGCTCGGCCGCGCGTGGTGCGAGCCCACACGAGCTCGCCCTCGCCGTCGGTCAGCCGCCGCTTGTACTCCAGGCCCCCAGGCGACATGTCGTACGCCGCGTAGCCGCGCTGCGCGGCGGCCGCCATAAAGAAGAGATGGGCGACGAGCCCTGGGCTCTGGCGCTTGTCCGGAGGGGTCTTGACCGCGGCTTGATAGCCGACCAATTCACCGCGGTCCTCAAGCGCGTACAGACACGCCAGGGTCTCGTCGCCGTTGCGCAGCCGGAACGGCAGCGCACGATCGGGGGCTATGCCGATCAAGTCACGATGGAACGACAGGAAGCGCCGCGAGGCCATCGCCGCCGGCGCCTCGCCCGCGCGGCGGCTCTCGCGCTGGATCGCGCCCAGCTCCTCGAAGACGGCGAGCTTTTCGGCGGGCGTCTCCGGCCAATCTCCCTGCAAGTCGTCCCAGAAGCGCAGTTGGCGGCGCATGCGCTCGCGCGTGCGCCGCGGCATCGACGCGATGATGCCCTGAAGGTCGTCGTCACCGCGCAGCTCGCGCGTCGGCGTGGGCGCACTCGTGACAGCGAGCTTGGGCTCGACGTTCAGGAACAACGCCGCCTCGTCCGCGCTGAAGCCCGGCAGCTCGAGCTCGTGCCAGCCGACGTCGCGGCCCAGGGTCGCGAGCAGGGCCCGCACGAACTCCTGTCGCCACGCCGGCTCTGCCAGGACACCGTTGCGCTGGACGTACACGGTCTCGCCGTCGGGCTCGCCCGCGGTGCCTACGTAAAGCCGCCGCATGGCGATCGGGCCCCGGCGCTTGATCCGCTCGCTCAACAAGACGATCCCGCGCGGCTGGGCCTCGCCGCCGATCTGCGAGTAACCCACGGCGAAGCGGTGCGGCACGACGTCCCCGTAGTGGCGGAGCCAGGCCTCCGTCCAGTTCCACGAGACGGCGAGCGCGGCAGGCCTGCAGGCGCTCTCGACGCGTTTCCAGATGCGCTCCGCGCGCTCGCGTTCCGCGGCGTCCAGCAGATGGATCGTCAACCGCTTTGTCATCCGTTGCTGTCCCCCCTAATCGGTCTCAGGAAAGCCATGTTGACTGCGCTGGGGTAACGCCTCGGGGCATCTTTCACCCTGTGGTCGGGGGAACATGGCCCCCGCTCGCCAGGCGGGATCAGGGGGTCCGGAGCGCGCGTTCGGCCGCCGCCGGTTACGCACACCCTTAGGCAAAAAGTTCGCCCACGGGGGACTCTTTGCGCGCGCAAGCGTTGCCGATGATTGGGGACGTGTGACCCCCTCGGGCCCGGTAGCTGGGTGGATTTCTCCCCAGTGATCCGGGCTTTCCCCTCAACCGAAAGGAAAGGATGCCTTCGACAACGCTTCCGATCCCCCGCCGGGCGCGCGGTCTCCTCGCGGCGGCACTCGCCGCGGCCCTGCTGATCAGCGCCGGCGCCGCGCGATCGGCCGTAACGCCGGTGAGCGCCGGGATGGAGTCCGGCAACTTCTCCGAGTTCTCGCAGTACAACGCCACGAACGGCACGCTGCAGGCCACCACGGAGCGCGCCCACTCGGGCTCCCGCTCGGCGAAGGCCACCTACGCGGGCGGTGGCTCGAACGGCTACGCGCGCGGCATCTGGAACGTCGGCTGGCGCGATGGCGACACCGTCACCTACTCAGCCGCCTTCTATCTACCCAATGGCTTTCACAACGCCATGCAGGGCCAGGTCTCGATCCTGCGCTGGGACAACTACGGGATCTCGCCGCAGAACACCGACCGCGGTGGGATCGCGATCTTCGGCAACGACAAGCGCGCGTACCTCGTGCGCACGCGCGACGGCGCCGAACAGGTCAAGCTGGCCGGGCCGATCGACCTTCCCGAGGGGCGCTGGTTCACGCTCGCCGTGACGCAGCGCATCTCGACGACCAACCCCTACTCCGAGGTCCGCCTGGATGGACGGGTCGTCGGCACCTCGAATGCGCAGAACTACTACGGACGCGCGATCGACAGGATGCGCGTGGGGATCGTCGCGGTCGCAGCCGGCTCTCAGCGCAACCCGCTGACGCTCTTCTTCGACGACGCGCGCATCGCCGCCGGCGCACAGGCGCCCGCGCCTGAGCCGGAGACCACGCCGGAGCCGGAGCCCACGCCGGCGCCCGAGCCCACACCGGAGCCGGATGAGGACGAGACCGAGCGCCCAGCGAACGAAGCCCCGCGAGTGACGATCACCTCGCCGGCGAACAAGTGGCGTCTGCGCCGCGACCTCGAGGTGCGGGCTCGCGCGACCGACGATCGGCGCGTCGTCCGCGTGCGCTTCTACGTGGACGGCAAGTTGCGCGCGACCGACCGATCGGCCCCCTACCGCTGGGTGTGGCGCAATGCCCAGCGCGCGCTCAGCCGCGGCACGCACACGGTGACGGTGCGCGCCTTCGACGCGCAGGGCCTGCAGGGCAGCGACTCGGTACGGATCGTCAAGCCCCGCCGGCGCTAGCCGGCGCGCTCAGCGCACGGGCTCCCAGCGGTTGCTCTGGGCGCGGCGGACGCCACGGGCGATGCCGGCGATCGTCCCGGCGCAGCCGAGCACGAGCTCCTTGCTGGCGCGCGCAAGTCGCCCCGTCGGTCGCAGGGCCGGCGGGGCGACGAGCGCCGCCACGCCGGGCGCGTAAGCCGCGAGCTGCACCCCGACGGCCGCCCTGTAGAGCGGTCGCCGCGCCAGGAGCAGCGATGAGCCGAGCGCGATCAAAAGCAGGGGTGCGAGCGCCAGGCGTCCCGCCTTGTGCGAGGCGAGCCGCAGCGCGAAGCCCGCGGGAAGGTCGCGCAGCTCGCCGAGCAGCTGCCAGCGACCCGCCGTGATCCGAGCGCGACGGGCGAATTCAGCAGGCTCGGGCACCGGCGCCTCTTCGGAGCTGAGGAGCGGCTCGTAGACCACGCGGCCGCCGCCCCGCACCAGCTCACAGAGGATCCACAGGTCGTCGTTGACGACCTCCTCCGGCAGCCGCGGCGCGCGCTCGCGGCGCACGAGGATGAGTTCGCCCGAGGCGGCCGCAACGCTTCCCGAGCGGCTTTCGAGCCGCCGGATCGCGTCCTCGTACCGGGCGTACGCGCTGCCGGTCTCGCCACGGCGCCCGGCGACCGCCCACACCGTCTCGTCGCCCAGGTGGGAGACCGCGGCACGTAGGGAGCCGCGGTCGAGCACGTTGTTGGCGTCGGTGAGCAGCACCGCGTCGCCGCTGGCCTCCGCGAGCGCCCGGTTGATGGCCGCGGGCTTACCACGGCGCTCCGGCGAGAACAGCACGCGCGCGTCCCGACGTGCCGCGCGCGCCACGCGGACGAGTTCCTCGTCCTCGTCCACGGCGACGATCACCTCGAGGAGCGCGCGCGGGTAATCGAGCTCCGCCAGTGAGCCCAGCTTCGCGGCCAGCGCCTCGCGCTCCCGGTAGGCGGGCACGATCACGCTCACCGTGGGAAGCGCATCGGCGTGCCGCCACGGGCGCGGGCGCCGCAGCACCAGCGACGCGGGGTAGCCGGCGAGCACCCAGACGCACGCGCCGGCCGCTCCCCAGAAGATGGCAGCCAGCGGGTTCACGCCGGCTCCGGCACGGCGCGGGTGGCGGCGCGCGCCCGTTTGGGAACGCTTGCGCGGTCGGCGCCGAGCGCGACGACGAGCCCCGCGAGCAGGAACAGCCACCGCAGCTGGCTGCCCTGCAGGAACAGGCTGCCGACCATGTAGGTCGTGAGCGCGAGTAGCGCGGCGCGACCCAGCGGGATCGCCCACACCCCGCGCGCGACCGCGAACCGCAGGAGGATCGCCGCCGCGGTGAGCCAGGCCAGGATTCCGGCAAGGCCCTGTTCGGCCGCGATCTCCAGCGGCAGGCTGTGTGCCGCACGCACCGGGCGTGGGTCGTTGCCGACCTCGCGCGCGTAGTCGCGGTAGAGGGTCTCGAAGTTCGCGTTGCCGACGCCGGTGAGCGGATGGTCGCCGAACATCTCGATCGCGACCATGTTCTCCGTGGCCCGGCCGCTGATCGGGCGCTCCTCCAGGCTCTGGAACTGGCCCACGAGCAGCGGGGTCGACGCAACCGCCAGGGCGAGCAGGGTCAGCACCGCGCGGCCGCGCCGCGGCGTGAGCGCAAGCCAGGTCGCGCTCACACCGACCACGAGCGCGATCATGCCTCCGCGGGACCCGGTGGCCACGACCCCGGCCAGGATCGCGACAAGCGTCAGGAGGCCGAGCAGGCGTCCGGCTCCGCCGCGTACCGAGAGGTAGACCGCGAAGGGGCCGAGCGCCGCCAGCGACAGCGCGAAGAAGTTCGCCTCGCCGAAGGGTCCCGCGGCGCGTTCCGGATCGAGGCCCTCGACGCCCTCGTTGAGCGGGAACAGCTCGGTCGGTCCGACGACGACGGAGTAGACGGCGCCGAGACCGAGAAAGGCCCCGGCCCAGCAGAGCGCGACGGCCGTGCGGTGCACGCTGCGCTCGCCGATCAGCAGGAGCGCGGCGATCACCAGGAAGCTGAGTTCGCGAAGCCAGTCGAGGGGGAGGGCGGTGCTCTCCGTAGCCGCCAGGGCAGAGGCGATCGCGGCGACGCTGAGGATCGCGAGGATGCCGAACGCGGCGCCGGCGGCTTCGAGCTGGCGCGGTGCCCGCCAGAGGGCGGCCCCGAGCAACACGATGCCGCCAACCTCGACGGGCGAGGGAAGGCCGCCGTAGATCCCTCCCGGCAGAGACATCCAGACGAGCGCCGCGTAGATGGGGACGATCCAGGCGGGCCGCAGCGCGATGATCAGCGCGGCGGCGAGCAGGGCCTGGCCGCCGAGCAGCGCCTCGGCGCCGAGGCTCATGGCTGCGGACTGGCGGGCCCGGTGCTGCGCCGGCGCCTACGACGGCGGCCGCGGCGTCCGTTGGCCTGAGCCGTGCGCTCGTTCGCCGGTCCCGTCGGCATTCCCTCGACGCGGACGACGGATGGGGAGCCGGGCCGGCCGCGCTGGGTTGCGTCGAGCCGCCGCAACAGCTCACCCGAGAGCACGAAGGTCGCGACCGTGGCGATCAGGGCCAGCAGGACCGTCGCGATTACGAGCGCGACGGTGGGGGGTCCGGCCGGCTCGGCTGGGCCGGCGGACTCCAGGACGTCGAGTCGCCACAGTGAGCCGAGGTCTCCCGACCGCGCCTGCGCCGTCTCGATCACACGCTCGAGCGTGTGTTGCACGCCCCCGCCGGAGCCGGTGACGCTCACGCTGATCACCCGGCTGTCGGGAACCGCACGCACATCGACGGTGGCCGCGCCCGCCTCTGCCTCCAGGAGCACGTCGCGCGATCCGATCAGCTCGACGAAGGTGCCGATCGTGCCCGAGCGGTCGAACGACTCGAGCAGGATCGAGCGCTCTTCCTCGGTGCGCGGATCGGGAACGAGCGTCAAGGTCGCGGAGCTTTGAACCTGCTCGTCGCGGGTGACCGCATAGGCGAGCCCGCCGATGAGGACGAGGAGGCCGAGGGCGAGCGCGACGAGCGCACGCAGGCGAAGCTCGCGAGTCATGCGATCCCGGTGCGGCGCAGGACGACCGGCACCGTCCTCACCAGAAGCCCCAGCTCACGCGCGATCGATGGGCTGCGGAAGAACCCGATCTCCAGTCGCGATCGCTCCGTGAAGTCCATCGAGTTGCGCCCCTCCACCTGCCAGGGGCCGGTGATGCCCGGCTTGCACTCGAGGCGCTCGGTCTGCCACAGCGCATACGTGTCGGCCGTGAAGCTCGTCGGCCGCGGCCCGACGATGCTCATGTCCCCGCGCAGGACGTTCCAGAGCTGGGGCAACTCGTCGAGGCTCGTGCGGCGCAAGAAGCGGCCGAAGGGCGTGACGCGCGGGTCGTCCGGAAGGCGGAAGTCCGGCCACGCCACCTCGCTCTGCGCCCGCAAGCTCTCGCGCAGCTCGTGCGCGTTCGGGACCATCGTGCGGAACTTGAGCAACGTGAAAGGCTCGCCCCGGCGCCCGCAGCGCTCCTGCCGATAGAGCACCGGGGCACCGGGGTCGCTGTACCGGATGACCGCTGCGATTACGAGCAGGACGGGTGCGAGCAGCGGCAGGCAGACGCCCGCGACCACCAGGTCGATGGTCCGCTTCGCGACCCGGTAGGCCCGGCTGGGACGGATCGGGCCGGCCAGCTCTGCAACGGGGCCGGTACGCATCGACGCCAAGCTAGAGCTCACCCCGCGCTCCTCCGGGGTGCTTTCCTGCCTAAACCCCGGGTCATCGGTCCCCCTCTCAGGCCCGGCTGGGCGAGGGCGCCATCGCGGGCGTCCCGCCGTTCAAGGCCGGCCCATCGGGCAGGATCGGGCTTGAGAGTGGATCGCGCAGCTGGCGCGCGCGCTCCACGGCCTCGCGCCGCGAGTGCACCCCGAGCTTGCGGAGGATGTTCTTCACGTGGCTGTACACGGTCTCCTCCGCGAGCACGAGGGTCTCCGCGATCGCGTGCGTGTCCATCGACTGGCTCAGCAGATCGAGGATCTCCCACTCGCGCGGCGTGAGCGTGCTGCGCACCGGCCTGATACCGGCGCCGCCCTCGGGCAGCATCCGCAGGCGCTGGATGAGCAACATCGTGGTCCGGGGCGGGATCGCCGCCCGGCCATCGAGGACGAGCTCCAGTCCCTTCACGACCTCCTCGATCTCGACGCTTTTGGGCAAAAAGCCCGAAGCGCCGGCGGCGAGGGCGGCCAGCTGGACGTCCTCGCGGTCCTCGCGCGAGAACATCAGGATCTTCGTGTCTGGCGCCGCCTCGCGGATCTTGCGGGCCGCGACGATGCCGTCGAGGCCGCCGCCGAGATCGGTCTCGAGCAATGCTGCGTCTGGCTTGTAGTAGGTGCAAAGCTCGATCGCTTCGACACCTGTCTTCGCTTCGGCTGGAACGACGAACTGGTGGTCGTCCTGCAAGGCTGCGCGAATGACGCGCCGGGCGAGCGGATCGGAATCCGCGATCACCACGCGCTTGCGCTTATCGGGCGGCGTGGTGCCGTTGACTTGCTGAGCGTCCCCCCGATTCGTCGCTGCCTGATCGATGCGCTGCATGAATCACCTCGCTCTTCCATGTCGGGCTCGCAGCGACCTCACTTCAGGCCCCCCTTCCGTGGTGCGGAACCGGAGCGAGTCACTACTCGCTGGGTCGAGGGATTCACAGCTGCCCCCTGCCAGGAGCCGACGTGAACCCGGTTTGTCCCTGAAAGGGTAATCCCTGCCTCACCCCTGGCAAGGGGGATAACCGACCATTTCTAAACGGGGGTTTTTCCACACCATCACCCGCAGATTGCCCCCGGCCGCACGGGCCACGATTAACCAGCGACCCGTGGCCGCCCTTGACATCAATGGGTACTCTGATTTGGGTTAGTTGGATGGGTAAGGATCAGCCGAGCCAGCGTCCGCTACGCGGAGGGGAGCTATTGACGGCGGTGTCGAACACGATCGTCGGCATCCTCCGCCAGTACTACGGACGGGGGCCGATGAAGGCGAAGACCTACGTCATGGACGATCTGTTGGTGTGCGTCCTGCGTGATGGTCTGACCCCCATCGAGGAGACGATGATCGAGAGCGGCCGGCCCGAGCGCGTGCTGCGAGCGCGCCGCGAGTTCCAGGAGATGATGGGCGAGCGCTACCGCGAAAAGATCGAGGAGCTCACCGGTTCGAAGGTCGTTGCGTTCATGAGCGAGGCTCACATTCAGCCCGACATCCTCCTCGAGGTGTTCGTCCTCGACCCGCCGCTCGACATGTCGAGCGGGGACGGGAAGGGGAACCGCAAGCCGGACGGACACGGCCAGCCCGAGTAGGCGCCCGCGGCCCGTGGGCGCGCCGTTGCGCGCGATTTGGAACCCCGCGTATACGCTTCCCCCAACTGGGGCGGAGCTTGCGAACGAGGGTGGAACGCGACGGTCGGGGACCACTCGCACCTGCGTGCGGGTGCTCGCGCCTGCCTGGTGCCGCCCGCGTCCCTGCGCCGCGGGCGCTTTTCGGGCTGCTGGTCGCGCTCCTCGCCCTGTGCGCGCCCTCGGCGGCGGCCGCCGCGACCCCGCCGCCCGACGGCATGGCCTACGGAACCCTCCTCTTTCAGAACGGGAGCTGGCTTTGCGACGGGACCAGGCCGATGTTCCGCTGCGAGCGGAGCTCGGCGGAGATCGCGCAGCAGCTGATCGAGGACGCGCGCGACCAAGACTCGGGTTACGCGTTCCCGCGGTACCTGCGGGTTGGCGTGGCCAGCCCGGCGTGCCGGAACGGGCACGTGGAGCGCTGGAGCACCAACGAGAACGGGTCGCCGACGGACGGCTGCCAGACGGGCGTTCCCCGGCCCGCCGCCAACGGTTGTCCGAATCCTGCGGCAGCCGAGTTCTGCGCCCTGCGCGCGCTCAAGCGCGCCGGCGTCAAGCTCGGGATCGCGATCAACGTGTGCCGGCAGGACGCGGACGCGAAAACGTGCCGCCGCGATGCCCGCGAGGTCGCCTGGCACGCGTGCGCGATCAACAAGGCCGATCGGCGCAACCTCTTCGACTGGATCTTCCTCGACTTCGCCTGGCAGCAGAAGCGCGAGCTCCAGAAGATCGTCAACCTGATCAAGAGCGGGCGCCACGATCGCTACGAGACGGGCAAGTGGCGCCGGTGCATCCAGGGCGGCGAGCGCCTGCGCTGGCACCGCATCATGACCAACGACCGGCTCACCCCGTACTGGCGCCGCAACGGGTTCACCAAGCGTGTCTGGGTGCACGCCAACAGCATCAGCCTGCTGCGGTCCGCAAGCGAGGACTCCGACCGCGACGGCGACATCACCGACGAGCCTTGGTACGAGCGCGCGATCGCGGCGAGCACCCGCGGCGACGACGGCTGGAACGCGCCCGCCCTGGCGCCGGAGGACCGCCGGTTCGTCCGCCGGGTCTACGCCGCCGACCCGCGCAGCTACCCGATGCTGAAACTCGAGATGCCGGGACAGACGTCGAAGCTCTCCCAGCTGCCGCCCGAGAACCAGTGCGTCCTGGTCGCGCGCTGGTCGCGAGCGCAGATCTCGAACCCGGCGCGCCCGCATTGGATGATCTACCCGCTCTTCGCGCACGGGCTGGCGCGGAACCCCGACGATCCCTGGGACGACGCGCTCCCGTACGACAGCTTGGTGCAGCGCTTTGAGTTCCCGGCCGCGGCCGAGCCCGACTCGTACCGCTGGCAGCGCTCGCGAATGGCGGCCTTCGGCGAGAGCGGGGGCGTACCGCCCTGCGCCGTCCCCGCCTCTCTCTAGACCCCCTGCAGCGATGAGCGCGTGCCGGCGCGCGACCGTGCGACCTCCGCGATCAGCCGACCGGTCCGCGCGGCGATCTGCGACCAGCCGTATGAGGCGAGCGCCTCGCGGCGAGCGTTGAGGCCCAGTTGCTCGCGGCGCGCCCGGTCGTTCACGGCCTGGACCAGCGCCACCTCGAGGGCATGTGGATCATCGGGCGGGATCAGCCAACCCGTCTCCCCGTCGGCGACGATCTGGGCGGGCCCACCACGGTTGACGGCGATCGTCGGCACCGCGCAGGCCATCGCCTCGACGAGGACCTGGCCGAACTGCTCGTTCGCCGACGGGTGTACGAGGACGTCGCTCGCGTTGAGGAATTCCGGAAGCGCCGTCTGTTCGTGCCACCCGGCCAAAAACACATCGTCGGCGCCCACGCGCCGGATCGTCTCCAGTGGGTGCTCGTCCTCCCACTCGCCCGGGTAGCCGCCGACCAGGACGAGCGCGGTTGGCTCCTGGAAGCGCTCACGCGCTCGCGCGTAGGTTTCGATCAGCAGGCGAAGCCGCTTCACGGCGGTGAAGCGCCCGACCGTAAGCAGGGTGACCCCCCGGAGCGCGCCGAGGTCTTCCTCCTGGTATCTGACGCTGCCCGGGGGCTCTCCCGGCGCCCAGCCGCGCGGCGCACGCACCAGGTGGCGCCGCCAGTGAGCGGCGCGATCGATGGGCCGGGGCGTGAAGTCGTCGCTGAAGCCGTTCGGGATCACCGCGAAGCGCTCCCGCTCGACATCGAGCAGGCGCGCGGCGCGCTCGAGCCCCTGCGCGCTGTTGACGATGAGGAGCTCGCACGACGACGCCCAGTCGCGCATGCGCTCCGCCCAGCGGTTCGCGTAGGGCCACGCCGGCGGCGGCCCGGATTGGATCGCCTCGAGCATGAGCAGCTCCGACCCGTGGATATGGCCGATGATCGGAGTGTCGGGGAAGGCGCGCGCAGCTGCCTCGTTGATCGGCGTCAAGTGATGCAGGTAGAGGACGTCGGCGCCTTCGCGGCCACCGCGCTCGAGCTCTCGCTGCCAGGCCCGTACGTGCAGCTCGAAGGTCTCGTCGTCGAGCTTTGCGAAGACGGGATCCTCCGCGTCCGGGCGATCCTCGTAGGAGGCGTGCATCGGCGCGCTTCCGGGACCCGGATCCGTGCGGGCCGGATCGCTCGCGCGCAGGGCGCGCGTGAAGTCGACGGGGAAGACGTCGCAGTGCCCGAAGAACCGGGTCGCGATGGCAAGCGGGTCGCCGTCGCTGCGCGAACCGGCGACGAGCGTGACGGGCTGCCCCGCGCGTGTCAGCTCCGCAGCGAGCGCAGCACAGGCGTGCGCCGAACCGCCGCGCGGGTAGAAGTAGAAGCCCATCAAAACGTTCAACTGCTTCGACTCAGGCTCCATGACTGAGCAGCGTAGCCCGCGGTGGCCGTTCCGCGGGGTGAAGGGCCGGCCCCGGGCCTCGACCCCTCGGGCCCCGTCAGCGAGGCTCGAAGCGCAATGCCGTCGGTACGGACCGTCCGCCGGCGATGGGCACGCCGTGCTCCTCGCGCGGCGTGTTCACCAGGCGCCCGGAGACGACGAGGGACGCGGAGCCGCCGCCGTCCAGGTTGATCGCCTCGCGGGCGCCCAGCGCGGCCATCGCGTCGGCGAGCTCACCCAGCTCGAGACCGGACTCACCATCTGCGCGTCCGTCGCAGACCGCCGCGATCAACTCGTGTTCGTTCACGCCGAAAGCGGCCCTCGGGTAGCGGCCGGCGGTGATGTCGGAGTCGAACTGGCGGGCGCCGGCGGAGAAGCCCTCGGGGTCCGCACCGGCGGTGATCACCGAACGCCCGTCACGGACGAGCAGCGGCCCCGCTTGCAGCAGGTCCCCGGCAACCGTGGCCGGCAGCTCGGCGCGCGGGCGTAGGGACACCGTCTCGCCGTCGAGGTGCACACAAGAGCGCAGCCGATCCCAGGGCGCGTCGAACGGCTCGGACGGCAACGCCCTGCCTCCGATCCACACGTCGCCCAGCGGCACGGAGCGGGCGCGGACGTAGAAACCGCCGATCAGCGCGTGCTCGGTATCGGTCGCCGCGCACCAGTCGGCGAGGCGTGCGAGCGGCTCGAGGCGCGCGACCCGGGCCCGGTAACGAGCCCGGGGCAGACGCAGGACATGGAGCGTCGTCAGCGCGCCGGGCGCTGGGCTGACCCGAAGGGTCTCGTGCACGAAGGCCCGCGCGGGGGCGACTGCGGACGCATTGGGCACGGGCGCATCTAACACGATGCGCCGGAGCAATTTGTGATCGAATCGCGAACGCCCGCCCCGAGGAGTACCGTGATCGCGTTGCGTTTGTTGCGGTCCGCCGCATCGGGGTACTCGGAGTCGGTCGAGAGGGTCATGGCAACCAAGCTGGGCATCGCCGTCGCCGTCGTAGCGATCGGGGCGCTTCCCCTGCTCGACGATCTGCTCGAGGGCGACGCGCCGAGCACCGTCGATGTCGTGCTGGGAGTCGTGATCGCCGTGCTCGGCGCCGCAGCCGTGCATGCGGTGCTCAGCATGGACCGCTCGCGGACTCGAGCCCACGAGCACGCCCGCCACCACGCCAACGTCCTGGGCGCGGTGGAGGCGCTCGGCGCCGACCCCGACTCGCCCGGCGTCATGGAGGCGCTGGTCGAGCACGTCAGCCACGCGCTCGGCGGCGACCTCGCGGCGGCGATGATCCTCGACCCGGAAACGCCCGGGCGCATTCGGGCGGTCGCCACCCATCGCGCGCCGGAGGGCTTCGAGGGGCTGAGCTGGCCGGCCGACCACGGGCTCAGCGGGCAGGTGATCGCCACCGGCAAACCCGTCCTCGTCTCCGATTACGCGAAGCTCGCCAAGCCATTGCCGACTCCCGAGCACTTCGTTCCGCGGGCCGCCATTGGGGCGCCCATGGAATGGGGCGGGGAGGTAAGGGCGGCCCTCGTCGTGATCGCGGGCGATCCCGAACGGCGGTTCGACTCCAGCGACCTGGAGGTGCTCACCCGGATGGCGGCGGTCGGCGCGCTCGCGATGGCGCACGCCGAGATGGAGGCGGAGCTACAGCGCACGCTGCAGGTGGGCGCGCACGCCCTGATCGCCGCGATCAACGCCCGCGACGAGTACACCGCGGAGCATTCCGAGAGTGTGGTCGAGCTCGCGCGCAGGGTGGGTGAGTGGCTCGGCTTGGACGAGCAGCGCTGCGCTCGGCTCGAGGCCGTCGCTCGCTTGCACGACGTCGGGAAGATCGCGATCCCCGACGCGATCCTCAGCAAACCGGGCCCCCTCGACGAGGAAGAGTGGGCGATCATGCGGCGGCACCCCGACATCGGCGCCGCCCTACTCGAGCGCGTGCCCGGCATGGAGGAGATCGCGCCGATCGTCCGGGCCGAGCACGAGCGCTGGGACGGCAAGGGCTACCCGCAGGGGCTGGCCGGCGAGGAGATCCCGATCGAGGCGCGGATCGTCTTCGCGTGCGACGCGTACCACGCGATGATTTCCGATCGTCCGTACCGCGCGGCGCTGCCCCAGGAGGTCGCCATCGCGGAGCTGCGCGAGCACGCGGGGAGCCAGTTCGACCCGCAGGTCGTCGCGGCGTTGCTCGAAGTCGTGAGTGACGCACCGGTCAGAACTCGCGCCTAGATCCGGACGTCCCGGGCGTCCGCCTGCGTACGCCGCCTCAAACGAGGGCGCGCCGCAAGCCGCGAGCGAAGGGGTAGCGGCGTGCCGGGCCGGGTAGGCGGCTGGCGTGCCACCCCAGCCGGTCAACGCGCTCACGGCGCGCCTCTTCGGGGCGCTCTCCCGCCTGCGCGGACGGCGTTGCTTTCACCCCGAGGGCGTCGGCTTTGCCGCGACGCTGACGCCGCGGCCGGGGGCGTCGACCGGAGCCGAGCTCTTCGATTCGGGCCGCGAGCGATCCGGGCGTGTGCGACTGTCGCGCTCGCTTGGCCTTCCGGAGTCGCTGCCCGATCCCTGCGGGCTCGCCATCCGCCTCGACGATGCCTACGGGGCCGCGCGCCACCAGGACTTCCTGCTCGTCAGCTCCGGCCAGGCGCCGCTCGCCCGCCACGTCCTCATGCCCGCGTGGGGGTTTGGGGAGAGCTGGTACTCCTCGCTCCTGCCGTACCGCTGCGGCGTGGGCCACGTTGTGATCGGCGCCCGTGCGGCGGTCGCCCAACACCGCCTGACCCTCGCGGAGCTCAGGCAGCGCGACGTCGCCGGCCTGCGCTTCGAGATTGCGATCGCGAGCGCAAAGTCCCCCTGGCGAGCGGTGGCCGATCTGCGCCTCGAGCGGCGCCTGCCCTCGGCGGAGGTCGAGGGGCTCTGCTTCGACCCAGGGAACACCGGCGGGGGCTTGGAGCTGGCCGGCGCGCTCAACCGCTTGCGGTTGCCGGCGTATCGCGGCAGCCAGCGCGGCCGCGGCGCCCGCGAGGACGGCGGGCGCGGGGACGCGGGTTCGCAGGACCTGCGCTCGGTTGCGTCGTAGCGTCGAATGCACGACCATGCCCCGCCGGCGCCGCAACTCAAGTGCTGCGCGGCGGTTACCGACAGCAGGATCAGAGGATGGTCAGCCCGAGGGAGACAGATCCGGACCGTGAGGGCGAACTCGCCGTGGAGGGTCTCGTCGAGGCCGCGTTCGAGTCAGCGCCCGTCGGGATCGCCCTGCTCACAGCGGACGGCGACCTCGTGCGCGCGAACCGGACCCTCGCGGACATGGCCGGCCGGCCCCTGGAGGAGCTTGCCGGCACGCGGCTCTCTTGGGTGCCCGACGCCTTCTCCGCCGCGTTCGAGCGCGCTTTGCGCGCCGAGGACGGCCAGAGCGCCGCGGACGCCGACCTGCCGGTGCCGGGCGGTCGGCGACTGCCGGTCAAGGTGCGGATCGAGGCGGTGCGCGGGCGCGACGGTGCCACGCTCGGCGCGGTCGCATACGTGTCGGAGCGGCTTGCCACCGAGCACGGGCAGGCGGGCGAACGCGATCCGCTCACGGGGCTGATCACCCGGGCGGAACTGGAGCGCCGGTTCGCCGCGATGCTCGCGGCCGGCGAGCGCGGCGCGCTGTTGCGCGTCGACATCGACGACTTCGAGGCGGTGAACGAGCACTACGGCCACCGCGTCGGCGACCAGGTCCTGATTTCGATCGGCGAGGAGCTGCGCCACTGCGTGCGCCGCTCGGACGAGGTCGCCCGCGTCGGGGGCGACGAGTTCGCACTGCTCTTGCGCGACGCGGATCGCGCCGGCGCGAAGAAGGTCGGTGGCGCGGTCATGGCCGCGCTCGCCCGGATCCGGTTCGGCGAGAACCGCTCGCTCGAGGCGACCGTCGGCTTCGCGCTCACCGGCGAGGGCGAAAATCGCAGCGGCCATCTCGCTTCACTGCTCGCCGAAGCCACGCGCCAGCGCGTCAGCCCGAGCGAACCACGGGTCGCGGCCGCCGGGCCGAAATCCCCGCGCTAGCCTTCGCCGCCGATGCAGCCGGACGCGACGCAGATCCGAGTGCTGGGCTGCTTGATCGAGAAGCAGCGCACCACGCCCGACCAGTACCCGCTGTCCCTGAACGCGCTGCGCCTCGCCTGCAACCAGGCGACGAATCGCGACCCCGTCGTCGACTACGACGAGGAGACCATCCGTGCGGCGCTGGGCGCGCTCGGACGGCGCCGGTGGATCCGCTCGGCGCACGGGCATGGTTCGCGCACGCCGAAGTACCGCCACCTGCTGGCCGAGGAGCTCAAGCTCTCCGGCGAGGAGCTGGCGGTGCTCGCCGTGCTCATGCTGCGCGGCCCGCAGACCCCCGGCCAGCTCAAGCAGCGCACTGAGCGCCTGCACCGGTTCGCGGATCTCGCCGAGCTGCACCAGACGCTCGAGGGGCTGATCGAGCGTGAGCTCGTCGCGCGCCTGCCGCGGCAGCCGGGCCAGAAGGAGGAGCGCTACCAGCAGCTTCTGGGCGGCGCGGACGACGAGGACGACGCGGCCCCTGCCGCGCAGGCGGATACGTCAGCGGCTCCGGCCGGCCCCGATTCGCTCGCCGAGCGCGTGGCCGCCCTGGAGCGCGAACTGGCCGAGTTGCGTGCGCGCGTCGAGGAGCTCAGCGCTCCCGGCGCGCCCTGAGGCGCCTCCCCGGCCTCATCGCCGCACGAGGCGCGCCGCGGATGCGGCGCCCAAAAGGGATGACCGAGCACCGGGGTCGGGGGATCCCCGGTGCTCGGTCGTTTGGGAGGAGATGATGTGGTGAGGGAAGACCTCTGAGGTCAGCGCCTCTTCCGACGCTTCCCCAGCTTCACATTCCCCAGATACTCGCGACTAACCCACGCCGTGTTCGATTCGCCGGCCGGGTTGATGTCGGGGTTCGGGGCATCGTCGTCCTCGACGAGGTACTCGTGCTTGTTCGGGTTCGGCAGGGCCTTGAAGATGCGCGGGAAGTTGATCTCGCCCTTTCCGACCGCCGTCAGGAAGAACGGCCGATTCGGCTTGGCGACGTTGCCCGGTGTCGAGCGGTTGCCCTCCGGGTCGAACCTCAGGTCCTTCACGTGGAACAGCGGGAAGCGCTTGGGAGCGTCCCTCAGGTAATCGACGGGGTTCTGGCCGCCGGCGACCACCCAGGCGATGTCCATCTCGAACCAGACGAGGCGCGGATCGGTCTCCTCGAGGAGGACGTCGTAGATCGGCTCGCCGTTGTCCAGCGCGAAGTCGCTCGGGTGGTTGTGGAAGTAGAACTTCACCCCGCGCTCGCGGGCCGCCTGGCCGTACGTGTTGAACTCCTCGGCCATCGCCTTGTAGCCGTCCGCCGTCTGCGGGACGTCCCCGGCCGGGCTCGCGATCCCGACGTAGGGCAGGCCCAGCTCCTCCGCCTCGTCGAGCACCTGCTCGAGGTTGCTGCGGAAGGCGCCGTGGCCGCCGGGAACGTGGCTGCCGACGACCTTGAGGCCGAAGTCCTTGGCGAGCTTGCGGAACTCCGCGGGCGTGCGCCCGTCGTACGTGCCGCCGACCTCAACCGTCTTGTAGCCGGCGTCGCTCAGCATCTCGAAGGTCCCGTCGAGGTCGAGTTGGCCGCCGATGAGGCCGCGGATCGTGTAGAGCTGCATGCCGACCTTCTGCGGCTTGATGTCGCCGCGGTCGGCGTCGTAGAGCGGGCCCCGCTTGCCCTTGTTCTTGCGCTTCTTCTTCTTTTTCTTCTTGGGACGCGCAAGGGCCGCGTCGAGCGGCGCGAGCGTGCCGAGCGCCGCCGTGCCGGCTGCAGCGCCGATGAAGCGTCGCCGGCTGAGGGGCGTCTGTGGTTCTTCCGCCGGGCGCTCCTCCGCAGGGTCGTCGGTCAGCAGTTCCGAGCTCATCTATTGACTCCTCCTCCTGGCTCGAACAAAAGCCGTGTCAGCCATGTCCCAGCGACGCGGTGCGCCGCGCCACCGTGGTTTCGTACCCGTTTGGGCAGATCCGTAACCACTTTTGCATGGGCGCCAGCCATATCTCTGACCGGCTGGCGCCCAAGGCCCTCGCCCGAAGCGCGAGCTCTAATGAGGAGCGTGAGCGCGAGCCCGCTACGAGGAGCGCGATCGCGAGCCCGCGCGCGAGCGGGAGCCCGACGCGCTGCGGCGGCTCGATGAGGACCGCTTTCGGCCCGAGCTCGCCGAGCCGCCGCGCCGGGTCGAGCCCGAGCGGGAGGAACGTCGGGAGCTACCGGTGTTGCGCTCCGCCGCGGGGATCTCGACGCGCGCGACAGCCTTGGTCAGCTGGGGGATCAGACGCTCCAGATAGCGCGCCATCTTCTCCTCGTCGCGCCGGATAGCGCGCGCGAGCTTGGCCGTCTCGGTGTCACCCACCGCCTCGGCGAGCGTCTCGATCGCGGTGTAGGTGGCGATCTCCTCGTGCTCGTTCCAATACTCGGTCTTGGCGTTCTTGAGGAGCTTCTCCTCCTCGCTCGTGCCGCGCAGCATGTGGAGCGGCCCCTTGGCCGTCGCCATCTGGCCCTTGGCTGCCGCCGCGAGCTTGCCGGCGCCGGTGCTGAGCGCTTCGCGCGGGGCGCTCAGCAGGCTGTCGCGCCCGCCTAGCTTCTTGATGCGGCGCTCGAGCTCCTTGGCGTGGCGCTTGGTCTCGCGGAGGTGCTCCTTGAGGCGTTTGTTGTACGCCTTGCGGGTCTTCGCGCTGGTCATCCCGATGTGCGCCTGCAGCGCCACCTCGAGCTCCTTTTCCTTCGCATAGGCCTCGTTCAGGTACTGGACCAGCTTGGCCTCGCTGGCCTTCATCTCGCTCATTCGTTCGGACTCCTTCGGTCGGTCGAGTCACCGCCTACCCGGGGGCCGGGCGGTTACTCGGCCAACTGGGCGAGGCGATCGGCCAGGCGGTTCATGCCGCGCTCGCGCGCCGCGGCCGCCGCGCCGGCCCAGTCCGTTGGGCGATCGGGGGGACGCTCGACGCCCGCGTCCTGGAGGGTGGCGATCTCCTTGAAGGCGAGCAGCTCTTCCCGGCTCTCGAGCAGCGTGGTGCGCAGCTTGGGCCGGCTGATGCGCAGGGCGTTCTCGAGCAGCGCCTCGAGCGAGCCGTGCTCGCGCAAGAGCTCCGCGGCGGTCTTCTCGCCGACGCCCTTGGCTCCGGGCAGCCCGTCCGAGGGGTCTCCGCGCAGCGCGATGAAGTCCGGCACGAGCTCGGGCGGGATGCCGTAGCGGCGGCGGACCTCGTCCGGGGTGACCTCCTCGGCCCCGTTCCCGCCGGTGCGCACGTAGAGCACGGTGACCTGGTCGGCGGCGCACTGGTACATGTCGCGATCGCCCGTGAGCACGAGCGCACGCCCGCCGGCCTCGGCCTCGACCCGCGCGTAGCTGCCGAGGAGATCGTCCGCCTCCAGGGTTTCGTGGTTCGCAACGATCCAGCCGAAGGCCTCGAAGAAGTCGCGGCACGCGGCGAACTGCGGCGCGAGCTCCTCAGGGACCTCCGGGCGGTCCGCGTGGTAGCCCGGGTAGAGCTCAACGCGGTACTCGGCGGCGTCGGGGCCAAAGCAGAGCACCACCGCGCGCGGCTCGAAGCGCTCGACCTCGCGGAGCACCAGGTTCGCTGTGCCCAGCAGGGCGTTGACCGGCTCGCCGTCGGCTCCCGTGATCGTCTTGGGCAGGGCGTAGAACGCCCGGAAGAGCATCGAGGGAGCGTCGACGGCGAGTAGCGGCGCGGTCACGCGGGGCACCGTATCGCCTCCTGTTAGACGGATCCGATTCACGATCCCGCCGAGATCCAAGCCGGGGGCCGCGACCTCTCCGACGCGGTCTTCAAGGCGGGCGCGATCATCGCCGCCGACCCGCAGGCCCACGTGCGCCGGATCAAGCTGATCGCCGCGATGGGCGCGACCGCGATCGTGCTGATGAACGTCTCGGCGGGTGATCCGCTTCGGCGCCCTGCGCGTCTACGGCGAGCAGGTGCTGCCTGCCCTGCGCGGCTGAGCCCGTTCGGGGCTCACTCGGGCGCTAACGAGGCCCGTCGCCGGGGTGCCTTGACTCGGCCTGTAAAAAGAGTCGTGCCCCGACGAGTGAGGCTGTGAAGCCGAATGCGACTCGCCGGGGCACGACAGGGAGGAGAGGTTGTGCGGAGCATGATGACGCCTCCTGCGCGAGAAGTCCAAGACATAGTTGTTTCGACACTTATAAGCTCTCGCTATGGAGTTGAGACAGCTGCGCTACCTCGTCGCGCTCGCCGACGAGCGCAACTTCACGCGCGCTGCCCAGCGTGAGCACGTCGCGCAGCCCGCGCTCTCGCAGCAGATCCGCCGGCTCGAGGCCGAGGTCGGCCTCCCGCTCGTCGACCGCACCACGAGGCGGGCGTCGCTCACCGAGGCCGGGGAGATCCTCGTCGAGCGCGCGCGCCGAGCGCTCGCGGAGATCAACGCGGGCGAATCCGAGCTCGCCGAGCTGGCGGGCATCCGCGCGGGGCGGGTGGCGATCGGAGCCATGCAGACGCTCGGGCCTTTCGATCTGCCCCTGCTGCTGGCGCTCTACCACGGGCGCTACCCGGAGGTCGAGCTCGCGGTGCACGAGGAGCCGAGCGAGGGCTTGGCCGAGCGGCTGCGTTCGGACGAGCTCGACGTCGCCTTCCTGTCCGTGACCCGGCGCATCAACGGCGACGGCCTCCAGTTCAAGCGGCTCGCCACCGAGGAGGTCGTGGCGGTCCTGCCCCACGGGCATCCGGTGGCGCACCGCGAAACATTGAAGCTCGAGGAGCTCGCCGACGAGCGTTTCATCGCGTTCCGGGAGGGATCGATGCTGCGCACGCTGCTCGTCGATGCCGCCCACGCGGCGGGGTTCGAGCCGCGCGTCGCCTTCGAGTCGAACGAGGTCGGGCGCATTCGCCGAATGGTCGCCCGCGGCCTGGGGGTCTCGCTGCTGCCGCTCTCCGACGTCGAGGGCTCCAAGCGGGTGCGCTTCGCGCGCCTCACCGAGCCGCCGCTTTCGCGCGACGTCACGCTCGTCTGGCGCGCGGATCGCCATCACGGCCCCGCCGCCCGCGCCTTCCTCGAGATGGCGCAGGCGGCCGAGGAGCTCGGCACCACGGGACGGACTCCCTACTGACGACCTGCCGAGATTGTTAGGGCGCCCCACCTTCGGGTAACGGGTGCGCCAACCGAAAGCTCGCCCGACGTCCGGCGAGCCCCGTAGATCCTCTTTGAGCTCCCAGACCAAATCTTCCTCCCGCCGTCCCAGCTGGGCGGTCCAACTCGCTCCCTACGCGCAGCCCTCGCGTCCCCGAGCGCTGCTCGACCTGGCGACCTCGGTGCTGCCGTACCTCGCGCTAATGGCCGCGATGTATCTGGCGCTCGACATCTCCTACTGGCTCGTCTTGGCTCTTTCGATTCCGGCCGCCGGGTTTCTCCTGCGGACCTTCATCGTCTTCCACGACTGCACACACGGTTCGTTCTGGCCGTCGCGGCGCACCAACAACGCGATCGGGATGGTCGCGGCGCTCTTCGTGATGCAGCCGTATCGCCGCTGGCGCCACCACCACGCGGTCCACCACGGCAGCGCCGGGGACCTCGACCGCCGCGGGACCGGTGACGTGCACACGCTGACCGCCGCCGAGTACCTCGCGAGCCCCTGGCGCGTTCGCCTCGCGTACCGGCTCTTTCGCAACCCGCTCGTGATGTTCGGGCTCGGCCCGATCTGGGCGCTCGTGATCCAGCCGCGCTTCTTCAGCCGCTCCGAGCCCTGGCCGATGCGCCGCAGCGCCCTGCTCACGAACCTCGCGGTCGGGGCGTTCGTCGCCGCCGCCTGCCTGCTCCTCGGCTGGCGCGAGTATCTGCTGATTCAGCTCCCCGTCGTGGTGCTCGCCGGGATGGCGGGCGTCTTCCTCTTCTACGTCCAGCACCAGTTTGAGGACGTCTACTGGGAGAGCGGGGAGCGCTGGGATTACGCGGAGGCCGCGCTACGGGGCAGCTCGTACCTGCGCCTGCCGCAGCCGCTTCAGTTCTTCACCGGGAACATCGGCCTGCACCACGTGCATCACCTCAGCACGCGGATCCCGAACTACAACCTCCAGCGGGCCCACGACGAAAACGACGTCTTCCACGACGTGCCTGTCCTCACCTTGCGCGACGGGATCCGTTCGCTGCGCCTCAAGGTCTTCGACGAGGAGAGCGGTCGCATGATCGGCTGGCGCGAACTGCGCCGTCTGCGGCCGCCCGTCGCCGCGGCGGACGTCGCTGAGGCCTAGGCCCGCTCGCGCCCCGCACGGGCGCGCTCCGCCGCGAACCCGGCGAGGATCGCCGCCTGGCCGAGTGCCGCGAGGGCGGCGACCCGAGGGCCCGCGCGCAGCGCAGCGCGCGCGATCGCGAGCCGCTGGCCGCCGCTCGCCAGGGGCGTGTCGTGCGCCCGCAGGCGCGCCGCTGCGCGGCCGTAGCGCAGCTGCTGGCCGACGAAGCCGCGCGCGCCCAGGCGCTGCTCGTGACGGACCACCGCGTAGGGCGCGTAGCGCAGCGGCGCCCCCGCGGCGCGCAGCCGAGCGCACCACTCGCGGTCCTCGCCCGCGGCGTCTGGGAAGCGCTCGTCGAACGGAAAGCGCTGGGCGGTCGCCCTCGCGACCGCGAGGTTGCAGGTGGGCGCGAAGCCGAGGGAACCCGTGCTGGGGTCGAGGCTGGCCCGCTGGAGCTCGGAGGTCGCGAGTTGCGAGGCCTCTGCGAACGGGTCCCGCGGGCGGGCGTTCACGGTCTCGCCCGCGACCGCGCCTTCAGGCGGGCAGCTCGTAGCGAGCAGCTCCGCCCAGCGCGGATCGGGCAGGCAGTCGTCGTCGGTGAAGCAGACCACGCGATGGGACGCGGCGCGCGCGCCGGCGTTGCGCGCGGCGGCCGGCCCGGCGCCGTCCGTTTGGATCAGGCGCGCCCCTGATTCCGCGGCGAGCCGTTCCACGGCGCGATCCCCACCCGGCGCGTCGTCGACCACGATCAGCTCGCAGGGCACGGTCTGGGCGCGCAGCTTCTCGAGGCAGCGTGCGAGCGCCTCCGAGCGCCCACGGGTGGGCACGACGACGCTGACCGGGGTTGCAAGGGACGGCATGAGCGGTTTGACGATAGATGCAGCCCTAGAATCGTCGCCCGTGCGGGTCCTGGTCACGAACGACGACGGCATCGGGGCGGAGGGCATTCACGCGCTGCGCCGCGCGCTGCAGGAGATCGACGACCTCGAGGTCCACGTGATCGCGCCCCACATCAACCGCAGCGGGGCCGCGCGCAGCATCACCACCCGGTCTCCGATCTGGGTCGAGGAGATCCAGTTCGAGGACGGGCACATCGGGTTCGCAACCGAGGGGACGCCCGTCGACTGCGTGCGCTTCGCCGATCTCGGACTGCTCGGCGGGCGCCCCGACCTGATCGTCTCCGGGATCAACCACGGCTCGAACCTGGGTGACGACGTCACCTACTCGGGGACGGTCGCCGCGGCGATCGAGGGGCTCGTGCTCGGCATCCCGGGGATCGCCGTCTCGCAGCAGTGGGCGCGCGGGAACATGGGCTACCGAGCGCACGGGCCGCTGGACTTTGGAGTGGGTGCCAAGTTCGCCGCCGGGCTCGTGGAGGCGGTTGTCCGCACCGGGCTCCCCGAGGGCACGCTGCTGAACGTGAACATCCCGGCCGAGCGGGTCTCCGGCGTGGAGGTGACCCGGCTCGGCAAGCGTCTCTACGACGACGAGCTCAAGCTGGTCGCCGAGGACGAGCGGGGCAGGCGCCGCTACGAGATGTACGGCTTCGAGCCCTCGTTCGAGGACGAGGAGGGCACCGATCTGGCCGCGGTCGCCCGCGGGAAGATCTCGCTCACCCCCGTGCACTTCGACCTGACCGACCGCCGCAACATGAAGCGCCTGCAGGAATGGGATCTCGACGCGGTGCTCGAGGCCGCCATCGCGGCAGACGCGAGCGAGGCGGCATGAGCAGCCCGGCGGAGCGCGTCGCCGAGCTGCGGCGGGAGATCGCCAAGCACGACCATCGCTACTACGTCCTCGACGACCCCGTGATCGGGGACGATGAGTACGACGAGCTGCTGAACGAGCTGCGCGAGCTCGAGGAGCGCCACCCGGAGCTGCGTACGCCGGACTCACCGACCCAGCGCGTCGGCGGGCAGCCGCTCTCCAAGTTCCAGCAGGTCGAGCACCCCGAGCCCATGCTCTCCCTGGGCAACGCGCGCAACGAGGAGGAGCTGCGCGCGTGGGAGAAGCGCATCGCGAATCTGCTGCGCCGATTCGACATCACCGCCGAGCAGATCAGCTTCGTCACCGAGCCCAAGATCGACGGGCTCGCGATGTCGCTGGTGTACGAGAACGGTGAGTTCGTGCGCGGCGCAACGCGCGGCGACGGGCGCGTCGGGGAGGACGTCACCGCGAACCTGCGCACGATCCGCGCGATCCCGCTGCGCATCGAGGATGCCCCCGAGCTCGTCGAGGTGCGCGGCGAGGTCTACTTCCCGCGCAAGGGCTTCGAGGACCTGAACACCCAGCGCGCGGAGGCCGGCGAGCCCGCCTTCGCCAACCCCCGCAACGCCGCCGCGGGCACGATCCGCCAGCTCGACCCGAAGATCGCCGCTGAACGGCCGCTCTCGGTGTGGTGCTACGGGATCGGCGCGCGCCGCGGGGTGGAGCACGCGACCCACGCCGACGAGATCGAGTGGCTGCGCGAGCACGGCTTCAAGGTCGAGCCGAACATCGAGGTGCACGAGGAGATCGACTCGGTGGTCGAGCGCTGCCGCTGGTGGGAGGAGCGCCGGGAGACCCTCGACTACGAGATCGACGGCGTCGTGATCAAGGTCAACGAGCGCCGCCTGTGGCGCGAGCTCGGCGTGGTTGGTCGCGAGCCGCGGTGGGCGATCGCCTGGAAGTTCCCGCCGATCACGGCGACCACGACGCTGAAGCGCGTGGTCTGGAACGTCGGCCGCGTCGGCAACCTGATCCCGTTCGCCGTGCTCGAGCCGGTGCGCGTGGGGGGCGTCACCGTGAGTCAGGCCACGCTCCACAACGAGGAGGATCTGGCCCGCAAGGACGTTCGCGAGGGCGACGAGGTCGTCGTCACCCGCGCCGGCGACGTGATCCCGCAGGTGCTCGCGCCGCTCATCCAGCGGCGTGAGGGCCGCAAGCTCAAGAAGGCCACGCCGCCCAAGAAGTGCCCGGCCTGCGGCGCCGAGACCGTCAAGCCCGAGGACAGCGTGTTCACGGTCTGTCCGAACCGCCGCGGTTGCCCCGGTCAGCAGTTCCAGCACATGAAGCACTTCACGGCGGTCATGGACATCGAGGGCTTCGGCGAGAAGCTCTCCTACCGGTTCCTCGATGAGGGGCTGATCGAGGACGCCGCCGACATCTACGACCTCACCGCCGAGCGCCTCCAGGAGCTCGAGGGCTTCGGCGAGGTCTCCGCGCGCAACCTGGTCGCCGCGATCGACGAATCACGCAAGCAGCCGTTCTCGATCGTGCTCTTCGCCCTCGGCCTGCCCGGCATCGGCTACGTCACTGCGCAGGCGCTCGCCGAACACTTCGGCACGATCGACCGGCTGCTCGCCGCCGACGCGGAGGAGATCGAGAGGGTGGAGGGCGTGGGGCCGATCACCGCCGCGCAGATCCAGGAGGAGCTCGCCGAGGAACCGACCCGTGCGCTCATCGAGCGGCTGCGCGAGCGCGGCCTGCGCTTCGAGCTCGATCCCGCTGAGCGCCGCCAGGAGGGCGGGCCCCTCGACGGCAAGACGTTCGTGCTGACCGGGACCCTGCCCAACCTCTCGCGCGACGAGGCCAGCGCGATGATCAAGCGCGCGGGCGGCAAGGTCACCGGCTCGGTTTCGAAGAAGACCGACTACGTGGTGGCGGGCGACAGCCCCGGCTCGAAGTTCGCCAAGGCGCAGGAGCTGGGCACCGAGATCATCGACGAGGACGGGCTGCGCGCGTTGCTCGCGGACGCGGACTGACCCGCCGGGCCAAGCGTGCGCCTCAGCGGAAGCGCGCGATCGCCGCGGCCATCTTGTCCTGCGCGCGGCGCGCCGTGGCGGTGTTGACCGAGTTCATGAGGATCGAGAACGCGACGAGGCCGCCCTTGCCCGCGCGGCAGTAGCCCGAGAGCGCGCTGACCCCGTTGATCGTGCCCGTCTTGCCCCGGCAGCGGCCCTCCGCGGCGGTGCCCCGCATGCGGCTCGCAAGCGTGCCGTCGCGGCCCGCGACCGCAAGCGAATCGCGCCACGTCGGCCACAGGGCGCGCTTGCGGCGCATCGCGACCAGCAGCTTGCCGACCTGCCTGGCGCTCGCCTTGTTGCGCCGCGAGAGCCCCGAGCCGTTCTGCAGGCGCACGCCGCTGCCAACCTTCTTGGCGAACCGCTCGGCGCGTTTCGCCCCGCGCTTCGTGGTCGCGCGCGCGCCGCGCTTGGCGCCGAGCCGTTTGAGCAGCATCTCCGCGAAGAAGTTGTTCGAGGGCTTGTTCGTCTCCGCCAGCAGCGCGAGCATGCTGGGCGATTCGACCTCGCCAAGCGGCGGTCGGTTGCGCAGGCGCGCGGGGCTCCCGCCGACCGTGACCCGGCCGCGGACGGCCACCCCCACGGAGCGCAGCGCCTTCTTGAAGCGCTTGCCCGCCACGCGAGCGGGGTCGGATGCGAAGCGCCCGCCGTCGTAGCCGGAGTCGAACGACAGCCCGGAGAGCGGGCTCAGGTAGGGGCCGCCGCTGATCCCCGCCTGCGGCACCGAGCGCTTGCGGTCGAAGATGGTGTCGTCGGCACGGATGCCGCCGCTCACCCGCTCGATCCCGGCGCGCTTCACCTGCCGGGCCAGCGGCTTGAGCGAGGTGTGCGGCAGGCCGTGGCGCGTCGCGAACGACCGGGTGCCGAGCGCGGGGTCGCCGTCGCCGACCAGGACGAGCTTGCCCTTCAAAGCGCGATCGTTGGAGCCCTGGCGCTTGCCGCTCGCCCAGACCCTGGTGCGCAGCCGGTGATCGGGCCCGAATTTGTTGAGGTAGGCGGCCGTGGCGAACAGCTTCGAGTTCGAGGCCAGGAGCCGGCGCTTGCCGGCGTTGTAGGTGAAGAGCGTGCGCTTGCGGTTCGCCTGGAAATCGGCCACCCAGACCCCCGTGGCGCCCCCGACCCGGCGCACCTCGCGGCGCAGCCGGTTGCGCAGCTGCTTGCGCGAGAGGGCGCGCCGCGCCGCCCGCGCCGTGCCCGGCTCGGCCGCCGGAGTGGCCGCTGCCTCGCCAAACGGCGCGCGCACGGCGAGCGCGTCCGGCGCCGCGGGGGAGCCCACGGCATCCGCGAACGCCGTCCCAACGCCCAGCGCGAGGACGGCGACGCCCCCTGCCAGCGCCAACAACCTGCTCACCGGGGGCAGACTAGCGAGCCCCGCGACTCTCGCAAACCCGCTCGACCTCCGGAAAACGGTTCCCTGCCTGCGATACTCCCCTCATGGGGAAGGTGGTGGAACTCGACCCCGGCGGGACCGATCCGAAGGCGCGGCGCGCGCGCCGCCGCCGCAGCAAGCCGTCGAAGACCGCCCTGGTCTTGGGCGGCGGCGGGCTCACCGGCGGCGTGTATGAGATCGGCGCGCTGCGGGCGCTCGATCTGCTCGCCGTCAACCGCACGGTCAACGACTTCGACGTCTACGTCGGTACGAGCGCGGGCGCGTTCATCGCCAGCCTGACCGCGAACGGCGTGACGCCGGAGGAGATGATGCGGGTGCTCAATCGCGAGCTGCGCTCGCCGATCCCCGACATCGACCTCGGGATGCTGCTCAAGCCGAACTACGCGGGCTTCCTGCGCAAGTCGGCGACCCTGCCGTTCAGGCTGGTCGGGCTCGTCCGCGAGCTCGTGGAGAACATCGGAGAGTCGTCGGCGGTCGACCTCGCCACGGGGCTCGCCTCGGCCTTGCCCACGGGGCTCTACCGGGGCACCGGCATCGAGCGCTACGTACGCGAGGTGCTCTCGGATCCCGACCGCACGGACGACTTCCGCGAGCTCGCCTGCGAGCTGTACCTGACGGCCACGGACCTCGACACGACCGAGCGGATCATCATGGGCGAGGGCGAGTGGGCCGACGTGCCGATCTCCCGCGCGGTTGCGGCCTCGGGCGCGCTGCCGTTCGTCTACGAGCCCGTCGAGATCAAGGGCCGCGAGTTCATCGACGGCGGCATCCTCTCGACGACCAACATCGACGTTGCGATCGAGCGCGGGGCGGAGTTCGTCGTCGTCATCAACCCGCTGGTCCCTTACGTCAACGACTTCGAGAAGCGGATCCCGACGATCACCGGCTCTCGCGCCCACCGCGTCTCCGACATGGGCATGGCGGGCATCGGCAACCAGGTCTTCCGGATGATGTCCCACGATCGCCTGCATCGCGCGGTGGAGGACTGGGCCGAGAGCTATCCCGGCGTCGACATCATCCTGATCGAGCCCGAGTTCGACGACGCGCTCATGTTCGGCACGTCGATCCTCGACTACAAGGCGCGGCTTGAGATCGCCAAGCACGGCTTCCAGTCGGTGACGATGCAGCTCGCCCGCGACTACGACCGCTACAAGGCCGTGGCCGACCGGCACGGCATCCAGATCTCCGCGCGGCGGGTCCGCCACGTGATGGAGCAGGTGGAGGAGGCCGAGGAGACCTCGTCGGCCTGGCGCCGCGTGCTCGAGCAGACGACGGGCGCGCTGCTGCGCAGCAGCGGTTAGCTGCCGCGGCCCGCGCCGCCCTCGACGCGCACGCCCTCGGGCACGTCCTCGAGGGAAGTGACCGGTGCGATGACCACGTCGTGGATGCGCCAATCGAGGTCGCGCAGGTCCGCGGTCAGCCGCTCGAGCCGCTCGGTGAGCCCCTCATCGCTGCCCACCGGCACGATCCACACATCTCCGCTGATCGTGTGGCCGGTCTCGCGCATGCGCACCGCCGCCTCGGCGACCCACGCCAGCGCGGCGATCTCCTCCTTGATGCGCTCGGCGGCGGGGTGCGGCTTGGCCTCGTCGTAGGTGCGGGGCCACTCGTCCATCAGGTCCGAAACAGACTCGCGCAGGTATCTCTGACCGTCGTGGAGGATGTCGGCCGCGATCACCAGCGCCGCCACGGAGTCCGCCCACCAGAGCCCGAGCCCGATGCCGATCACCCCGATTGCGGCGGCGCAGGCGGTGAGCCAGTCGGCGCGGTTCATCTTCGCGTCGGCGAAGAGCACCTTGTCGTGCAGGGCCTCGGCCAGTGGCTGCTTCAGCCGGCCGATGATTACGGGTGGGATCCCGGAGTACGCGAGCGCGGCCAGCATCAGCCAGCCGAGCCAGATCTGCATGTCGAGGATCTCGACCATGCCGATCGGGGGATGTGTGCCGCGCAGGAGCTTGTCGACCGAATCGACGGCGATGTAGCCGCCCAATGCGAACAGGGCGACGGTGCTGACCACGTAGGCGACGGTGATGGCGCGGTGGTAGCCCCAGGGGAAACGTCCGCTCGGCGGGCGGTGGCGGAAGCGCGAGGCGACCAGGAAGGCAATCGGCGGAAACAGCGCGAGGATGTCCTCGACCCAGGCGGCCTTCATCGCCTGCGACTGCCCGAGCGTGAAGTACAAGAGCACGATCGCGCTCAGCCAGTAGATGAGCGAGATCCACTCGAGCCGGATCGCCTTACGGTTGGCCTCCTCCTGTTCGGGCGGAAGCTCGTGACCCGACGGATACCTCATCGGGTCGCCTCTCGGTGAAGGAGGTCCTCGGCTTCCTCGCCCCGGTCGAGGAGGAACTTCTCGAGCTTTACGAGGAACGCGTTCTCGCCGCTCGGCACGGCCATCGCGTGCTCGTCGTCGCGCAGGATGTAATCGGTGCGCTCGAAGCCGATGGCCGCGATGTCGTAGGTGTCGAGCAGGGCCGGGCCGTCGATGTCATCCAGCGCCTCGAAGTAGACCGGGGTCGCGTCGTCCTCCTCCTGGCGCAGGAGGGCGGCGGCCTCGCTGCCGGCCTCGACCCAGACCTCCATGCCGCCCAGCGAGTCGGGTGTTTCCGTGCCCGGTGGCACGCCCAGCTCGATCTCCGTGTCCACGTAGGGGCGGGTCAGCGCCGCGTGCGTGCGGTAGGGCCACGAGCGGGTGAGGCCGCCGATGATCACGTCGAGCTGAAAGCCGCGGATCGCCTCGGCGAGCTCCGACTCCGGGCCGCGGACCCATTCAATCTCAGCGTCGAGTTCGGCGGCGAACCGGCGCAGCAGTTCTGGCTCTACTCCGCCGGGTTCGCCCCCCGGCGGGAGCACGACCCACGGCTCGTTCTCGATCACGCCGACGCGCAACGTGCCGCGCTCGACGCGTTCGAGCGTGCCCTCGGGGTCAGCCGGGAAATCGCAGCCCGCGAACCCGGCGACGATCAGGCACAAAAGGCCCGCGCACAGGGTCGCCATGACCGTCGCTCCTCTCATCGGGCACGCTCCATCGCCGCGTACCCGGTTGCATGCGGCTCACGCCGATTGGCCGATCGCGCGCGCGCAGGGTAGGCTGCGCGTGATGCGGCGCAACCGGGCCTTGCGGGGCTTGATCGTCCTCGCGATCGTCGTCGGCGCGATGATCGTGGCTTTCGAGGTATGGGACGCGGAGAAGCGGAGCGTCGAGCGTGACAACGAGGCGCTCGCCCGGCGCGCGGCCGCCGCCGTGGTCCGGATGGCGGATTTCACCGCAGGCAGCCTCCGCGGTGCGCAGGGACTCCTGGACTTCGACGGCCGGATGGGCCGCAACCGCTTCCGCCGGTTCGCGCGCGAGGTGCTCGAGGACAGCACCTTCGAGACGATGACCTGGTCGCCGCGCGTGATGGGCCCCCAGCGGCGTAAGTTCGTGAGAAACCGCCTTGGCAAGAACGCCTCGATCGTGGGGATCGGCCGTGAGGGGACCGGCACGGTGCCGATCGGCAGGAAGGCGGTGTATTACCCCGTCGAGCTCGTCCATCCCGAAGATCGGGTGCGCCGGCAGATCATCGGCGTCGACGTCTCCTCCGATCCGACGCGCAGCGACGCCGCGCTGATCGCGCGGGACACGGGCGAGCCGACCGCGACGCCGCCGATCAAAACGGTGCGCACACAGGAGCTTGCGGTGACGGTCTTCCAGCCGCTCTACCGTCCTGGCCGCAAGCGGCAGAAGACGTTCCAGCGCCGCAACTCGATCCGCGGCTTCGTGACCGGCACGTTCTACATGCGCGTGCTCGCTCAGCAGGTGCTCGAGGCGCTGCCGCCCGGAACCGAGTTCACCGTGATGGACGGCGATCAGCTTGTGTTCGACACCGGGCTCGGCGACAACGAGTACGCCAAGGAGACGAGCGCGGGTGTCATCGGGCGCACCTGGGCGGTGCGCGCGGCGGGCCCGGACCAGCCCTCGAAGGCGGGGGCGTTCGCGATCGGGCTCGGTGGGCTGCTCGTGGCTTTCCTGGCCGCCCTGGTCTTCGTGCTGGCGGACCGTCGCGAGGCGCGCCTGGAGGCACGGCGTCGCGGCGCCGAGCTGCGCTCGCAACGCGACGCCCTGCAGGCGCGCACCGCCGACGTGCTCGAGAGCGGGCTGACGGTCCGCGAGCGGATGAGCGCGCTCGCCAACGAGCTCGTGCCTTCGATCACCGACTTCTGCATCGTCGATGTCGAGGACGGCCCGCAGGGCTGGAGGCGCGTTGGCGCTGCCGCGGCCGATCCGGATCTGCGCGCGCGACTCGCTGCGGGCCGACGGGTGGACGGGATCCCGCTCGGCCCGAATCCCGGCCGCGCCGCGTTGCTCTTCGACGCGGAGGCGCGCACGGCGCTCGTCGCCGGCAACGAGACGGAGGGCGTGGACGAGGTGCCGGTCTCGTCGATCATCGTCCTGCGTCTGTTCGCGCGTGGGCGTCGGGTCGGCCTCGTGTTGCTGGGCCGCCTGCGGCGTCCGGGTGGCCGCGATTTCACCGCGGACGACATGCAGCAGCTGCGCGAGCTCGGCAACCGCGCGGCGCTGGCCCTCGACAGCGCCCGGCTGTACGAGCGCGAGCGCGGGACCGCGGAGACCCTCCAGAGCCACCTGCTCCCCTCACGCCTGCCGACACCTCGCGGCATCGAGGCGGCCGCCGTGTATCGCGCCGGCGGCGAGGGACTGCACGTGGGCGGCGACTTCTACGATCTCTTCCCGGTGGCCGAGGGCTGGGTGGCCGTCGTGGGCGACGTGTGCGGCAGCGGCGCGGAGGCGGCCTCGCTCACCTCGCTGCTGCGCCATACGCTGCGCACCGGCTCGCGCCTCTCGCGCCCCGAGCACGCGCTGGCGCTCGTCGACTCCGCCGCGCGCGAGGAGACCGACGGCCGCACCTTCCTCACGCTCGCCGCCGCCTGGCTGGACGACCCGCCGCCGGGCAACGCGGTGACCGCTCGAGTCGCCGTGGGCGGCCATCCGGAGCCGCGCATCGTGCGCCGCGACGGTTCCGTGCAGCGCATCGACCCGAACGGCCCGCTGCTCGGCGTGGTGAGCGACTGGTCGATCTCGACGACCGAGGTCACGATCCGTCCGGGGGAGACGCTCCTGCTGTTCACCGACGGCGTCACCGAGGCGCGTCGCGACGGTGAGCTCTACGGCGACGAGCGGCTGGACGCGCAGCTCGCCCGTCTCGCCGTGCAGCCGCTCGCCGAGATGCTGCGCGCGATCGAGGACGACGTCGTGCACTTCGCCGGCAACGGTGTGGGCGACGATCTGGCGATGCTGGCCTTACGGCCGCGCACGACGCCGCCCGCGATCCCGGCGGACTAGCGAGCCGCCGGGCGTCCCGGCGGCTCGCCAAGCCGACTACTTCGAGTAGAGCTCCTCGACCTCGTCCTCGTACTTCGCAGCGACGACGTTGCGCTTGACCTTCAGCGTCGGGGTGAGCTCGCCGCCCTCCTGGGAGAGGTCGCGCGGCAGGATCTTGAACTTCTTGACCTGCTCGACGCGCGCGAACTTCTCGTTGACCTGATCGAGATGCGCCTGGATCGAGCCGAGGACCTGCTCGTTCTCCGCGAGGCGCGCGGGGTCGGGATCGAGGTTGTTCTGCTCGGCGAACTTCGCCGCCTCCTCGGGGTCGAGCGTGAGCAGCGCCACCAGGTAGGGCCGGCGGTCGCCGATCACGACGCACTGCGAGACGAGCGGGTGCTGCTTGATCTCGGCCTCGAGGTTCGCCGGGGTGATGTTCTTGCCGCCCGCGGTGATGATGATGTCCTTCTTGCGCCCGGTGATCTTCACGAAGCCGTCCTCGTCGATCTCGCCGACATCCCCCGTGTGGAGCCAGCCGTCCACGAGGGTCTCGCGGGTCGCCTCCTCGTTCTTGTAGTAGCCCTGGAAGACGTTGGGGCCCTTCACGAGGATCTCGCCGTCGTCGGCGATCTTGATCTCGACGCCCGGGAACGGCTTGCCGATCGTCCCGAACTTGAACTCGTCAGGCGTGGCGATCGTCGCCGCCGTCGAGGTCTCGGTCATCCCCCAGCCCTCGAGCACGAGCACGCCGGCGGCGTCGAAGAACCGCAGGATGTCCGGATTGATGGGCGCCGCTCCGGAGATGGCGAGCTTCATGCGCCCGCCGAAGATCGCCTGGATCTTGCTGAGCACCAGCCGCTCGGCGAGCGCGTGCTGCGCCTTGAGCAGCGGGTTCGCGCCGCCGCCGCGCTCGGCCTCGCGATAGCGCATGCCGACCGAGATGGCCCAATTGAACAGGGCCTTCTTGATGCCGCCGGACTCCTCGGCGCCGGTGGTGGCGGCGGTGTAGATCTTCTCGAAGATGCGCGGCACCGACGGGAAATAGGTGGGCTTCACCTCGGCGAGGTTCGGGACGATCTTCAGCGGGTCCCGCTCCCAGTAGGCGAGCGTCGAGCCGAGCTCGAAGTTGCCGAACTGGACGAGCAGCGCGAACGAGTGCGCCAGGGGGAGGAAGAGGTAGGTGATGTCCTCCTCGCCGCTGCCCAGCACGTCCTTGGCGACGACCATGTCGATCATCGCGCGGTAGTTGCCGTGTGAGATCACGCAGCCCTTGGGCGGCCCGGTCGTGCCCGACGTGTAGATGAAGGTGCAGATGTCGTCCTTGGTGACGGCCTTCCAGCGCTCCTCCCATTCGGAGGGATCGCGCCCGGCGCCGCGCTCGATCAGCTCATCCATCGAGATCGCGCCGCCGCCCGTGCCGGTCATGCGGATCACGTGCTCGAGCTTGGGGCACTCGTTGCGGATCTTGCGGATCTTGTCGAGCTGCGCGTCGTCCTCGGCGATGACGGCGCACGAGTCGGAGTTCTCCAGGACGTATTGGCACTCCTCGGGCGAGTTCGTCTGGTAGATCGGGACGACGATCGCGCCGATGCTGAGCGCCGCGAAGTCGAAGTACGTCCACTCGGGTCGCGTGTTGCCCAGGATCGCGACCTTGTCGCCCTTCTGGATCCCTAGTTCGATCAGGCCGAGCGCGAGCGCGCGCACCACCTCGCCGACCTCGGCGTAGGTCCTCCCGACCCAGTTGCCGTCGTCGTCCTTGTACAGAACCGCCCGGCGCGCGCCGTAGCGCTCGACGGACTTGGGCAGAAGGTCGGCGACCGTGCTGGAACCCACCTTGGTTGCGGCATCGCTCGCGACGGTTGCGGACTCCATCGCTTGGCTTCCTCTCTCTCTAAAGCAGGGGTCTCCTCACCGGCGGCCTAGGGCCGCTTTGAGGGAGGTATATCAGCCGGGCGGTGCTCAGCCCTCGGCTTCTCTGTGGTGCCGCCTAGGCGACGGCGCGACGCTGCTTGTTCTGCTCCGTGGCGCTACGCAGGGAGGCGATGAAGAGGCTCTTGTCGATTCGGCCGTGGAAGATCGGGACACCCATCTCGAGACACTTGGAGATCACCTCCTGCCGCTTCATGTTGACCTCGTCGGCAAGCTCGGTGGGCGTCAGGTGATTGGCCACGATATGTCTCCTTGGGGTCGAAAACCTCTCCCTTTGAAGCAGTCTTACCCCGTCCGCCGGACGTGTCAACCGCAACTAGCGCTCAGACCGGGTTCGGCACGTCGATGAACTCGTGCTCGACCCCGAAACGTTCCGCGATCAACTCGCCGAGCCGCTTGATACCGAACGTTTCCGTCGCGTAGTGGCCGGCGCCGAAGAAGTGGATCCCGCCCTCGCGAGCGTCGGCCATGACGTGCTCCGCGGGCTCGCCAGTGACGAGCGCATCGAGGCCGAGCTCGATCGCTGCGTGGATCTCCGAGCTGCCCGCGCCCGTGACCACGCCGATCCTGTGTACGCGCTCCGAGCCGAACGCGAAATGCAGCGGCTCGCGCTCGGTCGCCTCGCGAATCCGGCGCGCGAGCTCGTCCGCGGGGACGCCCTCGGCGTGCGTGCCCACGCAGCCGATCGGCGCGCCCTTGACGACGCCGAACGGCTCGTCGGCGGGCTCGAACCCGAGCGCGCGGGCGACCAGGACGTTGTTGCCGATCTCGCGATGGGCGTCGAGCGGCAGGTGGTAACCGGCGACGGAGAGCTCGTGCGTGAGCGCGATGCGCAGGCGCTCGGCCATCGCCGGGCTCAGGGCGCGCGGGTGGAAGTCCCAGAAGAGCCCGTGATGGGCGATCACCAGCTGGGCACCGGCGTCGACGGCTCGCTGCAGGAGCTCGCGGTGCGCGGAGACGCCGCTCGCCACCTTCGTCACCTCCGCGGCGCCCGGGACCTGCAGTCCGTTGGGGCCGTAGTCGGTGAACGAGTCGATGGCAAGCAGCGTGTCGCAGAAGTCGATGATCTCGTCGCGCGTGGCCATGGCAGCTCTCCTGTAGCTCTCCCGTAGATTTCTCCCACATGTCCGAGACGCCCGCAGCCGAGCCCGCGGACAGCGCCGCGGGCAACCGCGACGCCGCCGGCTTCGTCCAGGCGCTGATGGATACAGAGCTGTACTCGATCGGCGCCTTCTTCTGTGACGAGCATCCCGAGCTCGTCGACGAGGTCGTGCGCCGCAGCGAGGCGATCGAGGAGGCCGGCCTCGAGGCGTACGCGCGTGCCAACTCCGAGCCGGTGGAGCAGGCGTTCGAGACGCTGCTCACCGGGCTGGCGGTGCGCTACTACAAGGCGGTAGCCGGTTGAGCCCCTGGGTGCCGCGCGTGCTGCTCGTGCTCGCCGCGGGCGCGATCGTCTGGGCCGTCGTCTCGATCGCGCTCGGCGAAGGCGGGCCGGAGGCGATCGAGATCGAGGGCGCCGACGAGGTGCTGACCTTCTATGCGGGGCTCCGTCAGGAGGCTGAGCGGCTCGGGGAACCGGGGGCCGAGGTCGAGATCGACGTCTTCACGGATCTGCGCTCGACCGACAGCGCCGACTTCTACGAGGAGACGGTCATGCCGCTGGTGGACGAGGTGGTGCGCTCAGGCGACGCCCTGATCAACTTCCGGCACCGGTCGGTCGGGGGTGCCGCGGTCTCGCTGCCGGCGGTCGCCGCGACGATCGCGGGGGAGCAGGACCGACAGTGGCAGTTCGCTGATCTCGTGTTGCGCAATCTGGAGCGGGCCGGCGCCGCCGCCGACGAGAACTTCCTGCAGGATGTGGCCGACACGCTGCGCGGGATGACGCGCGACTTCGACGCCGAGGAGTTCGCGAACGAGCTCGCACCGTGCGCCGACGACGATCCCGGGACCTCGTGCCCCGCGGCGGCGACGCCCGAGGCCGACGACCAGCTCGCTACCGACCTCGAGTTGACCGCGGAGCCCGCGCTCGTCATCACGGGCCCCGGCGGCAGCGAGACGCTGATGAACTCCCCGTCCTTCGAGGACGCGCGCGCGGCGGTCGAGCGGGTCGCGGGGCCCTAGGGCGTCGCGTCGGTCGGGCGATCGGCGGGCGCCGAGGCCGCGCCGCTGAGGAGCGGGCGCAGCTTGCGCATCAACAGCAGCAGGAGGACGAGCAGGACGGCGCCGGCCCAGACGATCGGGTCCTCGAGCGAGAGCGCATCGAGTCGCGACCCGTAGTAGATGAAGATCGCGGTGATCGGGATGTATCCGATCGCCGTCGTCCACAGAAACCGCAGCACCGGCACGTGCGCTGCGCCCGCCACGTAGCTGAACAGGGAGAACGGCACGATCGGAACCAGCCTGGCCGCCAGCAGCAGGGTCGCGCCGCCGCCGTTGATCACGCGCTCGGCGCGCTCGAAGCGTTCCCGCCCGATGAACCGGTGGAGGACGGGCCGCGCCGCCGTGCGCCCGATCCAATAGGCGAGCATGCCCTGGACGATCCAGCCAGCCATCACGAGGCCGAGCGCTCCCCAGAAGCCGAACACGAAGCCCGCGGCGGCGTCGACGATCTCGGCCGGATACCAGACGAAGGTGTGCGCGAGCAGCAGGCCGTAGAGGATCGCGATGCCCGCGCCCCGGTTGAGCTCGTCGCGCAGCGCGTCGGTGTCGCCGCTGAGCGCGTACTCGACCGCTTGGCGCAGCGGGTCGATGATGAGCACCGCGAGCCCGAGGGTGAGTACGCCGGCGACCGTCACCGCGATCCCCGCCCAGGGGATCTCGGGAGGCGCGCCCCCGTCGCTGGCTGGAGGCTCGCTCCGCATCGCGTCTCAGTATGCCCTGCGCCGGGCCGCCCGGTTGTGATCGCGGCCGTTTGCCGCGTGGGCCGGCTAGAGCAGGATGATGCTGATCACGATCGCGATCGCAGTGCCGTAGAGCGAGAGGTTCGAGAAGAACCGCTCCCACACGCCCCGGTAGCGGACGCTGCCCATGATCACGAGCCCGACGATGTGCGCCAGGTTGATCAGTCCGAAGGCGCCCGCGAGCAGCAGGCGGACGGTGTCCTTGTTGACGCCGCCGTCTGCGGTTTCGGAGAGGCCCTCAGAATCCGCGGCGGCGAGCACGACGAGCACGATCGTGCCGACGATCGCGACGACGATCCCCGCGATGTCGCGGATCGACATCGGCGGCAGGTTCCCCGAGCTGGGCTCGTACTCCGCGTCCGGGGGCGGCTGCGCGCCCTGCGAGGTGTGGGTGCGCTCATGGCGGCCGTCGGGGAAGACCTCGTAGTGGACGATCGGCACGTCGAAGCGCTGGCTCGCGCGCTCGAAGAGGTCGCCCTCGAGCCAGCGCGTGCCCTCATGATGGGTCACGAGCACGATCTCCTCCGCCGGCGCGCGGCGCAGCGCGTCCTCGATCGCGAGCAGGGGATCGGAGTCGCCGACGAAGCCCTCCGCGTTCACGCCCGCGTCGCGCGCCTCCTCGACGGACTTCTCGAGGCGCTCCTCGGCGAGCTCGCGGCTCTCGTCCACGTTGCCCGAGACGTGCTCCAGGCGTGAGCCGGCGAACGCGGGCGCGACCACCCGCACCTCTGCGGGCCGGCCGTCGCGATGAGCCTTGAGCTCCTCGCGCAGCGGCTCGGTGATGTGTTCATCAGCCGCGACCACGAGGATCCTGCACGGATCGTCGGGGCCCGGCTTGGGGACGTCAACTACGGGTTTCGCACCGGCTCCAGATTCCACATCGGAGCGTTACCCACGGCTTGGGCGGCCAAACGACGGGCCATCTGGCAGAAACGTTTCCGGGCCTGCGATAATTGGCGCCGCTCGGGGCGTGGCGCAGCCTGGTAGCGCGCACCGTTCGGGTCGGTGAGGTCCCCGGTTCAAATCCGGGCGCCCCGATGCAAAGCCGCGCGAGGCCCGGCAGCCAAGACTGGCGAGCCGGAGCCCCGCGCGGCTTTTCCTTTGTTCCGGGTTGGTCAGGAGGCGGCGGGCGGCACGTGGCCTGAGGCGCGGAAGACGTCGCCCGGATCCCACTTCGCCTTGATCGCGGCGAGGCGGGCCACGCTGGCCGGCGTGTAGCCGGCGCGGGCGCGCTTGGTGCCCTCCTCGCCCTCGAAGTTGGGATAGGCGGCGCCGCTCGCGAACGGCGCCAGCGCATCCCGGAAGGTCCGGCCCCATGCGGTTACGCGCTCGTCGTCGGCGGGGTCGTCCCACATCATCAGCGGGTGCACGATGAAGCGCGCGTCGCGGCCGGCGAGCGGGCCCGTGCTCTCGTCGGCGCGCGCCACAGCGCCACCCCAGGCGACGCAGAAGATCTGCGGCGCGCTACCGGGCATCTCCAGCGCGTGTTCGTGAATCAGCTCCACTGCCTCCTCGGGCAGCTCGGCGAGGTGCTCCACCGTCCAGTAGTTGCGCTTGCCGGGCGGGTCGTCCAGCGAGCATTGGAAGTCCGTGTACGCGGTCGGGCCGAACACGTCGAGCGCGGGTGTGCCCAGCTCCCGGATCGGCCGCAGCAGGCGCTCGCCCTCGGCGAGCGAGCCGCAGTGCATCCCGCCGACGATCGCGGTGAGCTTTCCCCGCAGCTCCGCGGGGATCTCGGGCTCGTCGGGGGCGGTGAGGTAGGCGAACGCCAGGCTGAGCTCCTCGGGCGCGTCGGCCATTACGGCCCGCCAGGCTCGCATGAGCTCGCGACCGCGCTCCGCCGGATGCATGACGATGCCGCCGAACACCTGCGGGCCGACCGGATGCAGACGGAACTCGATCGACGTCACGACGCCGAAGTTGCCGCCGCCGCCGCGCAGGGCCCAGAGGAGCTCCGGGTTCTCGTCCGCGCTAGCGCGGACCAAGCGCCCGTCGGCGGTGACCAGCTCGACCGCCTCGACGTTGTCGCAGGCGAGGCCGTAGCGGCGCTCGAGCCATCCCGAGCCGCCGCCCAGGGTGAGGCCGACCACGCCGGTGGTCGAGACTCGCCCGCCTGTGGTGGCGAGACCGTGCGCCTGGGTTGCGGCGTCGAGCTGTGCCCAGGTCGCGCCGCCGCCGACCTTCGCGCGCCGCGCGACGGGATCGACCTCGATCTCGCACATCGGGCGCACGTCGAGCACCAGCCCGCCGTCGTTGAGCGCAAGGCCGGCGACGCCGTGGCCGCCGGCGCGCACGGTGATCGGCAGGCCGTGATCTCGGGCGAAAGCGAGCGCCGCGACGACGTCGTCGGGCGCGGAACAACGCGCTACCGCCAGTGGGCGGCGCTCGATCATCGAGTTGAAAAGCGCGCAGGCGTCGTCGTACTCGGGAGCACCGGGCTCGTGCACGTCGCCCGCGAGGCGCATGCGCAGTTCCGCGAGCGATGGGGTGGCAAGGGTGGTCACTGAATCGTCTCCTTGGCCTCTCAGGTGGGTGATCGTTGACACGCGGGCGACCGTAAGCGCGCTCGGGCGTTCCGACTTCGCCCGGATCGGCCATCTGCAAGGGATGGCCGGATTCGGCAATGGGCGGCGCCGGGCGCTTGTTGCGAGCGCCCCGGCGGCGCCGGCGTCGGCGGCGGGGTGGCCGGGCGGCGCGGGCGTTGGTGGCGAGCGCCCGGGCGGCGTGGCGGCGCGGCGCGTCGGGGAAGGGCGGCGAAGGAGGGAATCGCATTGGAGGGATCGCGAACTCGCGAGCACCCCGCCACGCGAGATCGCAGTTAAGACGACGGCATCGTCGTAAGCGCGAACTCGCGGGAGCGCGGTCCACGAGTGCGCGATCTCGACGATGGGGTCGTCGTAATCGCGAATTCGATGCGGGACGCCCCCGCGAACCCGCGATTACGTCACGCAGCGCAACGAGATCACCGCTTCGATCCGACC
>CBFGWL010000017.1:0-42071 GCA_965652565.1 uncultured bacterium
GAGTTCGCGCTTACGACGATGCCGTCGTCTTAACTGCGATCTCGCGTGGCCGGGGCCTCGCGAGGTCGCGATTACGCCGATGCCACCTTTCCTTCGCCGCCCTTCCCCGACGCGCCGCGCCACCACGCCGCCGAGGCGCTCGCCACCACGCGCCCGCGCCCGCACCGCCCCGGCGCTCGCCACATACGCCCGGGCAACCACCCCCGCCCCGCCCCCGTTACAGTCGCGAGCCATGTGGGTCCAGCGGGAGATCCGGTTCGAGGCGCGGCCGCGGGGGTTTCACCTAGTTGGCCGGGAGGTGCTCGCGGCGCTGCCTGAGCTCGCCGACGTGCGCGTCGGGCTGCTTCATCTGCACCTCATGCATACCTCCGCCTCGCTCGCGCTCAACGAGAACGCGAGTCCCGACGTGCGCCGTGACCTCGAGACGTGGTTCAACGAGGCGGTCCCCGAGGGCGCGCGCTACTGGACGCACACGCTGGAGGGGCCCGACGACATGCCCGCCCACGTCAAATCCGTGCTGATCGGCCCCGCGCTCACGCTGCCGGTCCGCGACGGCGAGCTCGCCCTCGGCACCTGGCAGGGCATCTATCTCTGCGAGCACCGCGATCGCGGCGGCTCGCGCAAGCTGATCGCGACGCTGAACGGCGAGCCGAGCTAGCGCTTGCGCGCGCCCGCGCGCTTCGTGCGCGCCGTGCCCGGTGACGGCTTGCGGCGCCGACCGCCGTTGCGGGCCCGGCTCGCGCCGCGCCCGTTCGCCGGCGCGCCCGCCTCGGCGCCGTTCTCGGCGCCCTCGCCCGCGGCGGCCTTGGCCGCCTCGCGCTCCTCGCGCTGACGCTGGCGCTCAGCGCGCTTCTCGCGCATCTCGACCATCGTCGGGCAGTCGTCGTTCAGGCAGAGCTTCCAGGGGCGCCCGCGGAAGCCCTTGACGGTGAGCCGCGGCGCCTCGCCGCACACCGAGCAGCGCTCCTCGAGCCGCCACAGCTCGTAGCCGCGGCCCGGCAGCGGGCCGGAGTTCTGGCAGGAGTCGGGCGAGTCGGGGTTGTCGCGGTCGTACCCCTCGCAGCCCCAGAAGCGCTTGCCGCCCTTCAGGTCGATCACGCGCAGACGGTTCGGCGAGCCGTCCGGCTTGGTGCGACCGGCCTCCTCGCAGACCTTGCAGGGCCCGAGGAACTTGTCCTCGTCCATGCCGGCCCAGATGACCTTGGCGAGGTCCTCCTTGCGCTCCTCCATCTCGTTGATGGTCCCGTGCAGGAGCTCGCGGCTGACGCGCAGCACCTCGTCCTTGGAGATCTTGCCCGCGGCGATCTCGTCCATGTCCTTCTCGAGCTCAGCCGTCATCTCGGGCGTCGCCATCCGCTTGACGTGCTCCTTGAACGCCTTGTACATGGCGATCCCTGTCTCAGAGGGGATCGGGGGATTGCCGTAGACGTAGCCGCGGTCGTACAGCTTCTGGATGATGTCGGCCCGCGTCGCCTTGGTGCCCAATCCGCGCTCCTCCATGAGCTCGATGAGCTTGCCCTGGCCGATGCGCGGCGGCGGCTGCGTCTCCTTGCCGACCATCCACGGCTCGCCGTCGAGAGCGAGCTCCTGGCCCTCCTCGAGCTTCGGGATCTCGTTGTCCTGTGAGCGCGCGTAGGTGTAGATGCGGGCGAAGCCGGGGTCGACGACCACCGAGCCGCGCACGAAGTAGCTCTCCGAGCCCGCCTCGATGTCCGCGCGCGTGGACTCGGTGACCATCGGCGGGCCGAACGTCGCGATGAAGCGCCGCACGACGAGCTCGTAGACACGGCGCTTCGGGCCGTCGAGCGCGCCCGGGTGCACCGCCTGCGTCGGGTGGATCGGCGGGTGGTCGGTCGTCTCCTTCTTGCCGCGCGTCGGCTGCATCGGCCCGTCGAGGACGAAGGCGCCCTCGGCGAACTCCGGGATGCGCACCATCTGCTGCACGAGCTCACGGGTCGCCAGCGACTGGGGGTACACCGTGTTGTCGGTGCGCGGGTAGGAGATGAAGCCGTCCATGTAGAGGTCCTCGGCGATGCGCATCGCCTGCGCGGGGCTGATGCCGAGGCGGTTCGAGCAGTCCGTGGTGAAGGCGGTCGTGTTGAGCGGCGTCGGCGGCTTGCGGGTCGAGCGGCGCGCCGTGACGTCGCGAACGACGCCGGGACTCTTCGTCTTCTCGAGCGCCGCCTTGGCCTCGTCCTCGTCCCAGAACTTGTCCGTGGCGTGGTGCGCCTCGAACGAGCCGTCGGGGTGCTCGAACTTGGCGAACACCTCCCAGTACGGCTTGGGGACGTGGGCGCGGCGCTCGAGCTCGCGCTCGACGATCAGGCCGAGCGTGGGGCTCTGCACGCGCCCGACGGAAAGGAAGTTGGAGCCGAAACGCCGTGTCGCGCGCGACACGGCGCGAGTGAGCGTCGCGCCCCAGATCAGGTCGATGTCCTGACGGGCCGCGCCGGCGTACGCCAGGTCGTAAGAGAGCTCGTCGAGGTTCGCGAAGGCGCGCTCGATCTCGTCCTTGGTGAGCGCGGAGTAGCGGGCGCGCTTGATCGGCGGGCGCTTCTCGAGGATCGCCGCCCCGCCCCCGTTGTCCGTGGCGACATCGCCCACGACGTCCGGGTTCACCTCGAGCACCTGCTGGAGCGCCTCCATACCAATGAGCTCGCCCTCGCGGTCGTAGTCGGTCGCGATCACGATCGAGTCGGCGTCCTTCGCGAGCTTGCGCACCGCCTTCACGACGTTCTTGTCGGTCGGCTCGGCAATGAGCTCGGCGTCGATCAGGTCATGGAGGTCGGTCTGCTGCCAGTTGGAGTACTCCTCGGGGAACGCGACGCCCATCACATGGCCCTTGAGACCGACGGTCATGTGCTCCCCGTCGGCGTCGCTCCACGTGTAGAAGGGCACCTTGTACGTGGAGTCCGACTTCGCGGACCCGCCGCTCAAGATGTCCGCGATCTTCTTCGCGGAGTTGTTCTTCTCAGTGATGATCAGGCGCATATCGCTCTCCCCAGGCCGGGCGAAAATAGGACTCTCTCAAGCCCGACCGGACGGCGAGAGTAGCAAGGGGTGTCAAGCCCGCCAGCCACCCCATTACCCGGCCCGAAGGGCCGCAGCACGCCGATCCGAGCGCCGCGACGGCGGTTCGCGTCGCGACCGGCTCCCCGCGAAGCCCCGTCCGCAGCGCCTTCCGAGGGCCTAGGGCGAGGCGCTCGCGTCCAGCCGCTCGGCGCGCACCCAATCGGCGTTGATCTGCACGGGTTCGCCCAGCAACTCGGCCAGGTGCTCGGCGAGCGGCGCCAGGGATGCCGGCCGTTCGGGCCCCTCCAGCATCAGGAACACCTGGCCCTCATCGACATCGACCTCGACGTTGCTCAGGCGCAGGTCGTGGTCCGCGATCCAGTCCTGCGTGGCCTCGACCACATCGTCATGGGCGACCGCGTCGCGCGTGCGCTCGGCGGTGACGGCGGTGAGCGGGACGGCGATCAGCGCCACCGAGACGAACGCGAGCGCGATCCCCGCCTTCGTCGTGTCGGCGTGCTTGGCGCGCGTACGGACCCCGAGCGCGAGCAGCGTCAGCGACGCGGCGAGCACGATGCCCGCGAAGTTCGTGGCGAACAGAAGCAGCGCCTCCAGCGCCCGCTCGCCCTGACCGAGCTGGAGCATCATCCCGGTGGACGCCAGCGGCGGCACCAGCGCGACGGCGATCGCGACACCCGGCAGAGCGCCCACCGCCTCGCGCCGCACTAGTACATAGGCGCCGGCGACGCCCGCCACGAGCGCGACGCCCAGATCGAGCACCTGCGGCTCGGTATGCGCCAGGAGGATCTGCGAGCTGCGCGTGATCGTCGCGGGCTCAGGGATGAACCCGAGCGCGAGCCAGCCCACGCCGATCCCCGCCGCGGTCGCGGCGATGAGGATCGCAAGGCACTCGAGCTGGCGGCGCGGCCAGCCCATGACCAGCGCGGCGGCGAGCCCGAGCAGGGGCGTCGTAAACGGCGAGATCAGCATCGCGCCGATCACAACGGTGCTCGAGTCCGTGGCGAGCCCGAAGACCGCGAGCAGGATGGCGAGCGTGAGCAAGATCGCGAAGCGCTCGAGGAACGGGCGCCGGTCGGGCCCGAGGAAATACAGCTGGGAAAGCAGGCTGTGCTGCTGCTCGGCGGTGAGCTCGCGCGGACGCGTGAACCACCACGGTCCCTGCAGCCGCGGCCGCTCTCGTCCCTCCTTGCGCTCGTCATCGGGGCGCATTGGCGGGCGATCGTACCCCGCTGCGCACCCGCGGAGCGGCCCCTCTAACCTGTGGGTCGATGCCAGCCCAGGCCTATGCAGGCAAGGAATGCGTCTGCCAGTTCCGCAAGGGGATCTGCGATCAGTCCTGCGTGCGGGACATGCTGGAGACGCCGCTCTACATCGCGTGTCTCAAGCTCAAGGGCCGCAACTGCCTCGTCGTGGGCGGCGGCGACATCGGGCTTGAGAAGGTCGAGGGCCTGCTCGCGTGCGACGGCGACGTGACACTTGTCGCCCCCGACGCGCACCCCGAGCTCGAGCGCCTCGCCGAGGAAGGCTCGATCACCTGGGAGCGCAAGACCTACGAGCCGAGCGACCTCGAGGGCAAGTTCATGGTGATCGCCGCGACGAACGATTCCGAGGTCAACATCGGGATCTACTACGACGCCGAGAAGCGGGCGATGCTCGCCAACGTCGTCGACGTCCCGCCGCTCTGCAACTTCATCCTCCCGGCGATCGTGCGCACGGGACCGCTGGCCATCGCGATCTCGACGGCGGGCGCCTCCCCCGCGCTCGCCAAGCGCATGAAGCGCGAGATCTCCGAGCTCTTCGGCGAGGACTACGCGCGACTCGCGGTGATCCTCAACGAGGCGCGCGGCTGGGCGAAGGGCACCCTGCCCACCTACCAGGACCGCAAGGAGTTCTTCGAGGGGATCGTGAATGGCGAGCCCGACCCGATCGATCTCGTCCGCGCCGGCCGCGAGGACGAGGTCTTCGCGATCATCGAGCGCGCCAAGGAGCGCGCGACCGCGGCGCTCGCGGCAGGCTGAGCCGCCGGATCCCCCGACGCGACCAGCACACGGCCGAGGCCCGACGCCTTCGCGCCGGGCCCCGACTCGCGCTTTTCTGACGCTCTAGCGCCGCTTGGCGACGCGCAGGGTCACCGCAGTGACCTGCCGCTTCATGCCCTCAGCGGTCGTCACGAACTTCAGGCGGATCCGCTTGCCCGCGGCCGGCCGCTTGGCCTTGACCGCGAACCGCGTGGTGCGCTTCTCGCCGCCCGCGAGCTCGGCGAGCGTCCAGCACTTGCCGTTGCCGAGCTTCACGCGCTTGCGGGGCGCCTTGACGCACACCTTCGGGTCGGTCGCCGCCTGATCGCCCCGATTGGCGAGGCGCACGCGGAGGTTCACCTTGCGCCCGACCTTCACGCGCTTGTTCTTGGGCTTGACGACCGTCGCCAGCTCGGCGGGGTCATCGCCACCGCCGCCGTCGGGATCGATCGTGAAGCTGACCTGCTTCGTGTCCTCAACGTTGCCCGCGGCGTCCGTCGAGCGGTAGTCGATCGTGTGCTCGCCCTCGTCGGAGACCGTGAACGGGCCCTCGTACGGCTGGAAGTCACCGCCGTCGAGCGCGTACTCGGTGCTCTCGACGCCCGAACCGCCCGAGTTGTCGCTCGCCTCCAGGGTCACCTCGACCGGGCCGTCATACGTGTCGACGGGGTCGGCGCCGTTGAGCAGCGCGGTCGTGGTCGGCGGGGTCGTGTCCTCGCCGCCCCCGCCGTCGCCGACCGTGAGCGTGCCGTGCATGGTCGTGGCGTGGAGCGTGCAGACGTACGTGTACTCGCCCTCTTCCTCGAACGTGTACTCGAAGACGGCCTCCTCGCCGTTACTGGGGCCGAAGTAGTCCGACTTCGCGATCTCCGTCCCGCTCTCGTCCTTGATCTGGACATCGTGGAGGTTGTCGATCTCCGCGCACGGCGGCGATTCGCCCGCCGCGGCGTCGAAGCACCAGCTCACGGTGTCGCCCGCCTCGATCGAGAGCTCGTCCGGGTTGAAGGCGTAGTTCTCGGGGGAGTTGCCTGTCACCCCGACGGTATGCGTTGTCTGCGCAGCCGCCGGGCCTGCCATCTGTATGAGTGCCACGCCGATGAGCGCAGCGAGCATTGCCAGCCGCCCGCTCATGGCCGCACCCTCATTTGTCCCATCATGTCTCTATCCCCGTGCTCGAGAGCGTGGCAGTGAAACACGTACCGGCCGGGGAATCCCGCGAAGAGCACCTTCACGGTCGCGGTCTCGTTGGGCCCGACCAGGACCGTGTCCTTCATCGCCTTGCGATCGACGCGGTCCGGCTTGCGACCGCCGACCGACACCACCTGGAAGTGCGCGAGGTGAATGTGCATCGGGTGCAGGCCGGGCGTGTTGTTCTTCCAGTGCCACAGCTCCGCCGTCCCCAGGCGCGGCTCGGCGTCGATCCGATCGTGATCGAAGCCCTGCCCGTTGATCTGCCACACCGGCTCGGGGTTCGTCTGAAAGTCGAGCGTGAACGTGCGCTCGCCGACCACCTCCGGCATCAGCACGGGGTCGCGCAGGCGCTTGGGCACCCGCGCCTCCTCCCGCCCGCCGCGCACGACGTCGAAGCGCATCACGCGCCGCGTGGCGTCGTTGCCGGCACGGTTGCGCAGGATCAGCTCCGAGCCCGGGGTGAAGTCGCGGAAATCGATGATCACGTCGGCGCGCTCGGCCGGGCACAGCGAGATCACGCGGCGCTTGACCGGGCGCGGCAGCAGCCCGCCGCTGTCGGACCCGATGTGGATCATCTTCGCGCCGTGCGAGAGCACGAGCTCGAACGTGCGCGCATTCGACGCGTTCAGGATGCGGAAGCGATACAGGCGCCGCTCGACGCGCATCCGGGGGACGACCGCGCCGTTGACGAGCACCGTGTTCCCGTAGAAGCCGTCGATCGGGAAGGCGCTCGGGTAGAGCAGCTGGTTGTCCTCGTCGAAGCTGCGGTCGCAGATCACCAGCGGCACGTCGTACTCGCCGGTGGGCAGCTCCAGGGCCCGCTCCTCGGGATCGTCCACTAGATACATGCCGGCGCGTCCCGCGTAGACGCCCCGCGCCGTGAATCCGTGGCCGTGCTCGTGGTACCAGAGCGTCGATGCCCGCTGGCGGTTGGCGTAGCGGTAGGTGTACTCCTGGCCGGGCGGGATCACGTCGTCGGGGTGGCCGTCGGACTCCGGTTCGGTAATGCCGCCGTGCAGGTGCACCACGACGTCCTCGCCGGTGCCGAGCTCGTTGCGCTGCAGCACCTCCACCGGCCGGTCGCGCTCCGCCTTGATCGTGGGCCCAGGGAAGATCCCCTCGTAGCCCAGGATCTCGGTCGGCTCGCCCTCGAGGATCTGCTGCTCGCCGGGGCGCATCGTGATCTCGTAGCGATCGACCCCGCCCTCCGTCGAGACGGGCTCGAGCACCGGCGGGATGGGCAGATCGGTCTCGAACGGCGCGAAGCGCTTGCGGCGCTGCGCACGGAAGGCGGCCGACGTGCGCCGTCCGGTGACGACGCGCGTCGGCCCCTCCAGGCTGCACAGCAGCGCGGCACCGGCGATCCCGTGGAGGAAGTTCCTCCGCGAGATCGCCGGGCCGGCGAACGGATCCCCCGCGCTTGGTCGCGGGTTATCCGTCATCGCCGCTTCTTCTTTTTCGCCTTCTGGACCCTGATGACCGCAGCGGTCTTGGCGTTCTTGGCGCTCTTCGTGCGCGCCACGAACTTGACGCGGACGCGCTTGCCGGCCGCCTTCGGCCTGACCTTCACGCGGAAGGCCGCCCGGACGCGGTTGCCGGCGCCGATGCTGGGCGCCTCGCGGCACTTGCTGCCCATGATGCGCGCCTTCTTGCGCTGCGTCTGGGCGCAGATCCGCACGTCCTCAGCGGAGGCGTCACCACGGTTCGCCACGGTCACCCGGAAGCGCACCGCCTTGCGCGGCTTCGCCTTGGCCTTGCGCGGCTTCACCTGAGCGCGCAGGTTCGCCGAGCCGCCGCCGCCGAGGTCGAGCTCCTGGACGTCCTCGGTGTTGCCCGCGGCGTCCGTCGAGCGGAACTCGACCAGCCCAGCGCCATCCGGGATCTCGACCGGGCCTTGCACGACGCCGTCGTCGAGGCGCTGGACCCGGACATTCCGGTAGTCGACGACATCCGGGTTGCCGTGGTTCTGCAGCCCGATGTAGCCGCTGTCGAACTGACGCGCCTGCGTCGGCGGGTCACCGGCACGCGAGGAGTCCTTCGGGACGGAGTTGTCGAACTCGTTGATCACCTCGCCGTTGCGGATGATCGTGTACTGCTGGCCCTCGACCCGGATCTCGTAGTCCACCCAGGTGCCCTTGGGCTGGATGTTCGCGCCCTCCTCGTCGACCGGCGCGAAGTTGTAGATCGAGCCGGTCTTCTGGACGTCGCCCTGGTGGTCGTTGATCTGGATCTCGTGGCCGCAGTAGATGGCGACCCAGGCCGGCTGCGTGGCCGCGGAGCCGGTGCGCCCGCAGTACTCGCCGTCCCAGTCACCGGGGCCGGACTCCGGCCGCTCATCGAGCGGGATGCGCGGGTCCGGGAAGCGGACGAACACGCCCGCGTTGCCGTTCCCCTCGCTCGAGGAGTCGCGCCACTGGAGCTTCAGGGAGAAGTCCCCGTACTCGCGCACCGGGTACCAAGGCATCCCCAGGCCGCCCTGCGTGCGGGCGAAGCCGCCCTCCTCGTCGACCCACTCGAGCCCGCCGGGACCAGCCTGCTCCCAGCGCTCGAGGTCGGCCGCGGAGTTGAGGATGACCTCCTCCTGCGCGTACTCCTGCCACTCGCCGCCGTCGATGCGGAACTCGGTCCGCGCGACGCCGGAGCCGTCACCGTCGTCGGCCTCGAGCGTCAGCTCGTTGCCGTCGAGGTTCGCGGTGGTCGTCGGCGGGGTGCCGTCGATGGGCAGCTCGAGGGACTTCGTCGCCTCGGTGTTGCCCTCGGCGTCGGTCGAGCGGTACTCGACCTCATGGCGCCCGTCGCCCTCGACCGTGAACGGGCCGTCGTACGCCTGGAACTCACCGCCGTCGACGCGGTACTCGGTCGTCTCGACGCCCGAGCCGCCCTCGTTGTCGGTGGCCTCCAGGGTCACCTCGACCGGGGTGGTGAACCAGCCGTTCTCGCCGTTCGGATCGGCCGGGTCGGTCGTAGCCGTGGTGGTCGGCGGGGTGTTGTCGCCACCACCGCCGCCGCCGCAGTCGTCGCCAGGCGTCTGCGGGTCGGTGCTGCCGTGGACCAGGTTGAACTCGTCGATCTGAACCTCGTCGTCACCGGACCCGTCGTGCTTGGCGAACAGGCCGATCCGCAGGCCGCCCGGCTCGCTCAGGTACTCGTCGACCGGGACGTTCGCACCGAAGTTGACGAACGTCGTGCCGTCGATCGAGGTCCAGGTGGAGACCTCCTGGGAGCCGGCGTCGTAGACGAACCGCGCCCAGACGTACTCACCCTGGATATCGAGCGCGCCGGAGTTCGGCCACGGCACGTCCTCGCCGGGCAGGACCACCGCCTGACTGTCGGCGGTGAGCACGCGCTCGGCCCACTTACCGGGCTGATCGCCGTCCTGGCCCGGATCGGTGTCGCTCTTGTACTGGATGGCCGTCTTCATGAAGTGGTTCGGGTTGAACCGGTTGATCAGGGCCAGCCCGGCGGCCTCGCCGTTCGTGTCGATGTTCTCGTGGCGGATCTTCGCCGTCGCGATCCACGACTCGTCGGTGGGCACGCCCTGCGCGAGGACCTGGGCGCTGCCGTTATCGCCGTACAGGTCGCCCTGGATCACCGGCAGGGTCAGGTGGCCGTCGCCGACCGTCGGCTGGTTGCCCGAGGAGGGGTTGATGATCTCCCACTTCGGATCGAGCTCGACGTCCTCGAACGGGTCGGACTCGACCGAGCAGTCACCGCCGCCACCCTCGCAGTCGATCGGCGTGGACGGCGCGCTCCCCTCGCGGACGCGGAACCAGTCGAAGCCCACGGTCGTCGCGCTGGCCGACGAGTTGCGGAACGCCGTCAGGCCGACCCGCATCTCGCCCTCGAACGGGGCGCCGTGGTCCTCGTTGCCGATGTGCGTCCAGCTCTCACCGTCGGTGGAGAACTCCGCCACGACCTGCGTGCCGTCGTAGCGGGCGCGCAGGAAGACGTGGCCCTCCTCCGGGAAGTCGTCCTCGACCACGGTGATGCTCTGGTCGATCGACACGACGTCACCGTCCTGGGTGACGATGTGCTCGAACTGGCGGTTGCCGTTGTTGTTCTCGAGATAGACGATCTTCGAGAACGTGTTCGGGCTCTCGCTCTGCCAGACGATCAGGCCGCCCTGCTTACCCGGCTCGTCGAAGTCGGCCAGGTTCATACGGGTCGTCGCGGTCCACTGACCGCTCGGGGCGTCCTGGAGCATGACGTTCCCGGCATCCGCGCTGCCGCCGATCATGTCGCCCGGGACGAGCGGGATGTGCACGTGCCCGTTGGCGACCTGCGGGCCGCCGTCGGCGGGACGCAGCACGTCCCACTTGCCGTCGAGCTCGTCTCCCTCGAACTCGTCGGTCTGCGGCAGACAGCTGCCGCCGCCCGACTGGGTGTCGATCGTGAACGTGACCGACTGCCAGTCCTCCACGTTGCCGGCGGCGTCACGCGAGCGGTACTCGACCGTGTGCTCGCCGTTGCCGCGCACCGTGAACGGCTCCTCGTAGGCGGTGATGTCGCCGCCGTCGACGCGGTACTGCGTGACGTCGACGCCGGCGCCCTCATCCTCCGCGGTGAGGGTCACCTCGACCGGGCCGTCGTAGGTGTCGACCGGGTCGGCGCCGTTGAGCTGGATCGTCGTGGTCGGCGGCTGCGTGTCGTCGCCCACCACGTTCACCGTGATCGTCTTCGAGTCGGTCTCGCCGTCCGCGTAGGTGACGGTGAGCGTCACCTCGTGCTCGCCGTCCTCCTCGAAGGTGTGCACGGGGGACGCCTCGGTGGAGTCGGCCTCCTCGTCGCCGTCGAAGTCCCACTCATAGGAGACGCCGCCCGAGCTGCCGATGTCGAACTGGATCTCGCGCGGGTTGCCGGTGGCCTCCCACTGGGGATCCGCGCCCGGGGTATCCGGGCCGCCGGTGTAGGTGAACCGGTACAGGCCCGTCTCGTTCCCGGTCGTGAAGAACCCCTGGTAGACCTGCACGTACAGGCTGCCGTCCGGGGCGAACTTCGAGTCCATGTAGTTGGCGCCCCAGTTGATGACGCCGCGCAGACTGTCCGCCCAGATCGGCTGGCCGCCGTCCTGGTCGGTCTCCGGATCGAGCAACAGCCCGTGCTTGATCGAGTTGTTGTTCCAGTCGAACAGGAACCAGCGCCCGTCCCAGTACTCCGGCCACGCGACCGACTGGTCCGCCGTGTCCGGGTAGCGGTACACCGGGCCGTTCATGATCGTCGCGCCGGATGCCGTCGCGTACGGGCAGAGCTCGACGGGGTTCGCCGAGTAGTCCGGAGCGCCGTTCGGCCGCGGGAAGTCCGGGCAGCCGTTGGCCCCGCCCGGGTTGCCGCGGCTGTACCAGATGTTCACCGGCCGAGCGGTGCCCGCGTCCATACCCGTGCCGGTCTCGTGCGGGAGCACCTCGAGGCCGGTGTTGTTGGGCGAGTTGTTGACGATGTTCTCGCAGTCGTACCAGCCCGGAATCGGGTCGCCGGCGGGACCGCCGTCGACGAAGCCAGGCTCGTTCGTGGTCCGCAGATCGCCGTCGGGCGCGACGCGATCACGGTAGGCCTGCTGGTTGCCCATGCAGTACGGCCAGCCGTAGTTGCCCGCCTGCGCGATCTGCGCCGCGCTCTCGTATGTCGACGGGCCCTGGTCCACGCTGGGCGACCCCGCGTCGGGACCGACCCACGCCGTGTAGGGGATGTCGGTCTCCGGATCGACGTAGAGCCGCGAGGGGTTGCGCAGGCCCATCGCGTAGATCTCGGGCCTGGTCAGCTCGCCGCCGCCCTCGGTGCCGTCGAAGAGGTTCGGCCCGTTGGGCGAGTCGGCCGTGGGGAGCGTGTAGGTCGTCCCCTCGCCGACCTCCGGCTGCTCGCCGTCCGCGATCCCCTCGATCGGGTTGAAGCGCAGCATCTTGCCGTTGTAGTCGTTGGTCGACCCGGCGGTGCGCCGCGCGTCGCGGAACGAGAAGTTGAGCTCGCCGCAGTCGTCGTTGTTGGCGGGATCGCCCGGCCCGGGCAGCGGGTTGCGCTGCGGGCAGCGGAACGTCGGGTGGTTGCCCGAGTAGCCGTTGGTGCTCTGCGACGAGTTCGAGTCGCCGACCGTGATGTAGAGGTTGCCCTCCGAGTCGAAGCCCATGCCGCCGCCGCGGTGGCAGCAGCTGTAGATCTGCGACTCGTACTGGAAGATGATCACCTCGGAGTCGAGGTCGAGCGTCTTCGTCTCGAGATCGATCGTGAAGCGCGAGACGCGCGCCTCGTGCATCTTCGTGCGCCGGCGATCCGCCCCGTCCTGCGCGCCCGGCAGGTGCGGGTTCGCCGGGTTGAACGTCGGGAAGTACTGGACGTAGACGTGGCCCGTCGTCTCGAAGTCGGGCGCGACCGTGATGCCGAGCAGCCCGGCCTCGATCTTCCCGTTGATCTCGTCACCGCCGCCGCGGTCGCCGTACACCGGGATGATCCCGGCGAGGTTGACGCCGCTGTTGACGCTCCCGTCGTACTCCTCGGGGTCGAAGATGTGAACCGTGCCGCAGCCGACGCCGACGTTCGGGTTGGCGAAGTCGAGGATGCGGCCGGTCGGGCCGTCGAGGCCGGCGATCTGGCCGCGCGCCTCGTTCGTGCGGCAATCGCCGCGGCCGATGTAGATGACCCAGCCGTTGGGAGCGATCGTCAGGCCGTGGGCCTCACCGGTGTGCTGGAGGTCGCCCGAGGCGCCGTTGACCAGGCGCTCGCCCTCGTAGTACTGGGCCACGGTCGCCTTGCAGTTGGCGCGGACGAGACCGGCGGTCCACTGGATCGCGCCGAGCAGGTGGTCCTGAACCTCGGCCACGTCGAAGACACCGGCGGTCTGGCCGAGGGCGGTGTAGAAGGAGCGGCCGCCCTGGAAGTCGTGACACCAGGAGAGCTCGTGGTCGGTGCCCGCGACGTCCGTGCCGTCGCCGGCGGGATCACCCGGGGCGCGCCAGCGCGCGACCACGTGGACGTCGCCTGTCGGGCGGTCCTCCCAGGTGTAGAAGCTGTCGGTGACATTCAGCTCGAGCGGCAGCTCGGCGGTTGAGGGATGGACGCGATCGCCGAAGACGGCGACGTTCTCCTCCGGCCCGGAGGCGTCCCCGTCAGGGCGCGCGCCGATCAGGTTGGTGAAGAAGTTCGAACCCGGCATCGCCGTGGCGGTGGTGCCGATGCCGAGGAAGCCGTTGCCGTCGCGCACGTAATCGCGCACGGCGTTCACCTGCGCGTCGCCGAGCGCCTCGCCCTCGACGCCGAGGAAGACGAGCGCGGCGTAGCCGTCGAGGTTGTCCGCGTTCAGGTCACCGGCGTCGGACGTGACGGTGACGTCGAAGTCGTTGTCTGCCGCGAGCCCCTCGATCGCGTCGACGCCGGCGTCGGTGGCCGGATCGGACCCGTCGTGGAACAGCAGCACCTGCGGGGCTTCCTGCGCCTGCGCCGGGGGCGCTATGGCGAGGGCGACCGCAGCGGCCGCGAACGCGATGAGGGCTACGACTACACGGCTTGCGCTCGCGCGCAGGCACGCGCCTCCCAAGGATGACTCCAACAATTCGCTCCTCCTCCTGCCGGTGTCGGCGCCCTCCACCCCGGCGGTCCCTGACCCGCGTGAGCGCGTTGGCTATGTCATCGACCGGCGCGACGCTAGCAAATTCGTTTCGACCTTGCAGTTCTTTTTCACCATGTTCGGCAAAAGCCCGGTAGTAAGCGGAAAATGCGCGTCCCACCTTCGGCCGGACTCCGTGGATTAGGGCACCCCGCGGGGTGAGATCGCACGCGGACGCCCCCGGACGAGGGCGCGCGAGGCGCTCAGGCGGCCGGCAGCGCGAAGAGCGCGACCGCGGCGAAATGGGCCGCGGCGGCGGCGATCACGAGCACGTGGAAGATCTCGTGGTAGCCAAAGACGCGCGGGCTCGGATCGGGGCGCTGGACCGCGTAGATCACGGCACCGGTCGCGTACAGCGCCCCGCCCACCGCGATCAGCGCGCCCGCGGCGATCCCCGCCTCGACGATGATCGCCGGGAAGCCCGCGGCGCCGATCAGCCCAACCGCGATGTAGACGGCGGCCGAGACCCACTTCGGCGAGTCGATCCAGATCAGCTCCACGACCGTCCCCGCCGCCGCCCCGGCCCACACGGCCACGAGGAGTGCCGTGGCGAGCGGCGGCTCGAGCACCAGCACCGCGAACGGCGTCACCGTCCCCGCGATCAGGAAGAAGATCATCGTGTGGTCGAGCCGGCGCATCCAGCGGCGCGCCGCGGGCCGCCGCCAGTTGACGCGGTGGTAGAGGGCCGAGACGCCGAAGAGGGCTGAGAGGCTCGCGGCGTACACGCCGACCGCGACCGTCGCCTTCGTGCCCTCCGCGAGCAGGATCAGCACCACGCCGAGGGCCAGCGAGACGAAGAAGGCATAGGCGTGGGTGACGCCGCGCAGCTTCGGCTTGACCTTGGCGATCGCATCCGCCGCGGCCTCGCGCGCCTCGGATACGCGCTCGCCTGCCGCGGCGCGGGCCTCAGCGACGCGCTCGCCGGCCGCGGCCCGGGCCTGGGCGGCGGCGTCGCGCGCGGCGTCACGGCGCTCGACCATGGCATCGCGCGCCGAATCGCGCCGCTCGGCCATCGCGTCACGCGCGCTGGCGACCCGTTCGGCCGCCTCATCAAACCGTTTCCGCCCCCTGGGGCCCACTAGCGTGAGCGTACCCGGAATCCGGCGTGGTTACTCGCAGTCCGAACCTCGAGGTACCCGGGTTCGGAGCCTTTCGGGGACAGGGCCCGGTGCTACGATGCGCGCCCTTCAAATCGACTCCGGGGGGAGCCATGGATAGTCCCGATCCGCGCAAGACGCGCACGACGCCGCGAGCACGGAAGCTCGGCAGGCCGAGCCCAGCGATGATCGTCGCGCTCGCGGCTCTGTTCTTCGCGATGACCGGCTTCGGCATCGCCGCGAAGAACCAGTTCACCGGCAAGGACATCAAGGACGGATCGATCACCTCGAGGGACCTCGCGAAGGGTGCGGTCAAGGCCAAGCATCTGTCCCGGGGCGCTGTCAAGGCGAAACACCTGGCCAAGCGAGCGGTGAAGGGCGACGCGATCGCCCCGAACGCGGTGGGCGCGAGCGCGATCGCGGCCAACGCCGTCCAGACGCGGCACGTCGACTACAAGGTGTGTCCCAACGGCGTGCTCGTCCCGGCCATGAACAGCTGCCCGAGCCTCCCCGACCGCCATGGGCGGGCAACCGACGTCGCGATGGCCGCGAGCTACCCGATGCCGGCCACGTCGCTCACCTGTTACTTCGGCGACGTGACTTTCACGGAGACTTCGTCGACCGCCGCGTACAGCCCGGCGCAGGGCGCCAGCGACAAGATCCCCGTGACCCAGACCGGGACCTACGACATCAAGGTCAACGGGACGTGGGAGACGGGGCCTGGGGAGCTGCGCTCGCTCTCGGTGAGCCGGCACCTCGGCTCGGGCCCGAATCAGGGCCAGCACTCCACGCTCGAGCAGAGCATCGACCGTCCCGTCGCGCATGACCGGACGTCGCAGTCGTTCTCGCTCATCGCGCACCTCGAGCAGGGCGACCACCTCACGGTCGGCGCCGCGACCTGCGGTGAGAGCGCGGACGCGAACGTGAAGCTCGAGAAGGTCTCGATCAGCATGACCAGGCACTGGGAGTCCGGCGACCGATAGCGAGTCGCCGCGCGCCGCGCGCGAGCAAGGAAATCGCGATCAGCCCGGGCGCCCGCCCGGGCTGATCGCTGTCCGCGCCCTTTACGTGTCCAAAGATCCCCCACTTTGCGGACTATTGGACACTAGATGTAGTGTCTGACTCGCCCGCTCAGTCCATACATCTAGGTAAACTCAGTGGTCATGCGGTGTCCCACCTGCAACGGCGATACGCGCGTGCTCGAGAGCCGCGCGGCCGAGGGTGGACTCGCGGTCAGGCGCCGGCGGGCGTGCTCCGCTTGCGGGCGGCGCTTCACCACGTTCGAGCGGCGCGAGCGCGAGCCGGTCTTCGTCCGCAAGCGCGACGGCCGGCGCGAGCCCTTCGATCGCGCGAAGCTCGCGCGCGGCTTGCTGCGCGCCGCGTACAAGCGGCCGGTCGAGAGGGCCGACGTCGAGCGCCTCGTGGCGAGCATCGAGGCGGAGGCCGAGGCGGCCGGCGGCGAGCTGCCCGCCGAGCACGTCGGCGAGCGCGCGCTCGCGGGCCTGCGCGAGCTCGACCGGATCGCGTACCTGCAGTTCGCAGCCGTCTACCGCGGCTTCGACGACCCCAGCGAGTTCACCGACGAGCTGCGCGCGCTGGGCGTCACGCCGCTCCCCCAAACGGATCCCGCCGAAGCCCCGAATTTGCGGGGAAGCGGAGACCGCGTTCCGTCCGGAGGAGGCGGTTGAGTAAGTCGTTCCCCGCCCACCTTGGAACCGAGGCACAGAGAAGGAGCCAGGATCATGTCTGAGACCGCAACGCACACACAGGGGATCACCGTCACGAGGCGCCACACGACGCCCGGTGTTCATCCCTTTGACGAGGTCGAATGGGAGGTGCGCGACGCGGTCATCGGTGACCCCGACAACCCCGCCTTCGAGCAGCGCAACGTCGAGTTCCCGAAGAGCTGGTCGCAGAACGCGACGAACATCGTCGCGCAGAAGTACTTCCGCGGGCGCCTGGGCACGCCCGAGCGCGAGTCCTCGGTCAAGCAGATGATCTCCCGGGTGGCCGGCACGATCGCGAACTGGGGCCGCGAGCTCGGCTACTTCGCGTCCGAGGAGGACGCGGACGCCTTCGAGATGGAGCTCATCCACCTGCTCCTGCACCAGAAGGCCGCCTTCAACAGCCCGGTCTGGTTCAACGTCGGCTTCGAGGAGAAGCCGCAGTGTTCCGCCTGCTTCATCTTGAGCGTCGAGGACACGATGGAGTCGATCCTCGACTGGAACACCAAGGAGGGGATGATCTTCCGCGGCGGCTCCGGCTCGGGGATCAACCTCTCGAACATCCGCTCCTCGAAGGAGCACCTCTCGAAGGGCGGGCTTGCCTCGGGCCCGGTCTCCTTCATGCGCGGCGCCGATGCCTGGGCGGGCACGATCAAGTCGGGCGGCAAGACGCGGCGCGCGGCCAAGATGGTCGTCCTCGACGTCGACCACCCCGATATCCGCGACTTCATCTGGTGCAAGGCGCGCGAGGAGGAGAAGGCGGCAGCGCTGCGCGACGCCGGCTTCGACATGCGGCTCGACTCCGACGCCTTCGCCTCGATCCAGTACCAGAACGCCAACAACTCGGTCCGCGTCACCGATGAGTTCATGCAGGCGGTCGTCGAGGGCGGCGACTGGGATCTGATCGCCCGCACCGACGGCAGCGTGATCGAGACGGTCGACGCGCGCGAGCTCATGAACGAGATCGCCGAGGCGGCCTGGCGCTGCGCGGACCCGGGCATCCAGTACGACTCGATCATCAACCGCTGGCACACGTGCCCGAACTCGGGTCGGATCAACGCCTCGAACCCCTGCTCGGAGTACATGCACGTCGACGACTCGGCGTGCAACCTCGCGTCGCTCAACCTGATGCGGTTCCGCCGCGAGGACGGCTCGTTCGACACGGAGGACTTCGAGCACGCGGTCGACACGATCTTCCTCGCGCAGGAGATCATCGTCGGCCCGTCGAGCTACCCGACCGAGGAGATCGGCCGCAACGCGCGCCGCTTCCGTCAGCTCGGGCTCGGCTACGCGAACCTCGGCGCGCTGCTGATGGCGAACGGCCTGCCGTACGACTCGGACGAGGGCCGCAACGTCGCCGCGGCGATCACCGCGCTCATGACGGGCCGCGGCTACCGGCGCTCGGCGGAGATCGCCGCCGCCATGGGCCCGTACGAGGCGTACGAGGAAAACCGCGAGCCGCACAACAACGTCATGCGCATGCACCGCGACGCGGCCTACGAGATCGACGCCGACGGCATCAAGGGCGAGCTGCTCGACGCCGCCAAGCGTGCCTGGGACGAGGCCGTCGAGCTCGGCGAGGAGCACGGCTACCGCAACGCGCAGGCGACGGTGCTCGCCCCCACCGGGACGATCTCCTTCCTCATGGACTGCGACACGACGGGCATCGAGCCCGACTTCTCGCTCGTCAAGTTCAAGGAGCTCGTCGGCGGCGGGCAGATGACGATCGTCAACCGCTCGGTGCCGCTGGCGCTACGCACGCTCGGCTACTCGGACGCCGAGATCGAGCAGATCGAGGCGTACATCAACGAGCACGCGACGATCATCGACGCGCCGGGGCTCAAGGAGGAGCACCTCCCCGTCTTCGACGTGGCGGTGGGCGAGCGCGCGATCTCGCACATGGGCCACATCAAGATGATGGCCGCGACACAGCCGTTCCTCTCTGGCGCGATCTCCAAGACCGTGAACCTGCCGGAGACGGCGACCGTCGAGGACATCGCCGAGGCCTACACGGAGGGCTGGCGACTGGGCCTCAAGGCGCTCGCCATCTACCGCGACGGGTCGAAGACCGCGCAGGCGCTCAGCACCAGCGCGAGCAAGAAGAAGGACGCCGAGAAGGAGGCCGAGGCGCAGACCCCGGCACCCGAGGTGCACCAGCCGGTGCGCCGGCGCATGCCCGTCGAGCGCCAGTCGATCACCCACAAGTTCTCGATCGGCGGCCACGAGGGTTACATCACCGCCGGCCTGTACGAGGACGGCTCCGTCGGCGAGATCTTCCTGACCGACATCGGGAAGGAAGGCTCGACCATAAAGGGCCTGATGAACGCGTTCGCGACGGCGATCTCGATCGGCCTGCAGTACGGCGTGCCGCTCGAGACCTTCGTGAACAAGTTCTCGTTCGTGCGCTTCGAGCCGGAGGGGATCACCCGCAACCCGGAGATCCCGTTCGCCAAGTCGATGCCCGACTACATCATGCGCTGGCTCGCCTCGCGCTTCCTCGACACCGACGCCCAGGAGGAGCTCGGCATCCTCACGCCCGAGGTCCGGGCCCGCAAGGAGGCGCAGCAGACGCTGTTCGTCAACGAGGGCCCGGCGCCGAGCGCCGAGGAGCTCGAGCAGCAGGAGGCGAAGGGCAACGGGAACGGCAACGGCTCGCCGGCCCCGGCCGCACAGCCCGCCGCGAGCGGCGAGAGCTCGCAGCCCCAGCCCCCGACCGCGGCGCTCACCGACACGCCGCCGGTCCGTCCCGCCCGCATCCAGGGTCTCGAGCTCGGCCCGGCGTGCGAGCAGTGCGGCGGCATGATGCAGCGCACGGGCTCCTGCTACACGTGCTCGAGCTGCGGTAACAACACCGGCTGCGGCTGATCGGCGGGCCCGGAGTGGGCCAGGCGGCGTCATCGCCGGTCTGAGTCCCCACCGGCTTTGCGACGAGAAGGGCGCCCTCGGGCGCCCTTCGTCGTTGGTCAGGGATATCGCCCGCGGCAGCACGCCCAGCGGAGGAGGGTTGAGGCCGATTGGAGATCTCTCACCTGCCCCTCACCGGGATCTCACCGAGCGACGGTGGTGATGGCCGTGACACCAACCACACGAAGGAGTGACGGGATGACCTCGAATCGGATGAAGGGACTGATCGCGCTGGCGGCGGTCGCCGCTGTGGCGGCCGTGCCGAGCACGGCGAGCGCGGACCGCACGTGTCGCGGCACGATCGCCTCGACGACGATCGACGACAACGTGCGCGTCCCCGCCGGCGCGACCTGCAAGCTGCGGGGCACGACGGTCGGAGGGAACGTGATCGTCAAGCGCAACGCCAAGTTCGACGCTCGCAGCGCGCGCATCGACGGGAACGTGCAGGGCAAGCAGACCAAGCTCGTGAAGGTCGTGCGCAACTCGCGCGTCGAGGGCGACGTGCAGGTGAAGCGGGGGCGCAAGATCCGGGTCGCGAACAGCTTCGTCGACGGCAACATCCAGCTCGAGCGCAACAAGCAAGCGAAGGCCGTGCTGCGCACGACGGTGAACGGGGACGTCCAGCTGTTCGGCAACCGCGGCAAGTCGCGGGTTGCTCGCAACACGATCGACGGCAACCTGCAGTGCAAGAACAACCGGCCGAAGCCGACGGGCGGCAACAACCGCGTGAGCGGCGACAAGGAGAACCAGTGCCGGAGGCTGTAGGCGCTTAGCGACCGGCTCGCCGGTGCACCACCAGGACCTCGTCGCCCCTGCGCAGGGGCGTCGTGGGCCCGGCGTCGATCGCCCGCCCGTCCCGGGCCAGGGCGAACGGCACGGCTCCGCCCTCGAGCAACGCGGCGTACAGGTCGTGGAAGGTGGCGCCGGCGGGCACGTCGCTGACGCGCCGCCGCTCGAGGCGATGATCGACGAGCGCTTCCTGGGCCGCGAGCGCCAGCGGGTCGAGCGCCGCAAGCGCGATGGTCTCGCCCGCGAGAGCTGAACCCGAGACGACGCGGATCCGCCGATCGGCGCTCGCGAGGGAGCTCGGGCGCGCGAGTTGCTCGACGAGCACGGGCAGTTCGCGCTCGCCCAGCGCACGGCAGACGTGCAGCGCGCTCAGGATCGCGGCGGCATCACCGGCCTCGCTGCCCTGCGGGCGGTGCGCCGACGCGATCAGCACCACGGCGGGCTCCACGGACTCGAGCGCCGCGGCGAGCTCGACGGGGTCCTCTGGATCGCCCTCCCGCCACTCGACGCGCCCACCCGCGGGGGGCGGCGGGACGGAGCGATCGAGCACGGCGACCGACGGCGCCGAAGCGGCGGCCGCGGCGGGCCAGGCGAGCATGCTGGCGACCGCCTCGCTCCAGCCCACGATGAGGACGGCGCCCGCGGAGACAGGCTCCGTCGCCGGCGCGCCCGCGCGCCCCGAGCCGGCCGAGACCGAGTCCAAGCGGCGCGCCGCCCACTCGGACTCGGCCGCGACGATCACCGCGTCCGCGTGGTCGATCCGTGTCTGTGGATCGGGCGCGTAGGCGATCGCGGTCGGGTCGCCGCCGGGCGCGATCCCGACCGGGATCCCCTCCGCAACGCTCGCGGCAAGCTCTCCAAAGCGCTTGCCCGCGAGCCCCGCGGCGGGGATCGCGAACAAATCGCCCTGCTCATCGCTGGCGGAGAGCGCGCCGAGCATGTCGACGAAGGGCGGGTTGCGAATCGCAAGCATGAGCATCGCCCCCAGGGCGCGGTCACGGACGACCGCATCGACGTCCGCGGGGAAGCGCTCCCACACGGCGTCGACGTTGCGGCCCCGGCGCATCTCGACGCCGACGTGCGGCAGGGCCGACTCGCCCAGCGTCGCGGTGATGTTCAGCGCCACCTCGATCGCCCGCGCGTCCGCAGCCTCATCGTCCGCGACCGGCTCGGAAAGCACGGCGATGGCGCGTGCGCGCGCCGCCGAGACGCGCTCGAGCCCCGCGCGCGTTGTCGCCTCCCCGCCGACCACGCGCACGGAGAGCTGCGGGAACTCCGCTTCGAGGTGCGCCTGCAGCTCCCGGCGCGCCGACGGTGCGCCCGGGGCGACCAGCACGACCGCGTCGGCGCCGGGCTCGCGCTGCTCGAGCCGGGAGAGCACGGGGCCCAGCGCTTCGCCCGAGCCGATCACCAGCAGGTGCCCGCTCACGCGCGCCGGCGGATCGCTCTCGCCGAGCCGGCGCAGCAGCCTGTCGACGACGTCGGTGAGGAGCGTGAGCACCAGCCCCACCACGAGCACGATCCCGAGCAGGACCTGCACGACGCCCAGGACCCGCTGGCTCGTGGTCTCATCGTCGCCCAGCGAGCCGGGGTCGAGCAGATGCTGCACGCCCGACCACAGGGCGTCGCCGAGGTCATCGAACGCGCCGACCGCGCTTGCCACGAAGGCGCTCGCGAGCCAGAACGCGAAGACGAAGGCACCCAGCAGGGCCAAACGCCCCTTCGTGCTCTCGAACAGTCGCCCCAAGATCTCGGCCGCGCTCCCCTTCGCCCGCCGTTGCCGCCGGCTCGGACGAGACTATGCCACGTAGCGCCGCGCGCGCTCGACCCCGCCGCGTTCGTCAGGAGCGATCCTCCGCGTCGGAAGGAGGCGATCCCAGCCCGTGCGGCGAGCCGTCGTCGCCACCGCCCCCCTCGCCCCGGGAGTCCCGCCGGTGCCAGACGAAGAGCAGGACCGCCGCGACGAGCACCGGCCCTAGATATAGGGCGATGTCCACGAACCAGTGGCCGAACGAGTGGTGGGCGAGGAGCAGCGCCGCGGTCACGTCCCGCCATCCTCGCGCGCGGCCGCCTCGATGCGCTTGCGCAGCACGTCCGCGGTGCCCGAACGCGCCGCGCGCTTGGCGCGCTCGCGGTCGAGCTCGATGCCGCTCTCGCGCGCGAAGTCGACGAGCTCCTGACTCTCCGAGTCCTCACGCGCCCAGCGCAGGACCTCGTAGGCGAGCACGCCGAGCATCACGACGAAGCCCTGTGCCATGAGGATGCCGCCGGCGATGCCCTGGTCGGAATCGGGGTCCATGCCGTGCTCGAGCAGCGCCCGCTCGGCGTAGCCGTCGTAGAAGGTCGACCCCGAGAACATGAACGCGTTCGCGATCGCCATGTTGAAGAGGTGGACGACGACCACGAGGCCGACGCGGGCGGCGGCGTTGAACCACTTCGGCTGCGGGAAGGGACCGAAGACCGTGAGCCACAGGCCCAGGCCCGCCCCCAGGAAGCAGGCGTGCTGGATGAAGTGCAGGAGCGGGTTCTCAGCGGCCGCCTCGTAGAAGCCGGGGAGGTGCCAGATCGAAATCGCGAGGACCCACATCAGCAGCGCGCCCACGGGGTTGAAGAGGCGCACGAGCTGGCGGATCACCGGCTTCGACACGACCGGGCCGAGCACCGGCCCGGTGAGCCCGACGGCCAGCAGCAACGCGGCCTCGTCGGTCATCAGCGTGTGGGCGACCATGTGCGCGGAGACCAGCTCGAGCGAGAGCTCCCCGAGCGGGCCGACCTGCGTCAGCGCGATCAGGAGCATGCCCGCGACGAAGCAGGCCTGCCGGACGCCGGAGGGCGCGCGGCCGAGCTTGCGCAGGGTCGCGACTCGCCGCAGATAGGCGGCGATCAGCGCGGCCGGGAGCAACGCCTCTAGAAACGCCAATCACGCCTCCGGGTTCATTCGCCATGCGGGATTGTCCCCGCACGACTGAGGGTACGGCGCACGGACCGCGATCCGGGCGGGGTATGGGCCTTATCACCCATTAACAAAGGGGGTCGGCGGGACCACACTGATGCCATGACCCGTTTCGCGATTCAGTGCTATCCGGTGGTGCCGGTCTCTGTTCGCGAGCTGGAGCCCTGGATCGAGGAGCAGCTCGCTGCGCTGATCGAAGACGACGTGGGAACGGCGAGGGTCTTGCGACTCACCCAGGAGCTCCCGGACGACACGATCGAGGTCGGCTGGCTGTTCGAGTTCGAGCGGCCGGAGCCCCTCGAGGAGCTCTTGGAGGACGGCCCGATCGCCCAGGCGCTGCGCGACATGAGGCTGCTCGGCATGCAGCCCTCCATCCTCGTCCGCCACGCCCCCGGCGAGGAGGACGCGGAGGAGTCCGAGCTCGCGCTGCCCGGGCCGGTCGGCGTCCGCTAGCTCGCCCCGCGAGTCAAGGACCCAGCACCACGAAGGCACCGCCCGCCCCCTGGCGGGCGGCTGGTCGCGCGTGCGCGAACTCGGGCCTTTCCGAAGCTTCGCTCGCCATACCCCCTAGGGGTATGCTACGTTGTGCGCGCTGGATACCCCCACCCCGTACGAGGAGGCCCAAAGCATGGAACACGCCGACGCGACCGCGCCCCGCACCTACACGGTCCAGGGCATGACCTGTGAGCACTGTCGCGCGTCCGTCCTCGAGGAGGTCGGCGAGCTCGACGGCGTCGAAGCCGTCGAGGTCGACCTGGAGAGCGGGTGCCTGGAGGTCCGCGGCGCCGCCTCCGACGAGGCGATCGCCGGCGCCGTCGCCGAGGCCGGCTACAGCCTCGCGGAAACCCCGTGAGCCCCGGCCTGCGACTCAGCGCCTTCGCCGCGGCCGTCGCGCTCGTGTTCGGCCTGGCGACGCTCGCCGGCGCCGCGCTCGATCCCGACGTCCGCGAACGGTCCGACGAACACGAGGAGGGTTCGATGGGCAACGAAACGACACACGCGCAAGACACCGAGTCGCAGGCCCACGGGGCGGGCGCGGAGAGCCACAACGCCCACGGCGCCGGCGAACCCGCCGGTCTCGCCGCGGCCCAGGTCGGCTACCGGCTGGCGCCCCTGACCACGATCGCCGAGCCGAGCGCCGAGGCGCCGTACCGCTTCAAGATCCTGGACGACGATGGGCGGCCGGTGCGCGCCTACGACGTCACGCACGAGCGCCGCATGCACCTGATCCTGGTGCGCCGTGACTTCACGGAGTTCCAGCACCTGCATCCACGCCAGGGCGCCGACGGCACCTGGGAGACCACCGCCGATCTGAGCGTGGCGGGGACCTACCGCGTCTTCGCCGACTTCTCGACCCGCGGCGAGCCTCTGACCCTGGCCACCGATCTGTTCGTGCCGGGCGACTTCCACCCCGCTCCGCTCCCCGAACCGGCGCGCACCGCGTCCGCGGGCGACGGCTACGAGGTGAAGCTGGCGGGCGGCAAGGCCCGCACGGGGGAGCCGACGCCGCTGCGGTTCCGGGTGCTCCACGACGGCGAGCCCGTCGATTCGGTCGAGCCCTACTTGGGGGCCGACGGGCATCTGGTCGCCCTGCGCGAGCACGACCAGGCCTTCCTGCACACCCACCCGGAGGGCGAGGCGGGCGGCTCGGGCCCGATCGAGTTCGACGTCTCCTACCCGACGCCGGGCCGCTACCGCCTGTACCTGCAGTTCAAGCACGAGGGCGAGGTGCGGACCGCCGAGTTCACGCAGGCGGTCGGCAAGGTCGGCGACGTCCCCGCGAACCACGGAAGCGGCGCCGGACACGGAGGGCCCGGCCATGGCCACTAGCCAGCAAGCCGGAGAGCACGTCGAGCTCGAGCTGCAGGGGATGACCTGCGCGAGCTGCGCGAACCGCATCGAGCGCAAGCTCAACAAGCTCGAGGGCGTCGAGGCGAGCGTCAACTTCGCCACCGAGCAGGCGGCCGTCGCCTTCGACCCGAAGCTGGTGACGACCGACGAGCTCGTGCGCACGGTCGAGGCCGCGGGCTACGGCGCCACCCTCCCGCGGACGGAACGGCCGACGGAGGAGGGGCCCGCGGACGAAGGCGAGCGCGAGCTCGAGAGCCTGCGCTTGCGATTGGTCGTCTCGGCGGTCCTCGCCCTGCCGATCCTGCTGATCTCGATGATCCCGCCGCTGCAGTTCGAATACTGGCAGTGGCTCAGCCTGCAGCTCGCGACCCCGGTCGTGCTGTGGGGCGGCTGGCCGTTCCACGTCGCGGCGTGGCGCAAGCTGCGCCACGGGACGGCCTCGATGGACACGCTCGTCTCGATGGGCACGCTGGCGGCGTACGGCTGGTCGGTCGTCGCGTTGTTCTTCCTGGGCGCGGGCGAGCCCGGCATGGAGATGCCGTTCGAGCTCATTCCCGACGCGGGCGGCAGCACCGAGGAGATCTACTTCGAGGTCGCAGCCGTGGTGACGACGTTCCTGCTCGCCGGCCGCTACTTCGAGGCGCGGGCCAAGCGGCGCGCCGGCGCCGCGCTGCGGGCGCTGCTCGAGCTCGGCGCCAAGGACGTGAGCGTGCTCGACGAGGACGGCAGCGAGCGACGCGTCCCCGCCGAGGAACTCAAGGCCGGTCAGCTCTTCGTCGTGCGCCCCGGCGAGAAGATCGCTACCGACGGCGAGGTCGTCGAGGGCCGCTCGGCGGTGGACGAGTCACTGCTCACCGGCGAGTCGATCCCGGTCGAGGTCGGCCCCGGCGACGCGGTCACGGGCGCCACGGTGAACGCCGGCGGGCGCCTCGTCGTACGCGCCACCCGGGTCGGCGCGGATACGGCGCTCAGTCAGATCGCCCGGCTGGTCACCGAAGCGCAGACCGGCAAGGCGCCCGTCCAGCGACTCGCCGACCGGATCTCCGGTGTGTTCGTGCCGATCGTGATCGCGCTCGCGGCCGCCACGCTCGGCTTCTGGCTGGGCGCCGACGTGAGCACCTCGTACGCGTTCACGGCCGCGGTCGCCGTGCTGATCATCGCCTGCCCCTGCGCGCTGGGCCTCGCGACGCCGACGGCGCTGCTCGTGGGCACGGGCCGCGGCGCGCAGCTCGGCCTGCTGATCAAGGGGCCGGAGGTGCTCGAGTCCACCCGGCGCATCGACACGATCGTGCTGGACAAGACCGGCACGGTGACGGTCGGCGAGATGGCGCTGCACGGCGTGAGCGTCGCCGACGGCGAGCGCGAGGAGGAAGTGCTGCGCCTCGTCGGCGCGCTCGAGGACGCCTCCGAGCACCCGATCGCGCAGGCGATCGCCGCCGCGGCGCGCGAGCGCAACGGCGAGCTGCCCGCGGTCGAGGACTTCAGCAACCGCGAGGGCCTGGGCGTCGAAGGTGAGATCGACGGGCGGCGAGTCGTCGCTGGACGCCCGCGGCTGCTGGCCGACCTGGGGCTGGAGATGCCCGCGGAGCTCACGGACGCGATGGATAGCGCCGAGCGCGCCGGGCGCACCGCGATCGCCGCCGGCTGGGACGGGCGGGCGCGGGCCGTGCTGGCCGTGGCCGACCGGGTCAAGTCCAGCTCGGCGGACGCGGTCGCGCGGCTGCGGGAGCTGGGCCTGCGGCCGATCCTGCTCACCGGCGACAACCGCAGGACGGCCGAGGCGGTCGCCGCCGAGGTGGGCATCGACGAGGTGATCGCCGAGGTGCTGCCCGCCGACAAGGCGGCGGTCGTGCGGCGGCTGCAGAGCGAGGGCCGCGTGGTGGCGATGGTGGGCGATGGCGTCAACGACGCCCCCGCGCTCGCCCAGGCCGACCTCGGCCTGGCGATCGGCACGGGCACCGACGTCGCGATCGAGGCGTCCGACCTCACACTCGTGTCCGGCGATCTGCGCGCGGCCGCCGACGCGATCCGCCTCTCGCGGCGGACGCTGCGCACGATCAAGGGCAATCTGTTCTGGGCCTTCGCCTACAACGTCGCGGCCCTCCCGCTCGCCGTGAGCGGCCTGCTCAACCCGCTCGTCGCGGGCGCCGCGATGGCGGCCTCGAGCATCTTCGTCGTGTCGAACTCGCTGCGCCTGCGCACGTTCAAACCGCAGCGCTGAGCGGGCGGGACGCGCTGCTACCTTTGCGCGCGCAAAAAAGAGACCCTCTGGACGAAAGCGCACGGCATGAGCCCTTCCTCTCCTCCCAGCAATGCCGGCGGTCTCGATCGGGCGACGCTCGCGATCGCGTGGGTGGTCGTCCTCGGTGCCGTCATGGCAATCCTCGACACCACGGTCGTCAACGTGGCGATCGATCACCTCACGCGCGATCTCGACGCGCCGCTCGCCACGATGCAGTGGATCGTCACGGGCTACATGCTCGCGCTCGCCACGGTGATCCCGCTCACGGGCTGGGCCGCGCACCGCTTCGGCACGAAGCGCCTCTACATGATCTCGATCGGCCTGTTCATGGTCGGCTCGGCGCTCGCCGGGGCCGCGTGGTCGGCCGAGTCGCTGATCGGCTTCCGCGTGCTGCAGGGCCTGGGCGGCGGCATGATCATGCCCGCCGGTATGACGATCCTCACGCAGGCCGCCGGCCCGCAGCGGGTCGGGCGCGTGATGTCCATCGTCGGCGTGCCGATGCTGCTCGGCCCCATCCTGGGCCCAATCCTCGGCGGCTGGCTGGTCGACGAGGTCTCCTGGCGCTGGATCTTCTACATCAACGTCCCCATCGGGCTGGTGGCGCTGGCGCTCGCCGCGCGCATCCTGCCCAAGGACGAGCCCTCGCCGACCGAGCGCCTCGACGCGCTCGGCGTCGCCCTGCTCTCCCCCGGCCTCGCCGCGCTGATCTACGGCCTCGCCGAGAGCTCGTCGGACGGCTTCGGCGCGACCGGCGCCTACCTGCCGATGCTCATCGGCGCCGCGCTGATCGCCACGTTCGTGTTCCACGGACTGCGCCCGGACAACGCGAACCCGCTGATCGACCTGCGCCTGTTCAAGGCGCGCTCGGTGACGGCGGCCGCGCTCACGATGACCTGTTTCGGAATCGCGTTCTTCGGCGCCATGCTCCTGCTGCCGCTCTACCTGCAGACCGTGCGCGGCGAGGGCGCGTTCGAGACCGGCCTGCTGCTCGCGCCCCAGGGCATCGGAGCGATGATCATGATGCCGATCGCGGGCGTGCTGACCGATCGCATCGGGCCGGGCAAGGTCGTGCTCGCCGGCATCCCGGTGATCGGCGCCACCCTGGTCGTGCTCACGCAGCTCACCGAGTCGACCTCGTACTGGCTGCTGGGCGGCACGCTCGTCGTCATGGGGTTGGGGATGGGCGCGACGATGATGCCCACGATGTCCGCGGCCTTCCAGACGCTGCGCCGCAGCGCCGTGCCGCGGGCCTCGACCACGCTCAACATCATCCAGCAGGTCGCGGGCGCGATCGGCACCGCGGTCATGTCGGTGCTGCTCACGAACGCGATCGCCGACCGCCTCGGCCCCGCCGCGTCCGAGGGCGGCACCGCGGCGATCCCGCCCGAGCTGCGCGAGCAGGTCGCGCCGATCGTGGCGGACGCGTTCGCCAGCACGTTCGTCTGGGCCGCGGCGCTCCTTGCGCTGTCGCTGCTGCCCGCGCTTCTGCTGCCGCGCCGCAAGCCCGACCCGGGCGACGTGGAGGCCGAGGAGGCCGGCACGGACGAGCAGCCGGTGCTCGTGCACGTCTGAGCGGGACCGACGCCCCGGCGCGCCACCGCGCCGGGGCATGCGCAAAGATGGGCGCGTCGTGCGGATCGGAATCTTCCTCGTACCGAGCGCCGAGAATCCCGGCGAGCTGATCCGGGCCGTCGAGGAAGCCGAGCGCGCAGGGCTCGAGCTGGTGGGCATTCAGGACCATCCCTACCAGCGGCGCTTCTTCGACACCTGGACGCTGCTCAGCTACCTCGCCGCGCGCACCGAGCGCGTCACGCTCGTCCCCGACGTCGTCAACCTCCCACTGCGCCCGCCGGCCGTGCTCGCGAAGGCGGCAGCCTCGCTCGACATCTTGAGCGGCGGCCGCGTGGAGCTCGGCGTGGGCGCGGGCTCGTTCTGGGACGCCGTGCACGCGATGGGCGGGCCGAAGCGCTCGCCGGGTGAGTCGGTCGAGGCGCTCGAGGAGGCGATCGCGATCATGCGCTCGTTCTGGGACGGCGAGGTGTTGCGCCACGACGGCGAGCACTACCGCGTGCACGGCGCGCGGCCGGGGCCGCCGCCCGCGCACCGCATCGGGCTCTGGGTGGGCGCCTACGGGCCGCGCATGATGCGGCTCACCGGCCGCCTCGGCGACGGCTGGCTGCCCAGCCTCGGCGGGAAGTACCTGGACCCCGACGAGGTCGCGCCCCGAGTCCGGATCCTCGAGGAGGCCGCGCGCAAGGCGGGGCGCGACCCCGGCGAGATCCGGCGCGTCGCGAACGTCGGCCTGGACGCGCCCGAGGGCATCCGGGATCCCGAACCGATCGTGCGCGCGGCGGAGCTGGGCTTCGACACCGCCTTGGTCAGCGTGCCGACCGAGGGCGCGGCCGACTACGTGCGGCGCCTCGGCGAGGAGATCGCGCCGCGGGCCCGCGAGCTCGCGGGCGAGGTCGGGTAGCACGGAACCGCTTCAGCGGCTGAGACGGCAGGCGCGAGGTTTCGCCGCTCGGCCCGCCGCACGGTCAGCCCCGCTTCGCCGCCCGCGCGAGCTTCGCGCGCTGCGTCGCGCTCAGCTCGACCTTACGCAGGCGGACGTGGTCGGGGGTGACCTCCACGCACTCGTCCTCGGCGATGAACTCGAGCGCCTGGTCGAGCGAGAAGCTCTGGTGAGGGACGAGCTTGATCGCCTCGTCCGCGCCCGCCGCGCGGATGTTGGTGAGCTGCTTCTCCTTGGTGGGGTTCACATCGAGGTCCTCGGCGCGCGCGTTCTCGCCGATGATCGCGCCCTCGTAGACCTCCTCCCCCGGCCCGACGAACAGGCGGCCGCGCTCCTGCAGGTTCATCAGCGCGAAGGCAGCGGTGGTCCCGCGCCGGTCGGCTACGAGCGAGCCGGTCGAGCGCGAGCGGATCTCGCCCATCCACGGAGTCCAGCGTTCGAACACGGAGTTGAGGATGCCGGTGCCGCGCGTCTCGGTGAGGAACTCCGAGCGCAGCCCGATCAAGCCGCGCGAGGGCACGAGGAACTCCAGGCGGATCCAGCCGGTCGAGTGGTTGACCATGTGCTCCATCCGCCCCTTGCGCAGGGCGAGCAACTGCGTGATCACGCCCATGTACTCCTCGGGAGCGTCGATCGAGACGCGCTCGAGCGGCTCGTGGCGCACGCCGTCGATGTCGCGGGTGACGACCTTCGGCTTGCCGACGGTGAGCTCGAAGCCCTCGCGGCGCATCGTCTCGACCAGCACCGCGAGCTGCAGCTCGCCGCGGCCCTGGACCTCCCATGCGTCGGGGCGGTCGGTATCGCGCACGCGGATCGAGACGTTGCCGACGAGCTCGGCGTCGAGCCGCTCACGCACCTGGCGGCCGGTGAGCTTGGAGCCCGACTGCCCCGCGAGCGGCGACGTGTTCACGCCGATCGTCACCGAGAGCGCCGGCTCGTCCACGGCGAGCAGGGGCAGCGCCTCCGGATGGTCGGGGTCGGCGATTGTCTCGCCGATCGTGACGTCGTCGATGCCCGCGATCACGACGATCTCCCCCGCCTCCGCGCGCTCCGCGTCCACGCGCTCGAGGCCCTCGCTCACGAAGAGACCCGAGAGCTTCACGTTCTCCACTTCGCCCGAGCGGCGCACGTGCGCGACGCGCTGCGACGCGCTGATCGCGCCGCGCACCACGCGGCAGACCGCCAAACGGCCGTGGTAGGGCGAGGAGTCCAGGTTCGTGACGAGCGCCTGCAGCGGCTCGCTCGCGTCGCCCCGCGGCTCGGGGATGTGCTCGAGGATCGCCCGGAAGAGCGGCTCGAGATCGTCGCCGCGCACCCCGGGCTCGCCCGCCGCCCAGCCGTCGCGGGCGGCGGCGTAGAGGATCGGGAAGTCGATCTGCTCGTCGCTCGCGTCGAGATCCATGAAGAGCTCGTAGACCGCGTCGACGACCTCCTCGATGCGGGCGTCGTCGCGGTCGACCTTGTTGACGACGAGGATCACCGGCAGTCCCTGCTCGAGGGCCTTGCGCAGCACGAAGCGGGTCTGCGGGAGCGGGCCCTCGGACGCGTCGACCAAGAGCAGCACGCCGTCGACCATCGTGAGCCCGCGCTCGACCTCGCCGCCGAAGTCGGCGTGCCCGGGCGTGTCGACGATGTTGATCTTCACCTCCCGGCCGTCGGCGCCGCGGTAGCGAATCGCCGCGTTCTTGGCGAGGATCGTGATCCCGCGCTCGCGCTCCTGCTCGCCGGAGTCCATGACGCGCTCGACGACCGCCTCGTGGGCGCCGAACGTTCCCGCCTGGCGCAGCATGGCGTCGACCAGGGTCGTCTTGCCGTGGTCGACGTGGGAGATGATCGCGACGTTGCGCAGCTCGGGCATCAGGGGCCCGATGAAGCTAGCGGGCGGCCGTCGGCGCGCTGCGCGCCGGCGCCGGGCTCAGGAGCCGGGATCGGACGAACCCCCGTCCGCGTGCTCGCGCTCGGCGGCGCGCGCGAGGTTCGTCGCCGTCGCCTGCACGAAGCGCCCGAGCGCGTGCCGCATGAGCCCGCCCGGGACCGGGAAGCGCCCGTGGAACCGCGAGTCCCAGTGGATCTCGGTGCCGCCGTCGCCGCGCGGGATCAGCGTGACGTCCGCGTTGTAATCGCGGATCGGCAGGCCGGAGATGAGCTCGTAGGAAAATCGCGTTGGCTCATCGGCGGCGATGACGCGCTCGCGGGTCGTCCTGCGGCCCAGCCGGAAGCGGCGCACGGCGCCCGGGCCCTGGCCGCCGTCGTCCGCCGGCCGTTCGACCTCCGCGTGATCGAAATCGGCCCACTCGCTCCACGTGTTCACGTCGGCGAGCAACCGCCAGACCGCTTCCGGCGGCGCGCTCGATGTCGCCCGCGCCGAGATCTCCTGAAGCTTGCTCATCCGTTGACCCCTATTCAGTTGGTTATCCCCTTTGTCCGGCGCGGAATATTCGCGTATGCGCGCAGCGCGTGCGGAGCCGCGGTTGCCAGGGCCGGTGCCGAGGAATACGATCCCTCGCGCATGGAGGCGAACACCGCTCCGAAGACCACGGTCGCGCGATACGGGAGTTACGCGGAGGCGGAGCGCGCCGTCGACTTCCTCTCCGACCGCGGCTTCCCGGTCCAGCACGTTGCGATCGTCGGCACCGGCCTCAAGAGCGTGGAGCAGATCGCCGGCCGGCTCACCACCGGGCGCGCCGCGCTCATCGGCGCCGGCCAGGGCGCCACGATCGGCCTGTTCTTCGGCCTTCTGTTCGGCCTGTTCTTCGAGGGGCCGGCGTTCCTCGGCGTTGTCGCCTACGGCGTGATCGCGGGACTCATCTTCGGCGCGCTCTTCGGCGCGCTCGCCCAGGCCGCCCAGGGCGGGCGGCGCGACTTCGCCTCGGTGCGCAGCATGCAGGCCGAGAACTACGAGCTTCAGGTCACCCACGAGCACTCGGCTCGCGCGAAGCAGGAGCTGCTCGAGCTCGACGGCGGCGCGGGGCTGGTCACGGCGCCGGTCTCCGACCAGAGCACCCAGCAGGGCTGAGGCCTAGGCCGGGGCGCCCTCGGCGAGGTAGGGCTCGATGAGCCCGAGCGTGGCGTCGGGGTCCTCCTCGGCCGGGTAGTGCCCCACGCCGGGCAGCACCTCCACCCGCACCCGCTCGCTCCGCGGCGGCGTCCCGAGCAGCCGCAGGATCGGGCTGCGCTCGCCGAAGATGGCCAGCACGGGGGCGCCGACCTGTGCGCCGGTGTACGTGCCGCGCACGAGGCGCGGCAACTCGCGCAGCAGGAACTGTCTGTAGTAGAGGACCGAGGCACGGGCCCGGCCCGGCTCCTGCAGGACCCGCGCGAAGTCCTCCAGCTCGCGCTCGGTCCACACGCGCCGCGCCGCGCTCGCCGGGATGAAGCGCTTGATGAACTCCGGTGAGCGCCTCAGGGTGCGCTCGCCGAGCCAAGGGCTCGCCAGGAAGTACTGATAGCTGCCGAACGCGAGGGCGGCGGCGATGCGGCGCGGCGTGAGCTCACCGCGCCACGGTGCCGGGATGTCGAGCGTCACCACGCGGCGGACGCGCTCGGGACGCTCGATCGCAAGCAGCCAGGCGAGCCACCCGCCCCAGTCGTGGCCGACCACCGCGCAGCGCTCGATCCCCTGGGCGTCGAGCAGGGCCAGCACGTCCGCGAGCAGGGCGTGCTTGCGGTAGTCCTCATCCGGCGCGAGCGGCGAGCGGCCGAGCCCGCGCAAATCGGGAGTGATGACGCGGTAGCGCTCGGCGAGCCGCGGCGCCACGCGCGCCCACGCGCCGCGATGCTGCGGCCAGCCGTGCAGGAGCAGCAGGGGCTCGCCGCTACCTCGTTCGCTGACGTCGAGAGCGACCGCGGCGGTCATCCCGGCGCACATTAATGACGTCAGGTCCCGCGGTACACCGCCGCCGCAACCCACGTTCAGCCGTGGTAGTCGAAAAGCGACGACGAGGGCTGAAGCCCGGAGCGAGCGGCGCACCCGAGGCGGACGTTCAGCCCACGTATTCGAAAAACGGCGACGTGGGCTGAACGTTTGCGTTGTGGCAGGCGGCGCGAAGTGGCGTGCGAGCGGGCGGTCGGTCGGCCGGGCGGGCGGTCGGCCGGGCGGGCGGGTCGGCCCGGGCGGGGGCGGCCGGTGCCTCAGTCCGCGATGTGCGGCAGGCGGCGGTCGAGCCAGGCCGGCAGCCACCAGGCCCGCTCGCCCGCGATCTTCATCAGCGACGGCAGGAGCACGAGGCGGATCAGCGTCGCGTCGAGCGCGATCGCCACGGCAAGGCCGATGCCGAACTCGCGCATCGTCGTCACGTCCGAGGTGGCGAAGACGACGAACACGCCCAGCATGATCGCCGCTGCCCCGGTGATCACGCCCGCGGTGCGCTCGAGGCCGTGGACGATCGCGCCGTCGGGGTCGCCGTTGCGCGCGAACTCCTCGCGCATGCGCCCGAGCAGGAACACCTCGTAGTCGATGGAGAGGCCGAAGACGAGCCCGAAGATCGCCGCCGCGGAAATCGCGGCGGTGAAGCCGGGGCCGCCGAGCGGGGCTCCGGGCAGCACTTGGAAGAGGAAGGTGAGCACGCCGAACGCAACCGCCACGGTCAGCAGGTTGAGGGCCACCGCGATCGCGGCGAGCAGCAGCGCGCGCAGCACCCACACCAAGAGCAGGAAGGCGATCACCGAGGCGCCGATCACGATGAGCGGCATCCGCTCGGTGGTGGCGACGTCGTAGTCCTCCAGGTCCACGATCCCGCCCGTGAGCGCGACCTCGGCGCCGGTGGACGCCGCGGCCTCGTCGGCCCGCTCGTCGACGAGCTCACGGGCCGCGCTCGCCTCCTCGGTGTTCGGGGCGGCCGCGGGCACGACGATCATCCGCAGCGCGGTCCCGCCCGTCTCCAGCGCGACCGTGCCGGAGGCCTGCTCACGCGTCTCGTCGGGGGCGCCGTCGATCCCGGCGAGCACGAGATAGCCCGAGCTGAAGAGGTTCGGCGAGCGCCGCTCGAGCCGCTCAAGCCCCCGTTGCTGCGCTGCCAACCCCGCCTCGCTGCGCTCGACCTCCTTGCCCGCGCGCCCGAGCTCCAGCCCGAGCGAACCGGTCTCCCCCGCGCCCGCAGCGAGCTCGTCCGCGAGACGCGCGTTGCCTGCCCCCAGGCCACCGAGCCCCGCGACCAGATCCCGAGCGCCGCCGGCGAGCTCGTCCAGACCGGCGCCCAGCTCCGCCGCCCGGCGGTCAAGCTCAAGCGCCCCGGCGGCGAGCTCGGCGTTTCCGCTTGCGAGCTCGTCGATACCCGCGGTCAGTCCGCGCGCGCCATCGGCCAGTTGCTCCGCGCCGTCGGCGAGCTCGCCCGCCCCCGCCGCGAGGCGCCCGGCCAGGGCCGCGCCTTGGCGCAGGCCGGACACCGCGTCGTCGAGCGCGGCCACAGCGCCGTCGTAACCCGGCGCGATCGGCTCGCCGGTCAGCGGATCGCGGCCGGTGATGGCCGCGAGCGCGCGCGCCACCGCCGCCGTCCACGCGGGATACGCCGGGTCGGCGCGCCCGATCGTCGCGGCCTGCAAGAGAGCGAACGCCTCCTCGAGCTGCCGCTCGGCCTCCCCCACCGGCTCGCGCAGGGCGCGCAGCGAGCGCGCGCCATCGCGCAAGCCGCGCCGCAGGCGCTGGGCGCCGTCGTGCAGACGCGTAGCGCCGGGCGCCAGCTCGGAGAGCCCGCTCTCGAGCTCGGCGGCACCCGCACCGGCCGCCTCCGCGCCCGCCGCGAGCTCCCGAGCGCCGCGCGCCAGCTCGGAGAGCGCGCCGTCGGCATCGCCCGCCCCCCGCGCCGCCTGCTCGAGCCCGTCGCGCAGCAGCTCCGCGCCTGCCCGGGCGCGCTCGGCGCCCGCGGCCAGGTCATCGCCTCCGGCGGCCGCGGCCAGCAAACCGGCGCGCAGCTCCTCCACGCCGTCGCGCGCCTGGTCGAGGCCGCGCGCCAGCTCCATCACCCCGCGGCGCCCGGCCGCCAAGTCCTGACGAGTCCGCTCGAGCCGCCGCCCGCCGTCCAGCAGCCCGCGCGACTCCTCAACCAGCTGCTGAGCCCCGACCATGGTCTCCACCTCGGGCTCGCTCACGACCTGCCGCTGCCAGCGCGCCAGCTCGCGCAGCGTCTTCGGCTCGGTGATCGGCCCCTCCCCCGCGCGCTCGAAGACCACCGAGAACGGCGCCGACCAGCCCGGGCCCACCTGGTCTTCGATGCGCTCGAAGGCCTGCCGGGTCGGATGGCCGCTGGGCAGCTGGCGCACGTCGGGCGGGCCGGTGTCGAACCCGAGGACCGGCGTGGCCAGCGCCATCGCGAGGAGGAATACCGCGAAGGCGGCCGCGCCCGGACGGCGCAGGGCCCGCGCGAGCGTGCCCCCCAGCCGCGGCTCGCCGCCGGAGCCGATGCGAAGGCGCTCGGTGCGCTCGCCGAGCAAGGTCAACAGCGCGGGGCCCGCCACCACCGCGTTCACGACGCTCACCGCGACGACGAGCATCACGACGAAGGCCATCGAGGTGAGCAGCGCACCGGGCGCGAACAGCAGCGGGGCCACCATCGCGCCGCCCAGGACGAGCCCGGCGAAGATCACCGTCCGGCCCGCCGTCGCCCGCGCCCTGGCGACCGCCTCCACGACGCCCAGTCCCTGATGGAGGCCCTCCCGATAGCGCGAGACCAACAGCAGCGCGTAGTCGACGCCCAAGGCGAGCCCGACCATGGAGGCGGCGGACACCGCCGTGGCGTCGATCTCGAGCACGCCGGCGAACAACGCCGTGAGCCCGCGGGTCGCGAACACCGTCGCGCCGCCGAAGAGCAGCGGCACGGCGGCCGCGATCGGTGAGCGGAAGACGAAGAGCAACACCAGGAAGAGGACCGGGAGCGCGATCAGCTCGGCCCGCCGCGTGGCGTCCAGCGACGCCTGCTTGATCGCCTCGCCGATCACCACCGGCCCGCTCAGCGAGACCTCGACGGGCGGCGCGATCGCCTCCTCGACCGCGCCTTCCACGCGAGCCAGGATCTCGTCCCCGTCCTCGCCCTCGCGCACCGGCAGCTCGGCGAAGATGAGCGCCGACCGCTCGCCCGGGCGCAGGTCCTCGATCTCTTCCGCCCCGCTCCAGGGCGTGATCGCGCGGACGCCCGGCTCGCGCCGCTCGAGCTCCTCCACCAGCGCGCGACCCTGGCGCTCGAGGGCCTCAGGGGGCCCTTCGAGCAGCGCCGCGACGGAGGTCGCCTCGCCGAACTGCCGGTTGATGATGTCGGCGCCGCGCGCCGAGTCGGTGCCGGGCACGCTGAGCGTGCTCGGCGCGAGCCGGTCCTCCACACCGAACCCCAAACCGGTGAGCAGCGCCACGCCCATCGCCCAGACGGCGAGGACGCGGCGGGCTTTCGAGCTAACTGACCGGGCGGTCAATTCGCGTGAGTCTAGAAGGCGACCGCGCCCGAGAGAGCCGCCGGGACGCTTTTAAAAACGTTCGCGTACTTGATGCGATAAAGTGCGGACGCGGCTTTGGGAGCAAGCCGTAAAGGAAGGGAAATGCATCAGTTCAGTCGGAATCTGTTCCGTGAGCTCGCGCCCGCGATCGTGCGCACGGGCAAGCCCGAGCGCGACGCAGCCGAGCGGCAGCACGTGCTCGAGCAGTGCGAGATCGTCATGCGCCGCATCGCGACCGAGCCTCACTTCAAGGATCCACAGCGTTATCTGTTTCAGGCCGTCCGCACGCGCTTTCTGTTCAAGGATCAGCGCCGGGTGCGCCAGGTGATCGACCGCCACGTAAGCGAGTTCAAACGCCTGGTCATCGAGGACCCCGAGGCAGTCGGCGTCACGTTCGGCTGCGGCGCGTACTCGTCGCGCGGCAAGCCTTGCCGCCGGCGGCCGATCCCGGGACTTGGCTTCTGCCCCGCCCACCAGGACTGGGCCGGGATCGAGGCCGAGGCCGTCAGCGCCTAGGTCCGGCCTTTCAGACAACCGAATCGCGGGGCCGCACGGTTGCCTTTTGCGGGCCCTGCCCGGCTGCGTTTAGACTGGGAAACGTCAGCGTTTCGCGGGAAAGGGGCTCTGAAGGCACCGTGCGGTCCGAACTCGACGAGCGGCGTGAAGCTCGCCGCAAGCGCGCTGGGGACGCCAGCGGCAAGGGCGCAGCGCAGGATGGCGAGGGCGCGGTCGTGCGCAAGCTCCCGCCCGGCCGCCACGGGCTGACGCGCGAACAGGTCGCCGAGTCGCAGCGCCAGCGGCTCTTCGACGCGATCGCGCACCTCTCCTCCGAGCACGGCTACAACGGCTTCAGCATCGCCGATGTGGTCGGTCACGCGGGCGTCTCGCGCGCGACCTTCTACGAGCTCTTCCGCAACAAGGAGGAGTGCTTCGTCGGCGCGATCGAGCTGCAGTTGCGCCGGCTCATGAACGCCGTCGCGCCCGCGTTCCGCGAGGCCGACGAGTGGGCCGATCGCGTCGAGAACGCGATCGCGGCGCTGCTCGACTTCATCGTGGAGGAGCCCGAGTACGCGCGCATGAGCATGCTCGAGACGTATGCCGCCGGGCCGGCCGCATACGAGCGCTACAGCACGGGCTGGCGGCTCTTCATCGCCATGATGGACGAGGGGCGCAACTACGCGCGCACCTCGCTGCCCCCGAACACGGGCCGCGCCGCTCTCGGCGCCGCTGAGCAGCTCATCGTCGATGAGATGCTGGCCGGCCGCACCCACCGCGTGCGAGCGCTGCTACCGAGCATCCTGTTCGTGACGCTGCTGCCCTACCTCGGGCTCGAGGAGGCGCTGCGCCGCTCGCGCGCGGCCGCCGAGCGGCGCCAGAGCGCCGTCGCATAGCGGAAAACGATTGCGCCGGGCCTTTGTTTTGGCCTCCGGGTGCGATACCTTCCATGAACTCGCGAGTTCATGGTAAATGCAGCGGTACATGACGGCGTGCTGAACGCTTTTTCGAACGGGGTCGACGGATGACAACGCACGCCGACCGTCGGCGCCTGCCCAGCGGTCGCCACGGGCTCCCGCGCGCGTACATCGTGCGCGATCAGCGCGAGCGGCTGCTGGAGGCGATGGTGCAGGTGGTCTCGGCGAAGGGATACGAGTCGACGACGGTCGCCGACGTGATCCGCGCGGCGGGCGTCTCGCGCACGACCTTCTACCAGCTGTTCTCCGACAAGGAGGACTGCTTCCTGCAGGCCTACGACGCCGTGTTCGACGTCGTCCTGCATCGCGTCGAGTCCGCCTACCGCGCCTACGACGGCCCGTGGCCCGAGCGCATCCACGCGGGCCTGGCGGCGATGATCGACCTGCTCGCGCAAGAAGCCGAGATCGCGCGAATGGTGATGGTCGAGGGCGTGACCGCAGGACACAAGCCCCGCCAGCGCTACCGGGAGGCGCTCAACCGATTCCTCCCGTTCCTCGACGAAGGCCGGGCGTCCTCGGAACACTCGCAGCAGTTGCCGGCGGCGACGTCGCGCCTGGCGGTCGGCGCCGCCACCACGCTGATCTTCGACGAGGTCTCGAGCGGGCGCACGAGCACCCTGCGCAAGGTTCTCCCCGAGATCGTCTTCGCCGTGCTCATGCCGTTCTTGGGCCCCGAGCGCGCGGCGGAGGAGATGCGCAAGGAGATCGTGCCGCCGCCCTTCGAGCTGCCCGCGACCTGATCGCGCGCAGCGAGAGGGCCCGCGCGGGGAAGGACAGTTGACGCGCGGACCCCCTCTGGGGATCCGCCGCCCCGGTGACGAGCTGCGGACCCCCGGATGATCTGAGGCACACGCGTTGTTTGCGGAGGGACGCGCTTGCCCCGCGCCCGGACGGTGAGGAGGAAGGTATTCGCCGCCGCGAGCGTTCCCGTATGGGACGAGCGTCATTATAAACGTTTGGTTCTATAAATCAACCCCTCTGCGGATGCGGAGTTTGCGAGGCCTTTCGCCTGCTCCGAAGGGACAGGAGATCCGTCCAGGGGTTCGCCATCGGGCGCGGAACGCGCTACGGTGCCGGTGGGTGTAGTCGTCCGTTGGGAGGAACCTTGGGACGGATCGATACGCTGGGCGGGACCCGGCAGGAGTACGTGAACGCCGCGGGGGAGGTTGCGCGGGTTCTTGGCGACGGCTGCGTCGCGTTTGAGCTCACCGACGAGAGGGCGACGGTGCGAGCCGTCGCGCACCGCGACGTGACGATGAGCGCTGCGCTCGAGCGCGCGCTCGACGAGGAGCAGGAGACAGCGGAGACCGCCGATTGGTGCCGGCAGGCAGCGACCGCCGGCTACGCGATCGCGTTCGACCTCGGCGCCGCCCGCTCAGCGCCGGTCGGGGAGCGGGTCGCGGCGCTCGCCGGCTTCGCGGCCCTCGCGGCCAGCGACGGCGCAGCTCTGCTCGCTGTGCGGGACGCATCCGCGCGCCCCTATCTGGCGACGGAACGGGCCGCGCTCGAGGCGATCCTGCGCAAGCGCTTCAGCCGCCCCGACGGAGTTCTCGACGGGCGGGCAATGGACGCCGACGTGCCGATGTGGGTGGTCGACGACCGCAAGCGGGTCCGGCACGCCAACCAGGCCTTCAGCGAGGTCGTCGGCCTGCCGGTCACGCGGATCCTCGGCATGCCGCTCGCCGAACTGCTCGAGCGCGGCACCCTTCCGCCGCGCCCGGACGGTGAGCCCGAAGACCGCGTCGTGCTCCGTGCCGACGGCGCCGAGCGCTGGCTACAGGTCCACGCCCGCCCGCTGGTCGGCGAGGCACATGGAGCCGTCGTCTACACGGGCTTCGACGTCACCGAGCGCCGGGCGCGCGAGGTCAAGGCCCGCGTGGAGCTCGACTGCGAGCGGATGCTGCGCTCATTCGCCGAGTTCCTGCTCGGCCAGCCGCCGGCGGAGGAGATCCACCGCGCGGCGACCTCCCTCATCGCGCAGCAGTTCGGCGCGCCGCTCGTCACGCTGAGCGCGATCGCCCGATCCCTCGACGAGGCCGTGATGCTGTCCGAGGCGGGTGCGATCGCAGATCCGGAGACGGGGCGACGGCGCCCCCGGGTGCAGGTGCCGGCCCGGAGCATCGCGTACGAGGCGATGACCAGCGAAGAGCTCGTGACGGTGAACGACTACGGGGATCCGCGCAGCTACCTGGTGCCCGGCCCGGTTGCGTTGCGCGCGGGCGCACGCAGCGCGGCCTGCGCACCGGTCGCGGAGTCGCTGTGCCTCTCGGTTCTACGTCAGGAGGCCGGCGCGATCAGCTCGCAGGAGACGGAATTCCTCGATGGCGTCGCGCGCCTGCTCTCGGCGCGAGTGGACCTGGTAGCGCCGCCGTCGCTCTGATCCGCGGCCGACGCCGCTGCGACGCGTCCCGGCCTAGGGCAGGGGCGTTCCGTCGATGCCGGCGACTCGCCAGCCCTCGTCCTCGCGCATGGTGACGATGAACGAGCGCGGCCGCTTCGGAACCTTGTAGATCGCGATCCCGCGGTCGTCGTCGACGCGGAAGCGGCTGAACTCGATCGCCCCGAAGTCGGGCGCGTCCTTGCCGCTGAACACGCTCGCGGCGTGCTGGAGGAAGGTCGCGCAATCACCGTCGGTCTCCGACTGCTCGAAGAGCCTCTCGAGCTCCTCGATCGTCGCGGTGGCCAGCCACTCGCAAGCGCCGGCCGGGTCCTTGTCGGCGAGCGCGCCGAAGTAGGAGGTGACGGCCTCGATCATCGCCTTGCGCTCCTCAGGGCTGGCGGGCTCCCCGATGTCCTGGATGCGGCCGCTGTCGTTGTCGTCATCGCCGGCGTCGCCGTCCCCGCCGTCGGCGTCGTCGGAACCATCCTCAGCGTCCGACTCGCCCGCGTCATCGGCGTCGTCATTCGCGGCGTCGTCCGAGCCGGCGGCATCGGCGTTGCTCGATTGGCTCGCCGCCGGCGCGTCAGGCTCGTCGGAGCCTTCGTCGTCCGAGCCGCCACAGGCAGCCAGGAAGACCGCCACGAACGCCGCGACGGCCAGCATCAAGATCCTGCGAAGTCCCTGCTCTCTCACCCTGAATCGCTCCTCCCTCGCCAAGCTAAGCACCCAATATAGAACAGCTTGTTTATCGGGCGCGGCAAAAACCAGGAAACGCCCCGGCGGCCGCGGCCGCCGGGGCGTCCCATCCGTCCCCTAGACGACTACTCCTGGTAGGGGTCGTCGATGCCCGCGCGGATCTCGGCGGCGCGGCGCTCGAGCTTGCCGGCCT
>CBFGWL010000018.1:0-41830 GCA_965652565.1 uncultured bacterium
GACCACCTGGGCTGAACGTGCGTGCCTCCGGCCGCGCTGCGCGCGACGTTCAGCCCTGGCCGTCGCTTTTCGACCACGAGGGCTGAAGGTCGGGATCGCCGTCGGCGTTTCGCGCGACGTTCAGTCGTGGTCGCCGAATAACGACCACGTGGGCTGAACGTCCGTGCCGCCGGCCGCACCCCGCGCGACGTTCAGTCCTGGTCGTCGATTTTCGACTACGTGGGCTGAACCTCGGGGTTGCCGGGCGGCGCGGCACGTGCCGTGCGCCTCGAGGCGCGCGCCGTGTGCCCCAAGCCTCACGAGAGACGCTGCGCACCCGCGCCCCCGCGACCTCTCTCCCTCTTACTTGCCCGTCAACCCGGCCGGCGCCCGCGCGGAGCTCCCCGGCCCCGCCGCCACCCACGCCTGGACCACCCGCACCCGCGCACCCGTGCGGCACACCCCGACCCCGCCGCCACAACCGCCCGGGTCACGCGCCACGCTCGCCCCGCAGCGTTCAGCCCAGGCGTCGCGCGCGCGCCTCGTCGAAGAAGAGGCGCAGTGGCTTGCGCTGGGCGCCCGCGGCGATCGCGACCAGGCCGAAGCGCACCCGCTGGATCTTGCTTCCGCCGAAGTTCTGCTGGCGGGACGTGATGATGCGGCGGCCGTTCAGCCAGACGCGGGAGATCGGCTTGCCGCGTGAGAAGCGCTGACGCACCCGCAGGCGGAACCAGCGGCCCTCGCGGAGCCGGAAGTCGCGGCCGAGCTGCGTCTGATTGCCGCTGTAGGTCCCGCGAACCAGCCGCGCCCGCTTGTCGGAGCCGTTGATGACGATGCCCCCGGTGTCGCCGTTGCTGCCGCGCGCGGGCCAGTTGTCCCAGCGCATGAGCGCCACCTGGCCCTGCATCCGGCGGTGAAAGCCGCGCGGCAGGAAGAACGCGGCGGAGTAGGTCACGGCGGTGCCGGGGCGCCAGTTCGTGTTGAACACGCCACGGGCATAGCCGTTCTCGCCCCCGCCGCGGTAGGTAGCCCGCGCCGAATGGCGCCCGCGGAAGGACCGCTTCTTGGTCGGCTTGAGCTTGCCGTTGGCGGTCGAGACCTGGTGGAACCCGCGCAGGCCGCGCTCGAAGTTCGCCGAGTGGGCGCCGGCGCGCTCGCCCCCGGACAGGGAGAACGCGGTGACGAGCGCCGCGAGAAGAACCCCAAGGGCGACCGCGTGGCGTAGGTACAGGCGACTGTTGCGAGGAGCGAAAGACATTCAGAGGTTTGCTTCGACTCGCAAACGTATGCCGCGCAGGGGGGAAACCTAACCACCTTGGTGGGGGAATTCCCTGCCTAAGACCGGTGGCGTTTCCGCCCACTCTGGGGCCCTAAATCCCGCATTCTCAAGCGGCGTCAGGGCCGGATACCCAGATTGCCTAAGGGAAACGCGAGGGTCGGATTAGCGTTCGCAAAGAAAGCGCCGACGAGCCTAGCGGCTCGCGGCCGCGAGCTCGTCGCGCAGGCGCTCCACGTTGGCCGAAAGGTTGAACTCGGCGACAACGCGCTCGCGGCCGCAGCGTCCCAGCCCACGGCGCAGGCCAGGGTCCTCCGCCAAGCGCGCGATCGCATCGGCGAGCGCCTCGGGGTCGCGCTGCGGAACGAGCAAGCCGCTCTCCCCGTCCTCGACCAGCTCGCTCACTCCGGAGATGTCGCTCGCCACGACCGGCACCTCCATCGCCATCGCCTCCATGAGCGCAACCGGGATGCCCTCCTTCTTCCCGGAAGCGGTGACCACGCTGGGCAGGACGGCGGCATCGGCCGCGGCGAGCAGATCACGCACGGCGTCCGCCGACTGGGGGCCGCAGAGCGCGACCGTGTCGCCGAGTCCGAGGAGCTCGCGCTGCGCCTCGATCTCGCCGCGAAGCTCCCCGTCGCCCACGAGCAGACAGCGCAGCTCGATCCCGCGGGCGCGGACCCGCGCCAGGGCCTCGAGCAAATAGCGGTGCCCCTTGTATTCCTGCAGGCTCGCAACGCAGATGATCGTGAAGCGATGCCCGTTGCGAGCGGCCGCCGCGGGCCGGAAGCGCTCGAGGTTGACGCCGCAGTGCACGACGCGCGTCTTGGCGGCCGCCACCTCGCCGTAGAGCTCCGCGATCAGCTCGCGGTTGTGCTCGGAGATCGTGCGCACGAACCGCGCCTCAGCGATCTTCCTCCCGAGCATCGTGCGGTTCACGTACAGGTCGTGCGCGTGGACGGTGAAGCTGTAGGGGATGCCGGACAGCCGGGACGCCGCCCACGCCGCGAGCGCGGGATGAGTCGCGTAATGGGCGTGGATGTGACCCACGCGTGCGCGGAGCATGCGCCTGGCGAACGCCGCCGCTTTGGGAATGACGAAGAGCGCCCGCGCCAGAAAGCCCGGCGAGCGCGCGTTGCCGGCAACCGCTCGCGCCCACACCTCCAGATAGGTACGCGGCCGGCGCCGCAGCCACCACCACTGCGCCGCCCAGAGCTCGCGTGAGCCATAGCTGACGTGGTGCGCCCGCCGGTCGAGCTCGCGAGCGCCCCGATGCACCACCTCCGCCCGCTCGCGCAAGAGCGGGAAGAGCTCGACGGGCACGCCCGCGCGCTCGAGCTCGAGCGCCTCGCCGAGAATGAACGTCTCGGAGACGAGCGGGAACCGGGAGGTGACGATCGCCGTACGCGGCGCACCGTCGCTCATCGCGCCCCCTCCCCACGCGCCTCGATCACCCGCCGGTAGAGATCCATCAGGCGCTCCGCGGTCGCTTCCAGCGAGTACCGCTCCTCGACGCGGCGACGCGCTCGCCGACCGCGCTCCCCCCGCCCGGCGTCGTCGGCAAGCAGGCCCGCGATCGCCGGCGCGAAATCCGGCCGATCCGGCTCCGGGAGGAGCACGCCCGCGCCGTCGGACAGGAGCTCCGCCATGCCGCCGGCTTCGGTGGCGCCCACGCACAGCCCGCTCGCCATCGCCTCGAGCGCCGAACCCGACATCCCCTCGCGCGCCGACGCGCTCAGATACAAATCGGCCGCGCGGTAGTAGGGCGCGGGATCGTCGACAGCCGCCCGCAGCAATACGCGTCCCTCGGCTCCCGCCGCGAGCCGCGCGATCCGCTCGCGCTCGGAGCCCTTGCCGACGATCACGAGCCGGCCCCGGGGAACCGACGCGAACGCCTCAACCAGCGCGTCCACCCGCTTGGGCGGCTCGAGCCTGCCGCAATAGAGGGCCAGCGGCTCGTCGAGCGGCAGATCCAGCTCCCCGCGCAGCCGGCGACGCTCGTCGCCGTCGGCGGGCTTGAAGCGGCGCACGTCGACCCCGTTCGGGATCCGCGCCAAGCGATCCTCGTCGACGCCCACGGCCCGCAGCTCGCGCTCGCTCTCGTCGCTCAGCACCACGAAGGCCGCGACCCGCTCACGCAGCAGGCGCAGACGCGCGGCGGCGAACGGTTTGGCGGCGAGCCTGTCCAGGCAGCCCTCGGGTCCGGCCGACATCAGCTTGACCACCACCGGCGAGCGCGTCGCGGCGGCACCGGCCAGCCCCGCCAGCGCCTCGGAGAGCACGCCGTGCACGTGGACGACCCGTGGGCGCAGCCGCGAGAGCGCGAACGCGCCGCCGGCGCTATAGAGGGCACCCGCGCCACGGCGCCCGCCGCCCACGGGAACGCGCACGACGTCGAGGCCCGGTAGGTGCTCGCGGCGCTCGGTCCCCGGCAGCCGGCGCGTGATCACCGTGACCCGCGCGCCGCGCTCCTCCAGCGCGGGCGCCAGCCGTTCGATCTGGCGCTCGGCGCCGCCGATGTGCGGCCGAAAGCGCTGGATCACCATGGCGACGGACAGGGCGCCGTTCGTCTTCGCGTGCGCCGGGCTCACCGCGCCGCCTCCCGCACGACCTCGTCGTAGAGGCGACGCAGCCGAGCGGCCCACAGCTCCGCCGCGAAGCGGCGCTCGAAGCTCGCGCGCGCCCGCCGGCCCAGCGCAGCGCGCAGCGCGTCGTCGCGCAGGAGCGTCACGAGCAACTCCGCGACCCGCTCGGGGCTCGCGTCGTCCGGCGCCAGCAGCCCCGTGACGCGATCGGTCACGATCTCGGGCACGCCACCGGTCGCCGTCGCCACGACCGGCACGCCGGCGGCGGCGGCTTCGATCAGGCTCGTCGGCAGCGCGTCGGTGCGCGGCGTGTGCAGGACGGCGTCGGCCGCGTCGAGGACCGCCATCACGTCATCCCGGTAGCCCAGGGCGAGCACGCGATCGCCGAGCGGCGCGGCCATCGCCAGGATCTCCTCCTCGTCGGGGCCCGCGCCCACGAGCACCGCGCGCAGCTGCGGGATCTCCGTGGCTGCGGCGGCCAGAGCGGCAAGCGCGCGGGCGTGCCCCTTCTCGTGGCGCAGCGGCGCGATCACTGCGACGAGCGGATCGGACTCGCGGATGCCGAGCTGAGCCCGCACGAGCAGGCCGGCACCCGGCTCACGGCGGTCGCTCACGCCGTTGGGCACGAGCGCGACGCGTTCAGGCGGGATGCGCGAGCGCTCCAGGTAGGCGCGCCGGGCCTCCGCGGAAACCGTCACCACCCGGTCGGCCCGCCGCCGCGCTGCGAACGCGAGCGCGAACCGGGCGCGCTCGCGCGCCCCGCCGACCCAGTCCATCGCGTGCACGGTCGACACCCACGGCACCCCCAAGCGGCGTGCCGCGCGTCCGCCCAATAGGTCCGCGGCGCCCAGGTGTGTGTGGAGCACGTCCGGTGCGACCGCCGCGACATGCCCACGCACCGTGCGCAGCGCCCGATAGCTCACGGTCGAGGGAATCCCGACGAGCTCCGGCTCAACGCCCACCGCCCGCAAGCGCGCCGCCGCGGGGCTGCCCTCCCGATCCTGCAGGTAGCCGACGGAGAACTCGATGCCGACCGCGGGAGCAACTCCCGCGAACTCCGCAAGCAGCATCTCCGCGCCGCCGCAGGCCAGCGAATCGACGAGGGCGTGCACGCGCAGCGGCGCACGCCCGCGCTCCGCCGAAGCCGCCGGCACGACGCCGCGAGCACCGCCGGGGCGCCCTCCTCGCATGGGCGCGCCGACGCTCAACGCCCCGCCTCCGCACTCCGTCCGGCCAGGACCTCGTTCGCGGCGTCCCGCGCGCTCAGCCCGGGCTCGCCCAGCACCTCGCGAACGAGCGGCTCCCGCGGGTTGAGCCGGGCCGCCCGCTCGAGCCAGAGCGTGGCCGCCGCTCGGTCACCGTCCTCGCGGGCGAGCAGTCCCAGCTCGAGGGCCGCGAACCAGTCGGCCGGCGCGCGCTCGGCGGCAGCGGCGAACCGCTCGCGCGCGCAGGCGACATCGCCGCGCTCAACGCACCCCACGCCGGCCGCCAGCATCGGCGTCGCCGAAAGCGGGTTGAGCCCGGCCGCGGCGTCCAGGGCGTCGAGCGCGGCGCCGGGCTGCTCGGACCGAGTGGCGACGCCCCACTCCGTGAGGCGCTCGGCGACCAAGGCCGGCACCGCGAGCGCGGCGAGCGCGAGCGCCACTCCCGCGAACGCGAGCGAGCGCCGACCCGGGCGCGAGCCCCACGGCGCCCGGTTCGCGATCGCTCCATCGCCCGCCGGACTCACCGCGGCGCCCGCCAGCGCCAAGGCCGGGACTGCCAAGGCCGCGAAGGCACCAACCCAATCCGCCGTCGCGTGCGCGAGCAGGTAGGCGAGCGGCACGATCGCCGCGACGCGCACCGCGGCGTCCCCGGGACGGGCTCCGCGCAGCGCCGCGCGCAGCGCAAACGCAGCGGCGACGGCGAGCGCAAGCAATAGGACCAAGCCAACGGCGCCAAGCTCGCCGGCGGTCGCGAAGAGCAGGCCGTGCGCGTAGCGGGGCGAGCTCGTGCTCTCGCGCTCGCGCAGGTACTCGGTGCGGAACGACCCGGCTCCCGACCCGGCGAGCGGCTGCGCCTCCAGCGAATCCAGCGACACGCGCCAGTAATCGGAGCGGTTCGAGCCGAGCCCGGCCGCGAAGCGCGAGTTGGCCTCATTCACGCGGGTGTAGTCGGCCTCGCCGAAGTCATCGATGCGCTCGCCAATCCACGCGCGGCCGTGGCCGGAGGCCGCGAAAGCACCTGCGACCGCCACCATGAGCACGGCGGCCCCCGCCGCGAGCACCCGGCCGCGAACCGGCAGGCGCACGCTCCACCGGCGACGCGGTCGCTCCCCACGGGCGCGAGCGAGCGCTCGAACCGCGAGCGTCCCTGAGGCGAGGGCGGCCGCGAGCGCGAAGATCGCCGCGAGCGCCTCGAGCAATGCGCCGTCCGCGTCGCCTGCCAGCGCAGCCGTGCGGACGCCGAGCAGCGGCCCCGAACAGAGGGTGATGCCTGCCGCAAGGGCCGCGACGAACGGCAGCAGGCGCATCCGAAACGGGACGAGCGCGAGCAGCGCGAGAACGACCACGACGGTCGCCAGCGCGCCGCCGCGGCTTTGCGCAAGCAGCGCGGCCGCGCCCAGAGCGCCGGCAGCCCCCGCCGCACCCGCGCCGGCCGCCGGGCTCGCGCCGGGGCGCGCCGCAAGCACCAGCGCAGCAAGCGCACCCATCGTGCCGAGGGCGGCCATCGCGTTGGGATAGAGCGCGGGCTCGGCGAGCCGGCCGTCGATCAGCCCGCCACCGAAAGCCCCGGCGATCCCCGCGCCGACGCCCAGCGCCGCACAGCCGACGAACGCCCACGCCCCGACACGCAGGCCCGCCGAGCTCGGAGGCCACAGGACCGGCAGCGCGAACGCCGCGAGGTAGAGGCTGCGCCGCAGCGCCTCGAGCGCTCCCGCGCCGGGATCCGGGCTCCAGGCGATCGCGACCCAAGTCCACGCCGCGAGCGCGGCGAACGCTCCCAGCACGAGTGCGCGGGCCCCACCCAGCGCCGGCCGCGGCACCGCGATCGCCAGGAGCAACGTGGCCGCCGCGAGGTACGGGATGCCGCCGAGCCAGACCGAGGGGGCGTAGCCCGAGCCCTCCAGGGCCCACCACAACCAGAGCGGCAACCCGGCGAGCAGACCGCCGCCCGCGGCGAGCACGCCGGCCAGGCGCAGGGAGACAGGACGCGCCGATCTGCGCGCAGCATCGGCGGGGCGCGACGAAGTGAGCTCGCGGGGTTGCGTCACGGCCTCCGCGCGTGCGCTCACGGCGCCGGCTCCGGGGTCGTCAAGCGAGCGATGGGCGCCGGCTCGGCCTCGTCGGCGTCATTCCGGCCGCGGCGCGCGCCGGCCAACAGCCGACCTCCCTGCGCCCACAGGCTCGGCGCGAACAACCGCGCGGCAAGCGCACCGCCCGCGACTCCCGCAATCAGGCCCACCGCGAGCGGGCCGAAGGTGAGCTCGGGCCAAAGGACCCGCACCGCGCCCGAGCCCGCGGCAGCACCCAGGGCGATGGCGACCGCCGGCGCGGCGGCACCAGCCAGAGCGAGGGGCGAGATCGCGGCCACCCGCCAGGTCGCCCCGGCCATCATCGCGAGATGCACGAGCGACTGCCCGACGACCGCCCAGGCCACCCACTTCAGGCCCGCCGGCGCCACCAGCGCCATCGCCAGCACCATCAGCGGCAGGTTGATCAAATTGATCGCGAGCAACAGCGACTGGCGAGCGAGCGCCTTGAGCAGATCGCCGAGCGGGTAACCGAGCGCCTCGATCGCCCCCGCGAGCGCGACCGCGGACATCACGGGCGCGGCCGGCGCCCACTGCCCCGAGAAGGCGACGACGATCGCCGGCCCCGCGAGCACGGCGATCAGCGCCGCGGTCGGCACGGTCGCGAGCGCTTGGTAGCGGACCAGCGCGCAAACCGACTCGGCGAGGTGCGCACGATCCAGCTCGCGCATCTTGGCCAACGCCGGGAAAGAGACGACCGAGAAGCTCCACGACACCCCGCTCACCAAGAGCTCGGGCACGCGCGCCGCGATCGTGTAGAGCCCGAGGGCAGCCGGGCCGAGCAGCTTGCCGACGACGATGACGTGGGCGCGGGTGCCGAGCACTGCGACCACCTGGAGCGCGACCGCCGAGGCCCCGTACGAGGTCATGCTGCGCGCCACCGCCAGGTCCGCGCGCAGCCGCGGCCGGTAGCCCGTCACCAACCACTCCATCACCGCCCACGCGGCCTGTCCGGCGAGCAGCCCCCAGACGAGCGCCTCGGCGCCCATGCCCGCGACCGCGAGCGCGATCGCCACACCCCCGCGGACGAAGCCGCGCGTGAGCTCCGGGACGATGCGCCTGCGGAAGTGCAGGTCGCGCAGCAGAACCGCGTCGTGGATGTTGGCGAGGCCGGTGATCAGCAGGCTGAGCGCCGCGAGGCGGAAGAGCCCGGCCTCCCCCTCGATGTCGAAGAAGCCGGCGATCGCGGGCGCCGCGATCACGCCGATGGCGCATAGCAGCGCGGCGATCGCCAGGTTGATCGTGAAGGCCGTGTCGAGCCGGTCCGAGCGCACGCGCTCCTGCTCGTAGACGACCGTTGCCTTCATCCCCAGATCGCTGCCGAGCTCGAGCAGCGCGAGGAACGCCAGGATCGCGGCGACCACGCCGAACTCCGCGGGCGTGAGGAGCCGCGCGAGGACGAGGGTGGCGACGAAGGTCAGCGCCCGCCCGCTCGCGAAGCTGAGCGTCGACCACGCGATCCCCGAGCGCGTCTGTCTTGCCCAGCCGCGCCGCGTCACTGCCGGACGCCGGCGGTCAGCTTCTGCGCCAGCGGCCGGGCATAGGCCTCACGCACGCGGTCGAGGCGCCCGGCGACGGTCGGTGCGAACGCCTGCGCACGCACGATCCGGCTCGTCGCGCGCGCGAAGTGGCGCTTGTACGACTCCTCGTCGCCGAGCAGCTCGGCGCGGGGCAGGCCGAGCGCGTGCGTGCGTGCGACGAGCTCCTGCAGCATGAGCACCCCCGGCGAGAACTCGGAAAACGCCGGGTCGAACCCGCCCTTGAGCATCCAACTCGCCCGCTCGTCCCAGAACGTGAGCTGGAACGCGACGGGGCGCCGGTCCAGGCGGATGAACCCGAGGCGCAGAAGCCCGGCCTCCGCGGCCCAATGGGCGATCGCCGAGTAGAACCGCACCGCCTGGGCGCTGGCCGCGATCGACGTGCCGGCATCGTCCTTCCAACCGGAGCCCTCGAGCGGGATGCCCTCGGCCAGCAGCTCCTCGAGTCGCTCAGAGCCGTCCTGCCACTCGACGGTGACCCGCCCGCGCCCGGCGAGCTTGCGCAGGCGCCGGGCAAGATCGCGCCGCTTGCGCCCGCTCAGGCTGGCGGGGTAGGCGCCCGGCCCATCGCCGATCTCAACGACGGGGGCGCAGCGCGTCTCGCGCACCCGCGTTCGCCAACCCTGCGCGCGCGCGGCCTCGAGCAGCGCCTGCGCGGTCAGGCCGCTTGCCTCCAGCTCGCGCAGCTCCAGACGACGGGCGCCCAACCGCAGGACGGCGCGAGTCGCAGCGACGGCGGCCTCCCGATCGGCCGCCACCATCTCGAACAGCGGCGTGTGCTCGTTGGCCGTCCCGCTCAGGAGACCGTCCCGTTCGCGCAAGGGCAGGACGGCGCGCAGTCGATCACCCTCGCGGAGCGCGATGATCCGCAGCTCGCCCTCGCCGAACTCGCTCCACCATGCCTTGATCCACCCGGGCCGGGCGAATGGCGCGGCGCCCGCTTCCAGCGCGAGCGCATCCCACTCCTCGGCGATCGGCGCGATCGCGGCGTGCACTTCGATCGTTGCCGACGCCGCGCCGCGCTCAGCCTGCCGCCGCGTGAGGGTCGCGACGCTCAAGCCGCGACCTCCTCGAGTCCCCGCACGTGCCCCTGGACCCAGCTCACCTGGCGACCCAAGCCTTCGCGCAAGGAAGTACGCGGACGGAAACCGAGCTCCCGCTCCGCGCGCCGCGTGTCCGCGCAGGTACGCCACACGTCGCCGCGAGCCGTGGGCCGGTAGTCGATCGTGACCGGGCTTCCCACCAGATCCTCGATGATCCGGATCGCGTCGATCAGCCGCGCCTGCGTACCGCCGCCGATGTTGTAGACGCCGACCTTACGCTCGGCGCGCGCGGCGGCCAGCGTCGCGTCCACTGCGTCCTCGACGAAGGTGAAATCGCGGATCTGCGAGCCGTCGCCCAGGACGGTTATCGGCCTCCCCTCGAGCGCCGCGAGCGCAAACCGAGTGAACGCCATATCCGGTCGCTGCCGCGGACCGTACACGGTGAAATACCGCAGGCCCGCCGCCCGCATCTCGCTTTGGCGGCAATAGGTCTCGACGAGCTCCTCGGTCGCGACCTTCGTGAGCCCGTAGGGCGAGCGCGGCATGCGGACGCTGTCCTCGGCCGTCGGGAAGCGTTCGGCGTCACCGTAGACCGACGACGAAGAGGCGTAGACGAACCGCCCGACGCCGGCGTTGCATGCCGCCTCGAGCAGGCGCTGCGTCGCCAGCACGTTATTTCGCAGATACCGCTGGAACCCCGCCCCGAAGCTGTCGCGCACGCCGGGCTGCGCGGCGAGGTGATAGACGACGTCCACGCCCTCGAGCAGCTCGACGAGCGGCGCACGGCTCAGGTCCACCTCCCTGAGGCTGAACCGGGGATCCTCGCGCAGCCGCGCGATGTTGCCTTCCTTGATCGCCCGTGCGTAGTACCTCGTGAAGCAATCGACTCCCACAACCTCGAAGCCGTCGGCGATCAGCCGCTCGCTGAGATGCGAGCCGATGAAGCCCGCGCAACCCGTCACGAGCGCCCGGCGCCCGCCCGGTGCATTCCCCACGCTTGTCGGCGCACGTCGCGCCGCGGGCTCGTCGGCCCTTCCCGCCCCCAACCGCATTTTGTTACTCCCCTCGTATTTGGTCGGACTACTCGCTCGCACGTCGCCCAAGGCGATGGCGAGCAGCTAGTGCTTAGACCTAGTGCTGGACTGCGTCCTTGTGCCGCTCGGAGCGCCGCATGCCGGCGACGACCGCTAGCGCGACCCCGACCATCGCCAGGCCCAGGCCGAGCACGGCCGCGATCGCGAGGTCCATCCCCGTGAACGGCAGGGTGCTCGTGGCGCCCGGATCGCCGGTGCCACCGCCGCTGCTCGTGATCGTCACGGTCTCGTACCCGCGCTCTCCCTGAGCGAGCGCCGGGGCGCAGACCGCCAGGAACACTGGGGTTGCGACCGCGGCCACGACCGCGAGCGGTCTAGTGAGTACGGACTTCATCATTGGGCTTCCTCTCTGAGTAGTTGCCTTCGCGCCGTCCACCGGCCGAAGCGAACTGCGGGCGGCACGACAAGGCGTGGCCGCCCCCTTTCCCCGTCCCTGACCTCGGGCCGTGCATGCTCCACGAGCCCTTCGAACGTCACCGCGTCGCGCGGGAACCGTGCCCAGCCGATCGCGAGCGGCACCGGCGACACCCGGCGTAGCCGCTCCTCCACGACTTGACGCGCATCCCCACCGGTGAGCACCGCGCACAGCTCCCACCGCCGGCCCCGGCGCTGGAGGCTCACCCCGTCCGTGACGCGCAGGCTCGCCGCCAAGGCGACCGCCTGCGCCGGCGAGATGCGCTGAGCGCTCGCGATGAGGAGGTCCGCCTCGACCTCCTCGCGGCGGGCGCGGGCCAGCGCGATCCTCGATTCACGATCTGGATCGCTCGGCCGCGCCAGCGGCCGCACGCTCATCCCGGCGGCCATCCCGATAAGCGCACCGGCCGCGCCGGTGACCTCGATGACGCCGCCGGCGAGCAACGCTCCAACTGCCGCGACCAAGCCCCCCACGGGCAACAGCAGTGAACGCACGAACTCCGGCATGGCGCCGAGTCTGTCGCGCCCAGGGAGGAAACAAAGGTGGAATGTGTGCGTTCGCGCTGACGCGTCCTCACCCGTGGGGTCAGCGCCGGGCACACCACCCGCGGCCAGGTCGGTCACCCGTGCCGGGGAACGCTCTCACCAACTACCCGGCCGGCCGGGTAGTCGCGCTCCCCGAGACGGGTGGAAGCAACGGGCGGCAAGGCAAAAACTCGACCATCGGCCGCGGCCTCGCGCAGGCATTGTGGGAAACCCGTGGCCCGGATGGCCGCGGCTGGCACACCAAAGCCGCAGGAGGCGGCCATCACGAGGAGTGCTGATCACGAGGGTCACCAAAGCCCGCAGGCAAAGTGCCGTGCCCGTCGTCATTGCGGAACATGACGCCAAGCGCCGCGTGCGCCTCTCCGGCGGCCTCGAGGAGGTCGAATCCGTCGAAGTCGTCGGCCAGGCCGGCGACGTCGCCACCGCGGTCTCGCTCGCGGCGGAGAACGAGCGCGGCGTGGTCGTGATCGGCGCGAGCGTGTCGCACCAGGAGGCGCTGACCATGCTCGAGCGGCTGCGAGGCGAGGCGCCCGACGTGCGCAGCCTCATCGTGCGGGACGACCCCGAGGACGAGGGCCACCAAGAACTTCTGCTGGCCGGTGCGTCGGGAGTAGTGGCTGCGGACTCACCGCCTGACTCGATCGCGGACGTGATCGAGCGGGTGGCCCGGGGCGAAGCGGTCGTCGGGCCGCGCCTCAAGGTGGCGCTGCTCGAGCGCTTCCGGCGCGCCACCGCGTCGCGACGCGGCATGCGCCCTCTCCTGGGGCCGCTCTCGACCCGCGAGTGGCAGGTGCTCGACCTGCTCCGCGGGGGCGCGAGCACCGACGAGACCGCCGCGCAGCTCGGGATCGCCCGGGCGACCGTCTACTCGCACCTGCGGAACATCGCCCGCAAGCTCGGCACCGAAGGCCGCGAGGAGGCCATCGCGTTCGCCGACGCCCTGCGGATGCGCGGCAGCAGCGGAACCGCCAGCCAGAACGGAGACTGACGGTTCAGCGATCGTTCGGCTAGCTGGCGCGCCGGCGCCGCTGGCCACCGGAACGGCGGATCGACGCCGTGTCCGCGGGCTGCTGGCTGGGCTGCACCGGCAGGCGCGCAACGTTGGGCTCCGCCTCGAGCTCCCCGCCCAGGCCCGCGAGCGGATCGCGCAATTGCTTCGCGACCTCGATCGCGTCGCGGCGCGAATGCACCCCGAGCTTGCGCAGCACGTTCTTCACGTGGCTGTAGATCGTCTCCTCGGCGAGCACGAGGGCCTCGGACATCTGGTGGGTGTCCATGCCCTGGCTCATCAAATCGAGAATCTCCCACTCGCGCTGCGTGAGCTGGCTCTTTACCGGCCGCATGCCGGCGCCGCCCTCAGGCAGGACCCGCAAGCGCTCGATCAACGACATCGTCGTGATCGGCGAGATCACGGCCTCGCCGCGCAGCACGCAGGTGAGCGCGTCGAGCACCTCCTCGATCTCGGCGCTCTTGGAAAGGAACCCTGCGGCTCCGGCCGCGAGCGCCTCGAGCTGCTGCTCCTCGCCGTCCTCACGCGAGAAGATCAGGACCTTGACGTCCGGCGCCTCCTTGGTGATGCGGCGCGTCGCCGAGACGCCGTCGCCGCCGGACAGCCCGAGTTCGACTAGGGCGACGTCCGGCTTGTAGTAGCGACTGAGCTCGATCGCCTCGCGCTCGTTCTCAGCCTCGGCCGGAACAACGAAACCCTCGTCGCTCTCCTGCAACGCATCGCGAATCACCCGCCGCGCGAGCGGATCGGGGTCGACAATGATCACACGAGGCCGCGTCTCCGGGTCCCGCGCATCCTCCAAGGTTGCTCCCCCTTGGGGATTCACCGCATCATGCTGGTCCAATGGACTTCTCCCTCCGTGACGGGCCTCTCCCCGTGGCCCATCGGCGAGAGTACCGCACATTGCGGGGTCCCTTGTGAAATTTGTTACGGAGCGGCGCACGAGAAAAGCTCGTCTTGGCCATCCCGGTGCGGCGCTCACGCCTGACGTGCCAACTTGGGAGCGTGGCGCCGATCTTTCAGAATCCGCCCGAGCTAGCCGTGAGCCGCCACCGGAGCCGCTGTCGGCTCGATCGGGAAGTTCTGATCGAAGACGTTGTCCGGGTCGTAAGCGGCCTTGAGCTCGCGCAATCTGGCGAGCGTCTCACCGGGGAACGCCTCGGTTAGGAGCTCCGGCGAGAACTCGGTCTCAAAGCTCAGGTACAGCCCCCGCATGTGGGCGCGAGCCGCCTGCCACTGCTCCTCGAAGCCGGGACGTCCGCCGACCCCGTTGATCGCGAAGTTCTGGGTACGGTGCGCATAGGCGGTCGCCATCGGGTCGACGTCGTTCACCGCGCCACCGGCCGAGCGGATCTGAACCCAGGGGATCGAGCCCTCGCGCACGCCCTTGGCGAGCTCGTGGGAGAGCTCAGGCGTCATGTGCTCGGCCAGCCCGGACGCGATGCGCGCGTGGGACGAGCCCGAGTGGCGCGCGCCCTGCAGCGGAAGGATGGCCGGGTACGGCGCGAGCTGGGCGCGCTGATCCAGAACCGGCGCGAGTTCGAGCAGCGGCGCGAGTGCCGCCAGCGCGGCGTCGGCGTCCTCGCTCGCATAGACGTTGTAGAGCTGCGCGACGGGCATCCCACCGCGCCCGACGACGTGCAGGAAGCTGGTCAGCTCGCGCGGGGCGGCCTCCACTCGCTCACCCCAGGCCTCGAGGAAGCCGGCGGTGTCCTCCGCGTCCAACGCCATGGTGGCGAACACCACGTCGCCCAGCCGGTACGCGTCGAGCTCGATCGCGGTCACGATCCCGAAGTTCGCGCCGGCGCCTCGCACCGCCCACAGCAGATCGGGGCGCTCATCGGCGTCGGCACGCACCCGCCGTCCGTCGGCGAGTACGAGTTCAGCGGCGGTGACGTGGTCGATGGTCAGCCCGTGCTTGCGCGCCAGAAAACCGAGCCCGCCGGCGGTCGCGAGCCCACCTACCCCCACGTCACCGAAGTCGCCGGAGCTCATCGCGAGGCCGTGGGGAGCGAGCGAGCGGGCAACCTCGCCCCAGCGCGCCCCGGGGCCAAGGCGCACCCGGCCGGAGCGGGGGTCGAGGACCTCGATGTCATCGAGGCGGCCGAGGTCGATGACGATCCCGCCGTCGTTCGTCGCCCGGCCGCTGATCCCGTGCCCGCCGCTCCGGATCGCAAGGGGCACGTCTTGGGCGCGCGCGTACGCCAGCGCCGCGGCGACCTCGTCGGCGTCACGCGGGCGCAGGACGAGGCCGGGCGAGCCCCGGTGCACGTAGGTGGAGCGCACGCTCGCGTACACCTTGTCGCCTGGCTCGACCGCGCCCTCGGCGAGCTCGGGCGGCACCGCCTCGTAGTCGATGCCCGGCCTCCGTTGGGCGAGGGCGGCCGGCCCGCGGGCCGGCCCGGTCGGCGTGCCCGCCGTGTTGCGCTCGCGCTCGACGGCCTCGCGCAGCGCGGGCGCCACCTCGGCCCCGAACCGCTCGATCGTGTGCGGGTCGTCCACCGAGAGGATGAACGTGCTGAAGCCGTGCTCCAGGACGAGAGGGAGGAGCTCCTCGACCCACTGCTCGGGCGGGCCCTGCAGGAAGCCCGCCGAGCGGTCGGCGAACGAGCCGCCGACGTTGAGCAGCCGGCGGATCTCGCGCGGGCTGCGGCCCGCCGCCTCGGCGGCCTCGTCGATACGGGCGTTTGATCCGGGCACGTCCTTGAGACCCATGTAGGACAGCGAGGGCAGCCAGCCGTCGCCCTTCTCGCCCGTGAGCCGCAGCATCCGCGGCTTGTAGGCGCCCAGCCAGATCGGCACATCGTGCGCGGGCTCGGGCCCGCGCTTGGCGCCCTTCACCTTGTAGTACTCGCCGTCGACCTGGACGCCGCGGCGCGTCGAGGTGTCCCACACCGCGCGGATCACATCGATCGCCTCGCTCAGCGCATCAACGGCCTGCCCCGGCGTGAGCCTGCGAGTGCCCATCGCCTCGATCGCGTCCCAGAAGGCACCGGCTCCGAGCCCGAGATCGACGCGCCCGCCGGAGAGCAGGTCGAGGCTCGCCACGGAGCGCGCGATGACCGCGGGCTGGCGCAGCGGCAGGTTCATCACGTTGGGCGCGACGTGCACCTTCTCGGTACGAGCCGCGACCCAGGACAAGAGCGTCCAGGTGTCCAGGAACGCCGGCTGGTAGGGGTGGTCTTGGAACGTGACGAGATCGAGCCCGGCGCGCTCGGTGAGCTGCGCTAACGCGACGACCTCGCCAGGGACCGCGTTCTGCGGAGTGATGAAGGTGCCGAACTTGAGGTCGTGCCCGTAGTCAGCCATCTCGCGCGCCTTTCTTACATCGAAACCAAGAGCTACTAGGAAAATCGTAGCAGCGGCACACACGACCTCCCCGGCCACGAGGGCCGAGGAAGCCGTGTGAGAGTGAGGATCCGGGAGAAAGCTCCCGGCGAGGCGCAGCCCTAACTGGGCTGCAAGGCCTTGAAGCGGCGCATGTTCTCGACCATCGCCGTCTCGGTCGGCAGCCGCTCCATGCTGGACGCGCCGAAGAATCCGACGATGCCCGTGGTGCGCTCGAGGACGTAGGCGGCGTCCTCGGGCTCGGCCAAGGGGCCGCCGTGGCAGAGCACGATCACGTCGGGGTTGATCTTGATCGCCGCGTCGCGCATGGCCTGGATGCGCTCCACGCACTCATCGAGCGTGAGCGCGGTCTCGGCGCCGATCATTCCCTTGGTCGTCAGCCCCATGTGCGGGACGAGCACGTCGGCGCCGGCCTTCGTCATCGCTTCCGCCGACTCCACGTCGAACACATACGGGCAGGTGAGCAAGCCGAGCTCGGCTGCGTGGCCGATCATCTCGACCTCGAGGTCGTAGCTCATGCCCGTCTCCTCGAGGTTCGCCCGGAACGTGCCGTCGATGAGCCCGACGGTCGGGAAGTTCTGAACGCCCGCGAAGCCGGCCTCCTTGACCTGCCGCAGGAAGTTCGGCATGAGGCGGAAGGGGTCGGTGCCGCATACGCCGGCGAGCACGGGGGTGTCCTTGACGACCGGCAGGACCTCGCCAGCCATCTCCATCACGATCGCGTTCGCGTCCCCGTACGGCAGGAGCCCGGCCAGCGAGCCCCGGCCCGCCATCCGGTAGCGGCCGGAGTTGTAGATGATGATCAGGTCGGTGCCGCCCTGCTCCGCGCATTTGGCGGACAAACCGGTGCCGGCCCCGGCGCCGATGATCACCCCGCCATCGTCCAGCGTCGCGCGGAGCTTCGCCCTAGCCTCGTCCCCTGTCATCGTCATGCGGCCTCCTTAAGGAATTCATCGAGCTTCGCCACCATCGCCACGGCGAACTCGGGGTCGTTCACATGCATGTCGAGCTCGTGCAGCTCCACGTTGTCGCCGACGCCGTTGCGCAACTCCTCGAACAGCGCCTCGTCGGCCTCGGGGTCCCAGAAGGGCTGACCCTCGGCGTCGATCATCGACACGCCCTTGAGCGGCAGGAAGAGCGCCGTCGGCCCCTTCGCGGCCGAGAGCTTGCGGGCGATTCGCCGCCCAAGCTCCGCGCACTCCTCGGGCGTGGTTCGCATCAGCGTGACGATCGGGTTGTGGACGTAGAGGTTGCGGTCCTCGAAGCGCTCGGGCACCGTCTCGCGGCCGCCGAAGTTGACCATGTCGAGGGCGCCCACCGAGACGACCTGCGGGATTCCCAAGCGGCCCGCCATCTCCAAGCGATCGGGCCCGGCGGAGAGCACGCCGCCGACGAGGTCGTCGCAGAGTTCCGTGGTCGTGACGTCGAGCACCGCGGTCAAAAAGCCCGACTCGAGCAGCGACTCGAGCGCCTGACCGCCGACCCCGGTGGCATGGAAGACGACCGGTTCGTAGCCGCGCTTCTCGAGCTCCTCGCGCGCGTACGTCACGCACGGCGTGGTGACGCCGAACATGCTGACGCCCACGAGCGGGCGCTCCTGCTCGACCTCGACCGGCTTCGCCTTGACCATGCCGGCCATCGCGTGGGCCGCGTTCGCGAGCACCCGCGCCGAGATCGAGTTGATCCCAGCGACGTCCGTGACCGACGGCATCATCGTGATGTCGCGCGCGCCGACGTACTCGCGCACGTCGCCGGCGGCCATCGTCGAGACCATCAGCTTCGGCACGCCCACCGGCAGCGCCTGCATCGCCCGCGTGGCGATCGCGGTGTTGCCGGATCCGCCCGCGGCCAGCACGCCATCGATGCGACCCTCGTCGTGGAGGCGCTTGGTGAACGCCGCGGCTGCCTCGGCCATCGCCGTGACCGCGGCTCCGCGGTCGCCGGCCGCCGCGAGCGCGGCCGGATCGGCGCCCGTCGCGGCGCCCACCTCCTCTCGGCTGAAGTCGGGCTCGACGCGGGCGGGCTCGAGGGTGCCGACATCGGCGAGCAGGGTGTCCACGCCCTCCTCGCGGAGACGGTCGCGCAGGTACGCGTACTCGTCGCCCTTCGTGTCGAGAGTGCCGATTAGGAGGACGGTCGGGCTCACGCCTGAACCTTCCACTCGGGACCGTCGCCCTCGCGGAAGTCGGGCAGGTCGCGCAACACGCGCTCGGCGCCGCCCGGGTTGTAGATGGCCAGCAACCTGATCGGCTGCCAGCCGGTGTTGATGGTGGCGTGGAACATGCCCTTCGGCACGTAGATCGTGTCGCCGGCCTTCACGTCGAACCAGTGCTCCTCGCCGTCGTCGAGCATCTGGCGGCCCTCGCCGGAGAGGACGTACAGGACCTCTTCGGCGTCGGGATGGTTGTGACGCTCATGCCCCTTGCCCGGGAGGAGAAGAACCTCGCCGAAGGTCAGCGTGGCGCCGTCGGTGTCGTCGGGCGTCACGAGCCACTTCAGGACGCCCCAGTCCAGGGACTGGACGGGTCGGGAACTCGAATCGATCGCTTCCATCAGGCCTCCTCCGCCAGCGGTTCGACGCCCAGGTAGCGCCGCTGGGCATCCGGGTCGTTCTTCAACTCCTCCGAAGTCGTCTCGGCGGCGATCTCACCGGCCACCATCACGAGATGCCGATCGGCGAGCTCGGTGGCCACCGCGAGGTTCTGTTCGACCAGGAGCACGGCGGTGCCCTCCGCCGAGAGGCCCCTGGTCGCCTCGATCAAGTCGTCGATCACGGCGGGGGCCAGCCCCTCGGACGGCTCGTCCATGATCAAGAGCTTCGGATCCAGCATCAGCGAGCGGGCGATCGAGAGCATCTGCTGCTCGCCGCCGGAGAGCTGCGTGCCGCCAATGCGCTTGCGCTGCGCGAGCCGCGGGAAGAGCTCGTACACGCGGTCGATCGACCAGTGGCGCCCGTTGCCGTTCCCGTTCCCGCCGCGGCCCGCGACGAGACGCAGGTGCTCCTCGACGGTCAGCGACTCGAACAGGCGGCGGCCCTGCGGCACGAAGCCGAGGCCCGCGGCGGCGACCTTGTAGGGCGGCTTGCCGAGGAGCTCCTCCCCGTGGAAGCGGATCGAGCCGTCGGCCTTTTGGATCAGCCCCATGATCGCCATGCACAGGGTCGACTTGCCCATCCCGTTGCGCCCGATGATCGCCGTGGGCTCGGCGCCGACCTCGAAGCTCACGTCGTGCAGGACGTGGGCCGGGCCGTAGTACGCGTTCAGGTTCTCGATCTCGAGGACGACGTCACGCGGCATGGCGGCGCCCCAGGTAAAGGTCGTGGACGGTCTCGTTGGCGCGGATTTCGTCGGGCGTGCCCTCCGCGATCACCTCGCCGTCGTACATCATCGTCACCCAGCTCGCGACGCGCAGGGCGACGTCCATGTCGTGTTCGATCAGGACGAGCGTGATGTCGTCGGGCAGCTTGAGGAGCAGCTCGGTGAGCCGCTGGCGCTCGGTGCGCGAGAGCCCGGCGGCGGGCTCGTCGAGGAGCATGAGCTTGGGATCGGTCGCGCGCGCCATCGCGACCTCGAGCTGACGCTGCTCGCCGTGGGACAGCTCGTCCACCATGCGGTCGAGCACCCCCTCGAGCCCCATCTCCGCGGCGACGGCGCGGGCGCGCTCGCGCAACCCCGCGTCGTCGGCCGTGATCACGGGACGCAGGTGGCCCTTGCGGACGCCGAGCACCGCCAGATAGACGTTGTCCTCGACGGTGAGCCCACCGAAGAGGCGCGACGTCTGGAACGTGCGCGCCAGCCCCATGTGGGCCCGCTTGCGCGCCGGCAGCGCGCTCACGTCGACGCCGAACAACTCCACGGTGCCCGACGTGGGCGGGAACTCGCCCGAGATCAGGTTGAAGAGCGTCGTCTTCCCCGCCCCGTTCGGGCCGAGGATCGCCCGGCGCTCTCCGGGCCGGATCTCGAGGTCGACCTCCCGCACCGCGTTGAGCCCGCCGAAGCGCCGGCCGATCCCCCGCAAGCGGAGGATCGGCTCGGCACTGGCTGTTGCCTTCTCAGGCATCAATCCCCTTCGACTACTCGCTGCTGCCGAAATCAACCGGCTCCAGCTGGCCCTCCCAGGGGAGGTCGTAGTCCTTGCACTCGGGGTTCTTGCGGTCCGGGGGCGGCGTGTCAGGAGTGAACGCGCCACCGAACTGCTGGTCCACCTGCGGAACGCGAGCGATCGTCTTGACGGTGGGCGGGTTGTTGCCCTCGCCGGGGACGACCTGCTTCACGTAGTTGTCGGAGATCGCCTGACGGTTCTCGTCCAGGCGGATGTCGCCGTAGGGCGCCTCCGCACCGGTGAGCTCCATGTTCGCGAGCGTCTCGTGGAACTTCTCGACATCAGAGATGTCGCCGTCGAGCTCCTCGATCGCCTTGGCGAGGGCCTCCATCGCACCGTAGTAGTGGTAGACGAAGACGCTCGCGCCGGCCTCCGCGACCTCGGGGTAGACCGACAGACGGTCGATGTACTCCTCGACGTCCGGACCCGTGGCGTCCGCCGCGGTGTTACCCGACACCGTCACGCCGACCACTTCCTCGCCGATCTCCTCGAGGACGAGCGGGTCGTCGACGAACAGGTTGCCGATCATCTCGTCGGACTCGATCGGGCCCTTCTGCTCGATGTACTGGTTGACGAACGAGATCAGGCCCTCACCGCCGACCGCGGTGTAGATGCCGTCGATGTTGTCCGGGATCTGAGCGATGAACGACGAGTAGTCGGTCTCGCCCAGCGACGGCCAGATGCGCTTGACGACCTGGCCACCGTTCGCGCAGAAGTCGGCGATGAACCCACCGGCCGAGGTCTGTGCGAAGGAGTAGTCGTCGCCGATCACGGCGGCGCGCTTCCAGCCCAACTCGTTGACCGCGTACTCACCCACGCCGGCGGACCACTGGGCGCCGTCGGTGTGGAAGCGGAAGAAGTTGGGAGCCTGGACCTTCAGGGTGGCGTCCTGCGCACCCGCGGCCCCGTTGATGAACGTCTTGTCCGGCTGCTCCTTCGCGTAGTTCGCGATCGCGATGCCCTCGTCACCCGAGAGCGGGCCGATCAACACGTCAGCGCCTTCCTGCTCAACCAGGCGACGGGCCTCGTTGACCGCGACCTCGGGCGTCTCGTCAGAGCACCCATAGCCGACGACCTCGATGGGCCGGCCGGCGATCTCGGCGCCCTCGACGCCATCGCTGGGGGTGTCGGACACGGGCTCCGCGCCGCGCTGGATCAGCGGGACGTTGAAGCCGCCAGCGGTGGCCTCGTAGAACGCGCCGAACGCGCCCTCGCACGTCGACAGGAACCCGACCTTGATCGGTTCCCCGTCGCCGCCGCCGTCTCCGCCGCCGCCGTTATCGTCGTCGCCGCCGCAAGCGCCGGCGAACAAAGCGAGGGCCGGGACGAGCGCAATGGCGGAGAGTCTCCGCCCCCATCGCTGCATGAGCGGTGGTCGATCCCTCATTCCTCTCCTCCTATCTCTGGGGTTGCCGTGTGTGTCGAACGCTGGAAAGTGCTGTCAGCCTGCGCGGCGACTGGTCCCTCGGGCCGATCGGCCGGAGGGCTCGCGGCCGCGCCGGCGGCGGCCTCCGTTGGCTGGGCCTCCGAGTCGCCGGCGCCCTCGGGGCCGCGGCCGCGTGAGCGCAGCCAGGAGAGCACGCGCTCGCGGCCGGCTTCCCAAGCGCCGACCAAACCACCGGGCGAGAGCAGCACGATGGCGAGGAAGATCAGCCCGAGGAGGGTGTTGAAGCGCTCGGGACCGAGGATGTCGCCGAACTCTGGCGTCCAGCGACGCGTGTAGTTGTCGAGCAGCACGAACGCGATGGCCCCGACCCACGCGCCGTGCAGGCGGTAGAGCCCGCCGATCACCGCGACGACGAGGACGTCGATGACTGCGTTGAGGTCCACCGAGCCCGGACCGATGCGACGACTCCACCACACGAACAGGACCCCGGCAACCGCGGCGACCAAGCCCGCCACCGCGAACGCGAGCGTTCGATGGACCTCGACGTGGTAGCCCAGCGCGCGCATCCGGGACGGCTCGTCGCGGATGCCCTGCAGCGTGAGGCCGAACGGGGTCCGGCCGAGATAGCGCAGTCCGAAGTAAGCCGCGGCGGCGACGACCAAACTCACGTAGTAGAAGGACGCCGGGTCGTTCACCCGGTCTCCCACGATGCCCGGGATCGTCACGTTGTTGACGCCCCCGTGACCGGAGAGCTGCGTGACCTGGCCGAAGAAGTAATAGACCATCACGCCGAAGGCCAAGGTGATCATCAGGTAGTAGATCCCCTCGCTGCGCGCTGCGATCAGTCCCATGATCAAAGCGACGATGACCGCGACGATCACGCCGATGACGGCGGCGAGCCAGGGGTCGATCGCGATGCTCAACCCGCCCTCAGCTTCCCCGAGGTTCGCCGCCACCAGCGCCGCGATCCCGAAGATCGCCACCTGGGCGAGCGAGACCATCCCGCCGTAGCTCGAGAGGAAGATCAGGCTCATCGCGACCATGCCCAGCCAGATCGCCTGCGTGAGCAGCGCGCTCAAGAAGAAGTTGGAGAAGATGAGCGGCGCGAGCAGGAGCAGGGCGGCCAAGACCCCGAGCCCGATCTTCTCGGGGAGCGTCAGCGGTGTGCCGCGCGACGAGATGTTCACGCCGGCCTCCCGAACAGGCCGTAGGGCCGGACGGCGAGCACCGCCACCACCAGGCCGAAGGTGAGCAGGATCGAGTAGTTGGTGAGGTCGGTCCCGCCGAACGTCAGATAGGAGGCGCCGTAAGCCTGCACGAGGCCGAGCGCGACCGCGCCGACAGCCGCCCCGCCGAGGCTCCCCATGCCGCCGATGATCACGACGATCAGCGAGTTCAGGAGGAAGGCCGAGTCCTGGCCGGGCTGCAGCGAGAGCATGCTGCCCCCGAGGACCCCGCCGAAGCCCGCTAGCAGCGAGCCGATGAAGAAGGCGCCCGCGAAGACGAGCGGGATGTTGATCCCCAGGGCGGCGACCATGTCGCGGTCGTCCACGCCGGCTCGGGTGATCAGCCCGAAGCGCGTCTTCTTGATCATCAGCCAGAGCAGGAGCCCGACGAGCAGCGCGGAGCCAAGCACGATCGTCAAGCGGAAGAACCCGAAGCTGCCGACGAGGGGCAGATCGACGCTGGTCGGCCAGTCGGCGGGCAGCTTGATGTCCTTGGCGACGCCCCCGAAATGGGCCAGCATCTGATCACCGGCGATGATGATGATCGCGATCGTGATCAGCGCTTGGCGGAGTTCCTGCCCCTGGTTCCAGCGCAGGAGCAGCTGGTAGATCAGGACGCCGAGCACCCCCATCGCCAGCGCGGCGATCACCAGGGGAATCAGCCACTCCAGCACCGTGTACTGAGTCTCGCCGCTGGACTGGCCGATCGAGAGCTCGAAAGCGCCGGAGTCGTCGGAGAAGAGCTTCTCCTGGAGCTCGAAGGCGATGTAGCCGCCGAGCAGGTACAGCGAGCCATGCGCCATGTTGATCGTGCGCATCAGCCCGAAGATCAGCGTGAAGCCGCTCGCGACCACGAAGTAGAGGCCGGCGAGCGTCAGACCCAGCAGGGTCGCGCCGAGAAAGCCGCCGAAGTCGCCGATCGCCTTACCGACCAGCCAGCCCGCGATCAGCAGGACGAGGGCCCCGCCGATCACCGCCTTCGGCTGTCGCAGCCGCGCCGGCGCCTCGACCTCGGTGCTCAGCCTTTCAGGCGCCGAAGTCGCCACGCAGGCTCGTCCTCCAAGCGTCACCCATCACGTATTGCCTCTCCTCACTCCCGCAGCGATGTTCCGAAATACGGGACATCGTTTCCGCGATACGCGCATCCTTACACAAGCTCTCCTGCGACGTCAACACCTCTTTTTCCCCCCTGAGACAACGCATTTCCCGCCCTCAAAAGTCCGGCCGCCACCCTGGGCGCCCGCCGCTGGGAAGAGGACGGCGGGCGCCCAGGAGGCGGGAGGTGAGATCAGTTCCTGCGGACCCTCAGCGTCACCACCGCGGTCTGCCGCTTGGCGTTCTTCGCGTTGACGATGAACTTGATCCGGGTCTTCTTGCCGACGGCCTTCTTCTTCGGCTTGACCTGGAAGCGGAGCTTCTGGTTGCTGCCGTCCGCCAGCTTCCCGACCTTCTGGCAGCCCTTGCGGTTGCCGCTCAGGATCCGGATCTTCTTCTTGGGCGCCTTCGCGCAGACCCGCACGCCCGTCGCCGCGGCATCGCCCCGGTTGGCGATCCGCACGTTGAAGGCAACGCGCTTGGCCTTCTTGCGCACGGCCTTCTTCTTGGGCTTCGCGTTGATCCTGAGCGCGGGCTCCCCGCTGGGCTCCTCGTACTCGTCGATCGTGAACTCGACGGACTTGGTCTCCTCGACGTTGCCGGCCGCGTCCGCCGAGCGGTACTCGACCACGTGCTGGCCGACGTCCTCGACCGTGAAGTCGGTCACGAACGGATCGTCGCCACCGTCGTTCTCGACGCGCACCCAGTCGTCGGGGCTGTCGGAGTCGACGCGGTACTCGGTGTACGCGACGCCCGACGCGGACCCGCCGCCACCGCCGGCGCTCACGTTCGCGGTGCCGACCATGCCGGACCACGTGCCATTGGAGAAGGACGCGTGCAGCTTGCAGACGTAGACCCACTCGCCCTCCTCCTCGAACGTGTAGGAGACGGGGTCGCCACCCGGCTGCACGATGCCGTCGGTGACCTCGAAGATGTCGTCACCGTTCGGGTCGCCGTCACCGCCCGGCGGCACGAGCCACACGTCGTGCGGGAAGCCGGCGTCGGCCGGGAAGTGCCAGGTGATCTGGTCGCCCACCTCGAGGTCGACCTGATCCGGCCCCCAGGTGCCGGGCTCCGCGTCCACGTCGTAGTTCTGCGGCCCGCCGGAAGCGCCCGGATCGGTCGCCGAGAGCGTCACCTCCACGGGCCCCGTGTAGGCCGACGCCGGCGGCTCGCCGTTCAGCTGCGCCGTGGTCTCCGGGGGCGTGACGTCGTCCTCCCCGTCGCACGGCTCGCGGTCCGGGGTGATCGCCACCGAGTGGAAGCTCGCCGGGATCTCGGCGGCAGCGGCCTGGGTGGACGCCGTGGCGTAGACACCGATCCGCGGGTCGTCGATGCCCGTCAGGTTGGTTGTGCCGATCGTCGTCCAGTCCTGGCCGTCGGCCGAGAACTGGGATTCGACCGTGTTGCCGTCGGCCGAGATGTACCGCATCAAGTACCGCTCCGGCGTGGTGCCGGCGCCCACGGTGCCCTCGAACGTGGCTGACCCGCCGATCTCCTTGATCAGCTCGAAGTTGCGGGACCCGTTCCAGACCATCCCGGTCTTGATGTAGTTGTCGTCGTCCTCGTAGATGATCAGGCCGGCGTTCTGGAAGTCCTGCGTCGGGTTCCAGCTCATGTCGACCGTGATCGACCACGGCGTCATGCCGCCGCCGGGCAGCGGCTGCAGGACGATGTTCGGCAGGCCGGTGTCGCCCTGGAAGATGTCCTGCTTCGCTGCGGTCAGCGTCAGCGCGCCGTCCGCGACCTCGAGGCGCTCATCGTCGCGGCGGACGACGCCCCAGCGGTCCTCGTCCAGTTCGCTGCCGTCGAACTCATCCGAGCGCGGCGTGCCGCAGTCGCCGCACGGCTCGCGATCGGGGGTGATCTCGATCGAGTGGAAGCTCGCCGGGATCTCGGCGGCGGCGGCCTGGGTGGACGCCGTGGCGTAGACGCCGATCCGCGGCTGCTCGAACCCGTCGAGGTTCGTGGTGCCGATGCTCGTCCAGTTCTCGCCGTCAGCCGAGAACTGCGACTCGACCGAGTTGCCGTCGCTCGAGACGAACCTCATGAAGTACCGGTTCGGCGTCGAGCCGGCGCCCACGGTGCCCTCGAAGGTGGCGGACCCGCCCGCTTCCTTGATCAGCTCGAAGTTGCGGGACCCGTTCCAGACCATGCCGGTCTTGATGTAGTTGTCGTCGTCGTCGTAGATGATCATCCCGGCGTTCTGGAAGTCCTGCGTCGGGTTCCAGGTCATCTCGACGGTCATCGTCCAGGGCAGCGAGCCGAAGCCCGGCAGATCCTGCACGACGATGTTCGGCAGGCCGGTGTCGCCCTGGAAGATGTCCTGCTTCGCCGCCGTGATGGTCAGCGCGCCGTCCGCAACCTCGAGGCGCTCGTCGTCCCGCCGGATGACATCCCAGCGGGTGTCGTCGAGCTCGCCCGCCTCGAAATCGTCCGAGCGCGGCGGGCCACACTCGGCCTCGTCGGTAACCGTGACCGTGACGGTGTCCGTCGTGGTCCCGGCCTCGTCGGTGACGGTCAGGGTCACCTCGTAGGTCCCGGCCTCCTCGTAGGTGTGGGTCGGGTTGGCCTCCGTGGAGCTCTCGCCGTCGCCGAAGTCCCACTCGTACGTGGGCGCATCATCGGCGCCGCGGTCGGAGAGCTCGCCGCGGAAGTTCACCTCGAGCGGAGCCTGACCGAGCGTGGGCGAGGCCTGCGCGTTCGCGAGGGCCGGCAGTCCGCCCTTGCGCTGCTCGATCCGGTAGATCCCCGCGTCGGGGTTGACCCCGTAGGAGCCGTAGTTGAAGTTGTTGCCCCACTCGATGATGTAGAGCGCTCCGTCGGGGCCGAGCTCGATGTCATGCGGGTGACGGAACTCCTCGCCCGGCATGAGCTGCGTCGTGCCGCCGTAGGAGCCGTCCTCCTCGACCTGGGTGAGCAGGATCACGTTGCGGGTCCAGTCGCCCCAGATCAGCTTCCCGTCGAACCACTCGGAGAGCTTGACGTCCGAGTCGAGCTCCGGGTCGTAGCGGTACACCGGGCCGCCCATCGCCGCACGGCCGCCGCCCTGCGGGATGTCCGGGAACTCCGGCGAGGAGCCGTACGGGTAGTAGATCCAGGCCTCCTGGCCGGGCGGGACGATCTCGAGACCGTCGTTGAGCGGCGAGTGGTTGAACGGACCGTTCTCGCAGTCGAAGTACGGGATCGAGTTGTCCTGCTCCCCGGGCGGGCCGCTGTCCGGCCAGCTCGGGTTGTTGTCGCCGGGGTAGCCGGCGGCGGAGTTGCCCGTGCCGGTCCAGACCCACGGCCGGTAGGCCTTGTTGTCGGCGATGCAGTACGGCCAGCCGAAGTTGCCCGCCTCGCGGATCTGGTTGATCTCGTCGTAGCCGCGCGGGCCGCGCCCGGTCGAGGGCGGCGGGGCCAGGGAGTCGTTGCCCGCGTCGGGGCCGACCTCGCCCTGGTAGATCCAGCCGGTCTCCTCGTCGAAGCCGAAGCGGAACGGGTTGCGGTGGCCCATCGTGTAGATCTCGGGCCGCGTCCGGTCCTCCGTGTCCTCAGCCTCGTCGAAGAGGTTGCCCTCGGGGATCTCGTACGTCGAGCCCGGACCCGGCTCGTCCTCGGGGGTCGCCTCCTCGATCGGGTCGATGCGCAGGATCTTCCCGCGCAGGTCGTTCGTGTTGCCGGCGCTGCGCCGGGAGTCGTTCGCGTGGCGCGCGTCCTCGTGCCAGCTGTCCGGGTTCTGGTTGCAGTTCGCGTCGCCCGGGTTCCAGCTATCGGGGCCGCAAGGCCGCGCGTCGTGGTTCGAGCGACCGTCGGAGCGCGCGTGCTCGGTGTCGTCGCCGGTCGAGAGGTAGAGCAGATCGTCCGGGCCGAACTGGATCGAGCCCGCGGTATGGCAGCAGACCTGACGCTGATGGGGGACCTTCAGCAGCACCACCTCTGAGTCCATGTCGAGCTGCCCCGCCTCGCCGGCCTCCGGGTCGAAGGTGAAGCGCGAGAGACGATGGGCGCCCAGCTCGGTCACCGGGCCCGGCTCCGAGTAGTAGAGGTAGATGAAGCCGTTCGAGTCGAAGTTCGGATCGAGCGCGATGCCCGTCAGGCCGTTCTCGTTACGGCGGTGGACGGTGAGCGTCGCGATCGTGTGCGTCAGCCCGGTCTCGGGGTCGTGCATCTTCACGTCGGCCGGGCCGCCGAGGGGCGCCTGGGTGGAGCCCATCTGGGTCCAGAACACCCGGCCGTCGTTGGCGATGTCGACCGACATCGGGTTGGCGACGTCGTCCTCGATCGTCACCTTCTGGAGCGAACCCTCGGTGGGGATGCCCTCGCGGTCCGGGCCGCAGTCGGCCGCCTCCTCACCGGCGGCCCACTCGAGCGCGCCCTGGATGTGGCCGCGGTACAGGTCGTCGGACCAGGCAACCGAGTTGTTCGCGGCGTCCTCGTGGCCGAGGGCCGTGTAGAAGTGCCGACCGCCGTCGTACTGCGTGCACCAGGCGATCGGGTGGTCGTCGCCGTGCTGGCCGCCCTCGTAGCTCTCCTCGTCGAGCGTGAGCAGGACGTGGACGTCGTCCCGCGGGTTGGCGGTGAAGTTGTACCACTCGTCCACGCGGTTCCAGACAGGCGGAAGCTCCGCGGTCGCGGGGTGCGAGTCGTCCTCGACGACGACGTCAGCCGCCTGGAACTGGAGCGGTCCCTGCGGGTGGTTGTCGAAGAGGGCGCCGCCCATCATGTCGGTCTTCCACTCCCAGTTGCGGTCGGCGTTCGCGTCCGCGTGGATCGACACCGCGCCGCCGCCCCGCTGCATCCAGCGCTCGAAGGCGTTGCGCTGGCGGGCGTTGAGGATGCCCTCGCCGTCGGTGTTCAGGAAGACGATGACGTCGAACTGCCGCAGACCGTGGTCGGTGAAGAGCGAGGCATCCTCGGAGTGCGTGACGTCGTAGTCCTCGGCCGCGGCCATCTCGTCGAAGGCCTCGTGGCCGGCTTCGATGGCCTCGCTGTGGCGGAAGCCGGTGGTCCTGGAGAAGATCAGCGCGTGGTAGCGGCCGTCGCCCTCCTGGGCGCTCGCCTCCTGGGGCCCGACGAACGGGATGCGGTTACCCGCGACCAAGGCGATGAGAGCTGTGAGCAGCCCTGCAGCCATGACCATCAGCAGCTTGCGGTTCCCCAGGGACCGGGCCATATCTTCCTCTCCTCCTCCGGCTCCGCGACCTCAACCTCAGGAGCCTTGTTTCCCGTAATGCGGAACTAGCTTTCCGTTACTGCGTGGGTTCTAACAGAAATCACCGAAGGGCGTCAAGCTCGGGTTAGTTCGTCAGCGGCCGGCTGAGTAGGCACGGTCCAGAAGCTCGACCGTGTGGAGCACCTCGACCCCGCTCCCCCGCTCGGCCAGGTGCGTGCGGATCTGCGTCAGGCAGCCGATGTTCCCGGCCGCGACGACGTCGGGCTCGGTGGCCAACAGCGAGGAGGCCTTGCGGCGCCCGAGGTCCGCCGCGATCTCAGGCCGCTCGACGTTGTAAGTGCCGGCGGATCCACAGCAGATCTCAGGATCCGCGGGCTCCAGGACCTCGTAGCCGGCGGCCGCGAGCAACTCGCGCGGCGCCCTGCGCACGCCCTGGGCGTGGGCCAGGTGGCAGGCGTCGTGGTAGGCCACGCGCGCCCGCGCCGGCGCCTCGGGCGGCTGCACGAGGCCGAGCTCGTCGAGGAAGGTCGTGATGTCCCGCACGCGGCCGGCGAAGTCCCGCGCCGCGGCCTCCTCCCGCTCGTCGCCGGCGAGCAACAGCGGATATTCCTGCATCCCCGAGCCGCAGCCGGCGGCGTTGGTGATCACGGCATCGACGTCATCGGGGAACGCTGCGATCGTCTCGCGCGCGAGGCGCTCGGCCTGCCGTCGGCGCCCGGCGTGCATGGCCAGCGCGCCGCAGCAATCCTGCTCGGGCACGACCACCTCCACGCCGTTGCGCGCGAGTACGCGCAGGGTTGCCCAGCCGATCTCGGGCGCGAGGACCCGCTGGGCACAACCGCGCAGAAGCGCGACGCGGGCCCGGCGCTCCCCCTCGGCCGGGAAGAACGAGGGCAACGGCTGCGCGGCGGGCAACTCGTCGGGCAGCAGGTTCAGCATGGCGCGCATCCGCCGCGGCGCGAGCTTGGCGAGCCCGCGCGTCGCCATCCCCAGGCGCGCGGCCAGCCGAAAGCGCTTCGGGCGCGGGAGCGTCGCGCCCACCATCGCCCGCTGCGCCCGCTCGCCGGGCGGGCGGCTGCGCCGCTTCTCGGTATGGAGCCGGTAGGCCGTGATCAGATCGCCGTACTCGACCCCGGACGGACAGGCCGTTACGCACGCCTGGCAGGCAAGGCAGTTGTCGATCGGGGCGGCCGCGTCGTCGGCGCTCAGCTTGCCCTCGAGCACCTCCTTCATCAGGAAGATCCGCCCGCGCGGCGAGTTCTCCTCCTCGCCCATCACCACGTACGTCGGGCACGTGGGCAGGCAAAAGCCGCAGTGCACGCACGCCGAGACGGCGCCGGCCATCGCCTCGCCCTGTGGGCCCAGCTGCTCGACGGGTATCTCGTGCTGCATCAGCGAACCTCCGCGAAGACGCCGTCGGGATCGAGGCCACGCGCGGCGCGCCGGGCGAACTCGCCGCCGCTCGCCACGCCGAAGAACGGCCGGTGGACGTCGCCGCGCACCCAAACGCCGGCGGCTCCGACGGACTGCGTCGCGGCCTCCAGCTCCGCGGCGTCGCGCTCGGCCGGCCACGCCACCCACGCCGTCTGCGCGCCCGCGCCGTAGTGCCGCCAGGCCCCGGCCGTGGCCAGCTCCGCCTCGAAGTCGATGCTCCGTCCCGGCGTGATCGCGACCTTGGCGAGCGCAGCGTCCGGCGGAGCCCCCTCGAGCTCGCGCATCGCGGCCCAGGCCGCCGCCTCCTCGTCCTCACGCAGGCGCTCGGCATCGGCGAGGGCGAGCTCGGACGCGAGTCTATCCAGCCGGCGGTCCAGGCGATCGGGGGATCCGCCGATCCGCACCCACACCACGCCGGAGGGCTCGAGCTCGAGGGCCTCGATGTCGAAGGGCGAGCGACAGAGCGCGCGGACGACGCGCACCGCGTCGGCGAAATCGCCGAGCTCGGCACGCAGCGTCGCGCAGGCCGCCGGCGCGGGCAGAACCTTGATGCTCACGTCCACGAGCACGCCCAAACGCCCGGCGCTGCCCGCCAGCAGTTTCGGCAGGTCGAACCCCGCGGCGTTCTTCACGACGCGCCCGCCGGCCGAGATGAGCTCACCCGTCCCGTCCAGGAAGCGCACGCCGATCACGCAGTCGCGCACGCCGCCGTGGCGGTAGCGGCCGGGACCCGAGAGGCCCGCCGCAACGGCGCCCCCGAGGGTCGCACCGCGGGGCACGAACGGGGGGTCGAAGGGCAGGCACTGGCCGTGCTGCGCCAGTTCCGCGGCGATCTCGGTGAGCGGTGTGCCGGCGCGCGCGGTGAGGGTGAGCTCCTCGGGGTCGTAGTGGACGATCCCCCGCAGCCCCGCTACGGGGAGGGGCTCGACGCCGTCGGGCGGCCGCGCGAGCGCGGGCTTGGTGCCCGCGCCCTGCGGCAGGACGCGCAGGCCCTCCGCGCGCGCCGCGCGGATCCGCTCGGCGAGCTCCTCGACGCCCGGCGGCAGCGCCTCGCGCTTTGCGCCGCCGGGGGCGCGCCCCTCTGCGACCCGCTCGGGCGGGGCCTCCTCGATCAGCATCTTGCCGCGGTTCGCGAGGCGATCGGGATCGATGGACTCGCGCAGGCGGCGCATCGCGTCGAGGTCGGCCGCCGTGAACATGCGCGCGAGGTACTCACGCTTCTCCATCCCGACGCCGTGCTCGCCGGTGATCGAGCCGCCCAGGCTCACGCAGAGCTCGAGGATCTCGCCGGCGAGCCGCTCGGCGCGCTCCACGGCGCCCGGCTCACGTCCGTCGTAGAGGATCAGGGGATGCAGGTTCCCGTCGCCGGCGTGGAAGACGTTGGCGACGCGCAGCCCGGCCTCGGCGCTCATGCGCTCGATCGCCGCGAGCGCTTCCCCGAGCCGCGTGCGCGGCACGCAGCCGTCCTGGACCAGGTAGTCGGGCGAGAGCCAGCCCACCGCCGAGAACGCGCTCTTGCGGCCCTTCCAGATCATCGCCCGCTCCGCGGCGTCGTCGGTCGCGCGCACCTCCGTGGCGCCGGCCTCCTCGATCACGCGGCGAACGCGCTCGAAGTCCGCCTCGACCGCGTCGCGCTCGCCGTCGAGCTCGACGATCAAGAGCGCCGCGGCATCCGGGTAGCCGGGCCGCACCGACGACTCCGCCGCCTGGATGGCGAGCGCGTCCATGATCTCCATGGCGACCGGCAGGCACCCCGCGGCGATGATCGCGGCGACCGCGTCGCCCGCGGCCTCCAAGGTTGGGTAGGCAGCCAGCAGCGTGCGGGTGGACTCGGGCATCGGCACGAGCCGCAGGGTCACCTCGGTCGCGATGCCGAAGAGCCCCTCTGAGCCCACGAACAGGCCGAGCCAATCCGGGCCGGCAGTCTCCAGGCTCCCCGTGCCCAGCCGGACCACCTGGCCGTCGGCGAGCACCACCTCGGCGCCGAGGACGTGGTTCGACGTCATCCCGTGTTTCAGGCAGTGAGCGCCGCCGGAGTTGAAGGCGATGTTCCCGCCGATCGTGCAGATCTGCTGGCTCGACGGATCGGGCGCGTAGAAGAGCCCGTGCTCGGCGGCGACCGCGCTGACGTGGGCGTTGATGGTGCCGGGCTCGACGACCGCGATGCGCTCCTCGGGGTCGATCCGCAGGACGCGGTTGAGCTGGTTGAGGGCGATCACGATGCCGCCCTCGACGGGCAGCGACCCGCCGGACAGGCTGGTGCCGCTGCCGCGCGCGACGAACGGGACGCCCTCGCGGTGACAGAGGCGGACGAGCTCGATCACGTCCTCACGGTCGCGCGCCAGCACCACCGCTTCCGGGCGGGCGCGGAACGCGGTCAGCGCATCCGACTCGTATGGGGCGAGGCGCGCCGGATCGGTGAGGACCTGGGCGCCCGGCCGGCGTCGATCGATCTCGGCGAGTAGCTCGGCTACCGCCATGCCGGCCACCTCGCCCTAGCGTTCGCTCGCGAGCCCAGCCCCGTCCTGGCTTTGGCCCGTGAGCGCAGCCGAGGCGCCGTCCGCGTGCTCGCGAAGCAACCTGCCGAGCTCATCGGTCTCGGCGTTGATGATCCGCGGGGTCGGCGCCGAGATGCTGATGGCCGCCTGGGAGATGCCGCCGGGGCCGAGCACCGGCGCGGCGATGCAGCTGACCCCCTCCTCGTGCTCCTCGTTGTCGATCGCGTATCCACGGCGCTTCGTCCTCTCCAGATCTTCCAGGAAGGCATCAACCGTGGTCAGCGTCCGCGGGGTGAGCTGCTCGAGGTCGTCGCGCTTGCCGTATAGATGCTCGATGTGCTCCGGCGGGGCGAAGGCCAAGATCGCCTTGCCTGCCGCCGTCGTGTGGGCGAGCACGGTGGCGCCGACGGTGGTGAACATGCGCACGCTGCGGCTGCCCTGCACCTGATCGACGTAAACGGCGCGTTCGCCGTCGAGGACGACGAGGTTCGCGGTCTCGCCGGTGGCCCGCTGCACGCCCTCGAGCTGCGGGCGGGCCACGCGGCGCAGGTGCGCGAGCTCGTCCTCGAGCCCACTGGCCAGCTCGAGCACGCGCAGGCCGATCGCGTAGCGATTGGAGTCCGCGCGCTGCGTGACGTAGCCGCGCCGCGACAGGGTTGAGAGCAGACGGTGCGCCGTGCTCGGCACCAGTCCTGTGCGGCTGGCGAGCTCGGAGACCCCGAGCGCCTCCCCGCTGGACAGCACCTCAAGGAGATCGAGCGCGCGCTCAACCGACTGAACGCTGTCGCGCCGTGCAGCCACGCGAGGATATTACTCATTGCGGGATGGCCATTCCGCAATGCAGCGATCGGCCTCCCTCACTCGAGGTGACGGGACGCGGGCAGGGTAAGGAACTCGACGAGCTCGTCGGTCAGGGCGACCTCGGCGAAGAGCTCGGCGGCCGTGTCGACTCGCTGGCTGAGTGCCGCGTCGCCGTCGATCTCCTGTCGCAGCTTCTCGATCTCCTCAGCCATGATCGAGCGCGCCAGCTCCTCCGTGACCTCCCGGCCGTCGTCCAGCTTCACGCCGTGCCGGATCCACTGCCACACCTGGGACCTGGCGATCTCGGCGGTGGCCGCGTCCTCCATCAGGTTGAAGATCGCCGCCGCGCCGTTGCCGCTGAGCCACGAGGTCAGGTACCGGATGCCCACTGCGATGTTGTTGCGCAGGCCGGCCTCGGTCACCGATCCGCCGGGCACCTCGACGTCGAGCAACTGCTTCGCGTCGATGCTCACGTCGTCGCGGGTGCGCTCGAGCTGGTTGGGCCGGTCACCAAGCACGCGGTCGAACACCTCGAGCACGGGCGGCACGAGATCCGGATGCGCGACCCAGCTGCCGTCAAAGCCGTCGCCGGCCTCGCGCTCCTTGTCGGCGCGCACCTGCGCGATCGCGCGCTGGTTGACCGCGGGATCCCGGCGGCTCGGGACGAAGGCCGCCATCCCGCCGATCGCGTGCGCGCCGCGCTTGTGGCACGAGCGCACGAGGAGCTCGGTGTAGGCGCGCATGAACGGCACGGTCATGGTCACCTGGTTGCGGTCGGGCAGGACGAACTCGGGCCGATCCGGGAACTTCTTGATGACGCTGAAGATGTAGTCCCAGCGCCCCGCGTTCAAGCCGGTGGCGTGCTCGCCGAGCTCGTAGAGGATCTCCTCCATCTCGAAGGCGGCGAGGATCGTCTCGACGAGGACGGTGGCGCGGATCGTCCCGCGATCGAACCCAAGCTCGTCCTCGGCGAAGCTGAACACCTCGTGCCACAGCGCGGCCTCGCCGCTGCCCTCGAGCTTCGGCAGATACAGGTAGGGGCCGCTACCGCGCTCGAGCGCCGCCGCGGCGTTGTGGAAGAAGAACAGGCCGAAGTCGAACAGCGAGCCCGAGACGGGCGCGCCGCCAACCCGGGCGTGCGTCTCCTCGAGATGCCAGCCCCGCGGTCGCACCACGAGCGTCGCGATCTCGTCGTTGAGCACGTACTCCTTGTCGGGCGTGCGGTGGGAAATCTCGCGACGCACCGCGTCCATGACGTTCGCGTGTCCCTGGACGATGTTCGTCCAGCTCGGCGTCAGGGCGTCCTCGAAGTCGGCCATGAACACGCGGGCGCCCGAGTTGAGCGCGTTGATCATCATCTTGCGCTCGACCGGCCCCGTGATCTCGACCCGGCGATCGCGCAGATCCGGCGGCGCCGGCGGGACGCGCCAGTCGCCTTCCCGGATGGAGGCCGTGTCCTCGCGGAACGTGGGCAGCTCGCCCGCGGCGATACGGCCTCGCCGCTCCTCGCGGGCCTCGAGCAGTTGCTGGCGGCGCGGCTCGAAACGTTCGTGGAGCCGGGCGACGAAGTCGAGCGCCTCCGCGGTCAGGACCTGGTCGGCCCCCGGCACGGATCGCTCCGAAACCTCGATCCCGGTCGTTGTTGACATGCCCGCTCCTCTCCTTTCCCCGTGAGCTGCGGATTCCGTATTACGGAACTTCGTTTCCGTATTGCCGTATTCTATGCACATCCGGCGGGGCAAAGGCAAACCCGCCACGTCCCGGCCGGAAGCGATGGCGCGATGCGATCCCCACTTGCCCCCCGCCGCCGGTTCGCATAGGTTCATCGCGTAACCCATCCATCCGACTCGAACGGGGGAGAACTTGTCCAGATCCAGGCGAGCCGGCGCGCTGCGCGCCGCATTGGGGATCTGCGTGGGGGTCCTCGCGCTGCTCATCGTGAGCGCCAGCGCGAACGGGGCCGTGCGCAAGGTCCCGCAGAAGTACTCGACCATCCAGGCGGCCGTCGACGCGGCCAACCCGGGTGACTCGATCGAGATCTCCAAGAAGCGGAACTTCGAGCACGTGACCGTGAACACGCCGCGCCTCGTGATCAAGGGCGTGAAGAAGGGAGTCGTCGTCGACGGCCACATCGAGGGCTTGGGCAACGGGGAGCAGTTCGACATCAACGCGAACCGCGTCCGGCTCGTGAACCTCGAGCTCCGCCACGGCTACGGCGTCCATTGCAACAGCAGCAACCGCTGCGTGATCGACAAGGTGCGTTTCACCGGCCGGTCGAACGACGACTGCTTCAGCTCGGCGGGGGATCGCGCGCAGGTGCTCAACTCGCGCCTGACCGCCTGTGGCGACAGTGGAATCGACATCAGCGGCAATCGCGCTCAGGTGATCAACACGCAGGTCCGCCAGGCGGACAACGGCTGCATCTACATCAGCGGCGATGACGCGGTGGTCCGGGGCACCGTCGCGCGCGGCTGCGAGGACGGCTCCGCAATTGCGATCAACGGTAACCGAGCGCTGGTGCGCGGCAACACCGTCGCGGTGGCCGACGGGTATCTGGTCGAGATCTCCGGGAACCAGGCCCGCGTCGTCAAGAACAAGGGCGGCAGGGCCTACTACCGGTGCATCGAGGTGAGCGGCGATCGCGGGCGCGTTCAGGGCAACCGCATGAGCGCCTGCCAGGACGGCGGCGTTGACATCAACGGCCAGAACCCCAAGGCCATCAACAACCGCTTCAGCGGCGGGAGCGACTACGGCGTCGACATCTCCTGCGCGATCGCCTGCGGCAAGACGGTGGTCCAGGGGAACGTGGTGCGCGACATGTTCGACGATGGGGAAGGGATCTACGTGTACGTCGATAGCGGGCGCGCGGTGATTCGCGACAACCTCGTGGTCGGCACCTCGAACGGCGGTTTCTACCTGTCGCTCAGCCAGGCGCGGATCATCGGAAACGTCGCGCGTGCAAACGGCTTCGAGCAAGAGGACGGCCTCTACGTCAGCGGCGACGGCAACCTCGTGCGCGGCAACCGGGCGATCGGCAATGGCGGAGCCGGGATCTACGTCGGCGGCGGGTCGAACCGGCTCGAGCGCAACGTGACCCGCAAGAACCACGGGGACGGCATCTACGTCAGCAGCTACCCGGACAACAAGCTGATCGCCAACGTCGCCACCAAGAACAAGGCGAACGGGTTCCACAACGACGGCGCCGACACCGTGCTGCGCCGCAATCGCGCTTCCGGCAACCGGCGCGACTGCGCCAACGACGGGTCCATCGCGGCCAAACAGAAGAACCGCTGCGCGGACAAGTCGAACTTCAACAAGGCCGGCGTGGTCACCCGCGCCCGGGCGAAGAAGCGCCGCTGATCCGCTTGGGGGCCGGGGCGGTCCGCGCGGCCGCCTCGGCTTTCTCGCCTCGGGACCGCGTGCGGCGCGGTCAGCAGTCCGAGTCCTCAGGCAGGTGCTTCTCGGCCCAGCGGGCGATCTCGCCGAGCGCCGGCATGAGCGCCCGGCCGCGCTCGGTGAGTTCGTAGCGCACGGACACGGGTGGGCCGGGATCGACCGTGCGCTCGATCAGGCCGGCCTCCCCCAGGGCGGAGAGCCGGTCGGAAAGCATCGAGTCCGAGATCCCGTCGATCGCGCGCGCGATCTCGCGGAAGCCGGACGGCCCGTTGCTGAGCGTGCCGAGCACCACGGCGTTCCAGCGCTTGCCGAGGAAACGAAAGGCGCGCGCGAGGGCCGCATCCGCCCGGCCGCATTCCGCGAAGGAGTGCGGGCTGGACGCGCGTGTCTCCGCCTTGGTCGCCATACCACGATGCTAGCGCTAGCCGCTTCGGAAATCGAAGCACCGTGCGCTCGGCCGCGGCCCGAAAGCAAGGCTTGCCTCGACAGGGAGCGGTCGCGTTGGGTCGTCCGGCGACCACCCCATCTGGGGGGGTCGCCCGGGTTTCCGGCCTGAAGCCCGTGCAGCGGGGTCAGTCAGAACGCGTCCACCAGGACGCAGGAGAGCAGGTCCCCCGGCCGGCGGTACATGCTGATCGCGCAGCCGGCAGGCGGCTTGCGCCAGCGCTCGCGGCGATTCTTGCGCGTGTGCTTGCCGCCGCGGAGCACGATGCCCACGCTCGCCCGGACGTGGTGGTCCCCGCGCAGGCCGGTCCAGCTCCCTGCCCGGATGAACGGCACCTGCCCGCGGGGTCCTGCCACCGCGTCGGCTTGGCGGATCCCGTGCAAGTAGAGCAGCGCGTCGCCGTCGACGAACCGCAGCCCCGATCGCGTCTTGCAGCGCGGCACCTCGAACCCGTAGTCGACGCGCTCGAGGAGCAGCAGGTCGTGCACGACTGCGAACGAGCGGATCTCGCAGCGCGTGTTCTTCTTGTTGGTCTTGGCGACGACCGTCTCGGCCGCGGCCCCGGACGGCGCGAGCAGCGCCGCCAGCGCGAGCGCGGCGAGCGCGAGCCAGCCCCGGCGATGTCCCACCATTCGCATGCGCAAGCAATGGTATGGACGGCGAGACGGATCGGCGCCGGTTGCCGCCGTTCGGCCGACCCGCCCATAGGGGTTTCGCGGGGAGTCGGGATCGAATACCCTGCCGCGCATGAACGCGACAGCCGCTGCACCACGTCTCGTCCTTGCCGATGTGATCCCGGGCGCGCGTGTCCGCGACGCGCTTTTGATCTGCGCCGGCGCCGGGCTCACCGCGCTCGGCGCACAGATCGCGATCCACGTGCCGCCCTCGCCCGTCCCGATCACCGGCCAGACGCTCGCGGTGGTGATCGCCGGCGCCGCGCTCGGCGCGAAGCGCGGCATGCTCTCGCAGCTGCTCTACCTGTGCCTGGGCCTGTTCCTGCCGATCTACTCCGACGGCGGCAGCGGCACCGAGGTGATCTTCGGCGCGACCGGCGGCTACATCGTCGGCTTCGTCTTCGCCGCCGGTCTGATGGGTTGGTTCGCCGAGCGCGGCTTCGACCGCAATCCGCTCATCGCGTTCGTCGGGTTCGCCCTCGCCCAGCTCGCGATCTTCGGGATCGGCGTTCCGTGGCTGCACGCGTTCACCGACCTCACTTGGGGCGAGGCCATCCACAACGGCTTCACCATCTTCATCGTCGGCGGGCTGATCAAGGCGGCGATCGGCAGCGTCACCGTCCCGGCCGCCTGGCGGTTCGTGCGGCGTCTCGAGGAAGACGACCGCGACTGACGCTTTAGGCGACGGCCCCGGGTAAGGCGCTTCAACGGGTGCCCGGCCGAGGCCGACGCAAGAGGGGCGCGGCCAACCCGGCCGCGCCCCCGGCGTCGTCTCGGGCTAGGCCGGTGCGCCTGCCGTCGCGTCCTCGAGCAGGAGCTGGCTGAGCGAGAAGGTCGCGCCGGCCGGATCGGCGATCAGCGCGGCCTTGAACGGCAGGCCCGGGATCTCCGCCGGCGGGTCGATCACCCGCCCGCCAAGCTCACCGACCGCACTCGCCGCCGCGTCGAGGTCGGCGATCCAGAAATCCGCGCGCCAGAAGCCGCGCGCCGCCTGCGGGTCCTGCTCGATCAGCGCGACCACGTCGCGCGGCACCGGCTGGCTCGGCTCGCCGCCGACGTAACCGGGCAGCCGCAGAAGCCACATGCCGGGGCCGGCGGCCTCGGCGTTCCAGCCGAAGAGCTCCGAGTAGAACGGGATCACGGCGTCGGGGTCGGCGACGTGCAGTGCGCTCATCGACCAGGCGCCGGGCTCGTTCACCAGCTCGGCGCCCTCGCGTCCCCTCGCCTCCCAAACGGCGAACTGGCCGCCGGCTGGATCCTGGATCACGGCCATCCGGCCCACGGGGGGCACGTCGAACGGCGGTGCCAGCACGTGCCCGCCCGCGCCCTCGGCCGTGCGCGCCGCCTCGTCCGCGCTTTCGACCCGCACCTGGGTCATGTGCCCGGCCTCGGGCCGTCCCGGGGGCAGCGAGCCGATCCCGGCCACGTCGCGCCCGCGCACGCGGGCGACGTAGTACTCACCATCCGGGTTGCCGCCCATGGGTGCGGGGCCGTCGAACTCCCAGCCGAACACACCGCCGTAGAACCGCCGGGCGGCCCCTACGTCGGGGACCAGCGCGTCCACCCAGCACGGCACGCCGTGCGGGTAGCTCTCGCGCTCACTCATGCCTCTCTCCTTCCGTTGCCTTCAGTACAGTTGGAAATGTATATCAGTTAGTTGGATTTTCCAATCATGAGGACCTACGACGACCTCTGCGGCATCGCGCGCGCCCTCGACGTGGTGGGTGAGCGCTGGGCCCTGCTCGTCATCCGCGAGCTCATGCTCGGCCCGAAGCGCTTCACGGACCTGCGCGCCGGCCTGCCAGGCGTCGGCCCGGACATGCTCGCCGCGCGGCTGCGCGACCTGGAAGCGGCGGGCGTCGTCCAGCGGCGCACGCTGGAGCCGCCGGCGAACGCCCGCGTGTATGAGCTGACCGAGCGCGGCCACGCGCTGCGACCGGTGCTGCTTGAGCTTGGGCGCTGGGGCAGCGCGCTGCCACCCCGGCCCGACGCCGCCTTCGGCCCCGATTCGGGCGCGCTCGCCCTCGTCACGCTGTTCGACCCCGAGCGCGACCCGCAGTTCGACGCGACGTTCGCGCTGCGCCTCGACGATCAGTCGTTCACGGTGCGGGTCGCGCGCGGGGAGATCGACGTCGCTCGCGGCGCGCCCGCGGAGCCGGCGGCGACGATCGCGACGAGCCCGCGCGGCTTGGCCGCGGTGCTCTGGGAGGGCCGCGAGGCGGCGGCTGCCGAGCGCGACGGCGAGTTCGAGATCGACGGCGACCGCGGCGCCGTGGAGCGCTTTCTGGAGCTCTTCCCGCTCCCGGGCTAGAGCGCGCTCAGCGCAGGACCGAGTCCAGCCAGTCGAAGACCCGCTGGTCGCGCAGGCCGAGCGCGCGCGGCTCGCAGTGGGAGGCCGCGCCCTCCTCGGCGGTGAAGCGCACGAGCGCCTTGCGCTCCTCCGGCGTTGAGACCGCGTCGTAGAGGCGCTGCGATTGGCCGGGCCAGAACTGCTCCTGGTCGGGGTCGGTGATCAGGATCGGGCACTCGATGCGCTCGGCGATGCCATCGAGCGTGTAGTCCTCGAGCGCCTTGTAGACGTCGTAGGGCGTCTCGAGCCCGAACGGGCGCATCCGGAAGGCGAGCGTGCCGCGCGCGGAACGCGAGAAGCGGGTGCCCCAGTTCATGTTGCGGTTGAACTTGTCGCGCTCGCCCTCGTTGAGGAGCTTGACCATGGACTTGGGCAGATGCGAGCGCCAGGAGACACCCACGTCCCACACACCGGGATCGGCAACGGCTGCGGCGATCCGGCGCTCGAACGCGATGGCGCGCGGCACCCAGTAGCCCGCCTGGCTCACCCCGAGCAGCGCGACCCGCTCCGCGTCGACCTCGTCGAGGCCGAGCGCGAAGTCGACGACCGGAGTGATCACCGCCTCCCAGTCCGCCCGGAACGGGATGTTCTGCCGCCAGAGCGCGGCGCCCTGCCCGGGTCCGTCGAACGTCAGGCAGTTGTAACCGCGCTCGAGGCCGCCGGCGGCGCCCTGCAGCCACATCGCCGAGACCGGCCCATCGGAGCCGTTGTTGAGGATCAGCAGCGGGCGGCGCCGGCCGCTGTCGTCGGCGCGGAAGAAGTATCCCTCGAGCGTGGTGCCCTCGTACGGGATCTCGACGCGCTCGATGGGCGGGTCGAAGTTGCGTGCGAACCCGTCCCAGGCGTCGCGGTGGAGCTCCCAGGTGGGCTTGAGCCGGTCCGGGTCGTCCGTCGAGTCGAGGAAGAACGAGGCGGTGTCGTAGTAGGTCGCGGCGCGCAGCCACGCCTCACGCGCGGAGACCTTGTGACCCTCGCGCTCGCAGACCCGCGCCGTGTGCGCGATGCGATCGCCGGTCGCCTTCCACTCCGCGTACCACGACTCCGCATCGCCGTCTTTGATGCGCGCCGCCGTGGAAAGGCATTCGCCGATGTCGGCGCCACGGTGATACGTGGCGCCGAGGGCGAGCTCCATCAGGAACTC
>CBFGWL010000019.1:0-39040 GCA_965652565.1 uncultured bacterium
CGGTTCAGGCGTGCTTCGGCGGCCGGACGGCAGCCGGGCGCTCGGGCTGTGGATGAACAGCGGCGCGGATCCCGAGGACGAGCGCGGCGATCGCCAGCACGCCGGCGATCGCCGCGAGCGTCACCAAGGCGGGGCTGCTCAGGGTCGCGGCGAGCACCACCAACAGCGCCGACAGCGCCGCGAGGATGAGCGCGATCTCGATCGACCGAACCAGGGCGCGCGAGCGGCGCTCAAGCGCGGTGAGCTCCGCGGGCCCGATCCGCTGCGGCCGGCTGGTCATAGAAGAATCGTAGGCCGCAAAAACGCCTGGTTTGCAGCACTTCTCTCACCACGCGACCGGTGACATCGGCGCCCACGACCCGGGCCGAGGTGAGGCTGGGACCCCAGTCCGTTCCGGGTCGCTAGATCAACACTCCAGCGGCCGCCAGCGCCTCGCGCTGATCTTCGTAGACCTTGAAACGAACGAGTGTCCGGTCGTTGAAGGTGAACTCGTGGGCGTTGTGGAGCACGACGGGGATCCCGCTGCCCTTTCCCTCCGCCCAGGCAGCGACGAGCACCAGGACGCAGTCGTCGCCGATGTCGATCACGCGCTCCGCCCGAAATCGCAGAACGTCCCACGGCCCGTCGTCGCGAAACCTGCTCACCTCATCCATCCCGCGCAGCACCGGTCCATCCGGGTAGATCCCCGTGAAATCGAACTCGGTTGACGCGTCCATGCGCTCGGCCAGCGCGGCGAACAGGGCTCGCTGCTCGATCATGCCGTCGCCGATGCCGCTCCGCGATGCGTCGGGGCTCGCGTAGCTATCTCGGATCCAGCGGACGTGCTCCTCCGACATCCTGCGCCGAGTCTCTCGCCCCCCGGACTCCGCCGGTGGGGCGAATTCGCCCCACCGGGCCCGGACGGCGGGAGAAGCACCGTGCTTAGCGATCGGCGTCCGAGTGCGGGCTCCGTCGCCTGCTAGCGATCGGATCACGTGCGCGGGGCGGTGCGGCTGCCGCGACCGACGACAAAGAGAAACGAAAAACCCCGGAGCGCTGCGCTCCGGGGTCTCTTCATCGGGGCGACTGGATTTGAACCAGCGACCTTTCGGCCCCCAGCCGAATGCGCTACCAGACTGCGCCACGCCCCGAGGATTCAGTTGTGAGCGGGTGCCGCTGGGGGCGGCGCCCGTCGACACGCATCATGCCGTATTCGGGCCTCGGCGTGTCAAGCGGGCGACGGGGCTCGAACCCGCTACTTTCAGCTTGGAAGGCTGACGTGCAACCAGTTACACCTCGCCCGCTGGATCGACTCGGAATTATAGGTTCGGATCGCGAGACTCAGCCACGGCGCCAGGCGACGAGCACCGTGTAGGTGGCGAAGCGTCGATCGGGCTTGCCGCGTCGCGCGGCGCCCTTCCCCACGCCGATGCCGATGTGCTTGAAGCGCTTGCCCAGGATGTTGTTGCGCACGCCGTTGCGCGGATCGAGCCAGGTCTGCATCATCGCCAGCGGGGTCGTGCTGAAGCCGATCACCTCGGCATACCCGTAACGCTGCCCCGGGCGCAGGTAGCTGGAGCTCTCGACGCGCTCGGAGAGCGGATCCTCGCCGGCACAGCGGTGGCGCAGGCAGTCCTTGCGCAGCATGACCTTGGTGTGCTTGCGCGCGATCCGGTTCAGCGCACGGTGCGCCTTGAGCTTGCCGGCTCTCCGGCGCGCGCGCACCTCGCGAACGAGGCAGCGCATCGCGCGCTGGAGCTGGGCTTTCGTGGCTTGCGATGGAGTCGCCTCCGCCTTCGCGCATTTCGTCTGCAGGGCGGCAGCCGGAGTCGGGTTGATCGCGAGCAGCGCCCCGGCCAGGAACGCGCAGGCGATCGTGGCGATTGGAATGTGCATACGGGCAGTCATCTCTCTCTCCAAAGCAACAGCGCCGACCCGGTTTAGTTGCGGCTCGGCGCTGAGACGGGGCAGCCAGGACTCGAACCTGGAATCGCCGGTTTTGGAGACCGGTGCCTTACCAATTTGGCCACTGCCCCCGGCTGTTGGCCCCCAGGGTACCGGGGCGATGCGGGCGGAGGGACTTGAACCCCCACGCTCTTTCGAGCACCGGCACCTAAAGCCGGCGTGTCTACCAATTCCACCACGCCCGCGCCCGCCCGATCATAGGCTGCGCGCGCCCTTCAGTTGCCCCCTGGGTGTCGCGCGCCGCGGGGCACCGGTTTACACTCCGCGCGATGGAGGTCACGCACGTCCGTCCGGGGTACGAGCTGTGGCGCCCCAACAGGGAGAGCGCCCGCAACAAGTCGACGAAGGCGCTCGTCTGCCTCGTCCTGCTCATCTCCGCGGCGCTCATCACGATCATCGTGCTCGGCGGCTGGGAGCGGCTGCAGGACACGACAATGGCTGTGATCGCGCTCGCCTGGGCGGGGGTCTACGTGCTCTTCGCCTATCTCGTGTCCCGGTGGAACCGGGGTGTGTTGCCGGTCGCGGCTTCGCTCGCGGTCGTGCTGGCGATCTTCGCCGCGGTCGCGGCGCCCGCCTGGTTCGACCGGGCGAAGGACGGCCTCAGCTCGCCGGCGCTCCCCGAGGAGATGCTCGGCCTGCTCACGATCGTGCTCATCCCGGTGCAGATCATGCTGATCGCGGTCGCGATGGTCGCGTTCAACCAGGAGTGGCACATCGAGGAGGAACGCCCGGTCAAGGGCGTTCCGCCCGCGGACGGGGACGCGGCGCCCAGCCCCGCGTGATTCGTCACTCCCGCTAGCGCTTGCGGCCGACGACGATCGTGTAGAGCGCGGTGCCGTTGCGCGCCGAGACGCCGACCCCGAGGTTCCGATAGGTGCCGCTCATCAGGGTCTGGCGGTGGCCGGCGCTGCCCATGAACTGGCGCAGGATGTCCTTCGGCGTGGCGCGCGCGGTGTTCTTGGCGATCACCTCGCCGAGCGCGTAGGAGCGGGCCCCGCGCAGATACCCGGTGCGCCGTACGCGCTCCTCGAGCGCGGGCTCGCCGGAGCACTGATGCGCGAAGCAGTTGTGCTTGCGCATATACCGCGTGTGCGCTTGCGCCGCCTCACGCAGCTTGGGCCGGGCGCGCAGGTTCTTGGCGCTGCGCTTCTTGTTCACGAGGCACTTCATGGCCAGGCGGGCCTGCTTCTTCTTGAGGTTCTTGGTGGGCTTCTTGGCGTGCTTGCAGGTGCGCGCCTCAGCCCGCTCCGGCGTGGCGGCGCTCGGCAGGGCGGCGATCAGGGTTGCCGCGAGGATCAAAGCGAGCGTGTTTCTGAGTGAAATCGTCATCTCCGTTCGGCTGCTCGTCGGGTCGCTACACAAACACCACGCGCGGCTCAAAAGAGCGTGGCGTCCTTCTCACGCGGAACGATCAGCTCGGGCCCGTCCTCGCGCACGTCGTTGACGTAGTCGTTTACCTCGCGCGCCACGAGCGCATCCTCGGGCGCGGGCCGGAGCAGCTCGAGCAGGGCCTCCGTGTCCTTGGTGTCGGAGATCCATTGCGCCTCGGCGCTCGGGTCGAGCACGACCGGCATCCGGTTGTGGATGGGGCGCACGAGCTCGTTGGGCGCGCAAGTGATCAGCGCGCAGCTCGTGATCGGCTCGCCGTCGCGGGGCTCGTAGCGCGCCCAGATGCCGGCGAAGGCGAATAGGTCGCCGTCGGGCCGGCTGAACCAGATCGGGACCTTGCCGCGCTCATCCCGGCGCCACTCGTAGAACCCGTCGGCGGGGATCAGGCAGCGGCGCTGCACGAAGGACTCGGCGAAGGCGGGCTGGCGATCCAGGGACTCGGCGCGCGCGTTGATAAGTGGCGGGCCCTTCTTCTCGAGCGCCCACTTGCCGGGGATCAGGCCCCAGCGCAGCGTGCCGAGCTCGCGCCCCTCGGCGCGCTCGCGCACGGCGAGCACCGGGTCGGTCGGCGCGATGTTGAAGCGCGGCCGCTCGTTGATCTCGCTCTCGTCGGGCAGCTCGAAGCGCAGCTTGATCCGGTTGGGGTCCGGGTTGGCGAGCGTGTAGCGACCGCACATGTCGATTGCGCAGGTTAGTTGGGGAAGCGTGGCGGAGTTGGCGCGCTGCGCGCGCCTGTGCCGACACGACGCCGGTCAGAGTCGGCAGAATGAAGGTCTCCACGCGGCGGTGGAGGAACGGCAGACTCGCGGCTCTCAAAAAGCCGTGTCCGAAAGGACGTGTGGGTTCGAATCCCACCCGCCGCATCCCCCGATGACCCGCCCGGCCCGAGAGGTCGAGGCAGTGCTCTACCTCGCCGAGCGTGGCCTCAACCGCTGCCAGATCGCACGCGTCACCGGTGTCCCCCGCAGCACGGTGGGTCACTGGCTTGCCGGCGAGCTCCCCGCCCAGCGCGACGCGCGCAACCCACCGGGCGGGCCGTGTCGAGGCTGCTCGGTCCCGCTTGAGCTCACCGACAGGGTCTTCCCCCGATACGCGTACCTCCTAGGCGCCTACCTGGGCGACGGCTGGATCGCACGCCACGCGCGCGGCGTGTACCGATTGGCCCTGCACCTCGACCGGGCCTACCCGAGGATCGTGCGCGCTTGCGCGGAAGCGGTGGCGGCGGTCAGCCCGGACAACCGCGTCCGTGTCGTCCACGATCCCGATGCCCAGATGGACGTCGTGGTTTCCTATTCGAAGCACTGGCCGTGCCTGCTGCCCCAGCACGGCGCCGGCACGAAGCACACGCGCCGCATCGAGCTCGCCGATTGGCAGCGCGAGATCCTCGACCGCCATCCCTGGGCGTTCCTCCGCGGCCTGATCCACTCCGACGGCTGCCGGTTCATGAACCCGGCCGTGCACTCGCACCGCACGTACTGGTATCCGCGCTACCAGTTCTCGAACCGCTCGGCGGACATCCGCGCGCTCTTCTGCGAGTACTGCGAGAAGGTCGGCGTGGAGTGGCGGCAGGCGAATCGCTGGAACATCTCGGTGGCGCGCCGCGCCTCCGTCGAGCTCATGGACCGCCACATCGGGCCGAAACGCTGAGCGCCGCTTGGCACGCCCGGCGGGCTCCGCGTCCCGCGGCGCGATAATCCCGCCCGTGAGCGAGGAGAGCTCAACCGCGAAGCGGATGCTGGCCGACGTCGAGGCGCTCTGCGAGTTCGAGGGGCGCCGGCCGGGAACCGACGCCGAACGGCGCGCCGCGAAGCACTTGGCCAAGCGCCTGCGGGAGCTCCGCTGGCGCCCGGAGACCCAGGCGACCTACGTGCACCCGCAAGCCGCCCTGATCTGGGCCGCGCACTGCGCCCTGGGCTTTGGCGCCAGCCTCCTGGCGCTGCCGCTCGCCCCCGCCGGCTTCGCGCTCGCGCTCGTCGCCGCTACCTCGCTCTACCTGGATCTGAACACGCGCCTGTACCTGCTGCGCACGCTCTTCTTCCGGCGCGGCTCACAGAACGTGATCGCGCGCGGCCGCGTCCCGGACGCGCCGGCGCGCCTGGTGATCGTCGCCCACTACGACGTCGCCAAGACCGGCGCGCTCTTCGGCCGCGCGCTCGACCGCGTCACCCAGATCACGCGCAATTTCGGCTTCGACCCCCCGCGCGTGCTGTTCTGGTCGCTCGCCCTCCTCGTCCCGATCTTGGGCGCGCGGCTGGCGGGCGTTGACTCCGCAGCGCTCGGCGCCCTGCAGGTCCTCCCCACTCTGACCCTCCTCGTCGCGGGCTTCGCGCTGCTCGACATCGAGTTCTCCCCCGCCGCGCCCGGAGCCAACGACAACGCCTCCGGCGTCGCCGTAGCCCTCGCCCTGGCCCGCGACCTGCGCACCGAGCCGCCCGCCAACCTCGACCCCTGGATCGTCTTCACCGGCGGCGGCGAGTCACCGATGGAGGGGATGCGCGCGTTCCTGCGAGCGCACCGCGACGAGCTCGACCCGCAGCGAACGATCGTCCTGGCGCTCGACTCAGTCGGCCGGGGGCGGCTGCGCTACGTCGTCGGCGAGGGCCTAGCCGTCTCCTACCCCGCCGACCCATACCTGCTCGACCTCGCGGCCACGGTGGCGGAGGCCGCCGACGAGCCCGTGGAGCCGGAGCGCAACGGCTTCGCCGGGGAGGCGCTCGCCGCGCGCTCGCGCGGCCTGCGCGCTCTGGAGCTCACCGCGATCGAGCCCGGGCGCGCCCTGCCCGCGAACTACCACCTCCCCACCGACACGCCGGAGCACATCGACCCTGCGGCGCTGGAGCGCGCGCACGGCTTCGCGCTCGCCCTGATCCGGGCGCTCGACCGCGACCTGGGCCGCGAGGACGACTCGGGACCGCGCGCCAGCCGGCGCAAGAGGCGAAAGCGGGATCGGATCGGCGCTGTTGATAGAACCCGTTCATGAGCACGACGCAAGCCGGATCCGGCGAGTTGTTGTGGACCCCGAGCCCCGAGGCGATCGAGGGCTCCAACCTCACCGCGTACGCGCGCTGGCTCGCCGCTGAACGCGGGCTGGACTTCGGCGACGACTACCACGCGCTCTGGCGCTGGTCGGTGACCGACCTCGAGGACTTCTGGCGCACGATCTGGGACTACTTCGACGTACGCGCGGACGGCGATCCGACGACCGTGCTCCCCGAGCGCAAGATGCCCGGCGCGCAGTGGTTCCCCAACACCCGGCTGAACTACGCCGAGCACATCCTGCGCGAGCGCAACGACGCCGAGGTCGCCCTGCGCCACCGCGCCGAAGGCGGCGAGCTCCACGAGATGACCTGGGGCAACCTGCGCAAGCGCGTCGCCGCCTTCGCCCAGGGCCTGCGCGAGCTCGGCGTCGAGCGCGGCGACCGCGTCGTCGCCTATTTCCCCAACTCGCCCGGCGCGATCATCGCCTTCCTCGCGAGCGCCTCGATCGGCGCGATCTGGTCGAGCTGCTCACCCGACTTCGGCGCGCGCTCCGTGGTCGACCGGTTCGCGCAGATCGAGCCGAAGGTACTGATCGCAGTCGACGGCTATTCCTACGGCGGCCGCGACTTCGACCGCATGGACATCGTCGCGACGCTCGAGCGCGAACTGCCCACGCTCGAGCACACGATCCTCGCCCCCTACCTGAACCCCCAAGCCGACCCGCAGCAGCTCGCCCACGGGATCCGCTGGCGCGAGGTGGAGGACCGCGGCGCGGGCGCCGGGCTCGAGTTCGAGCGGGTGCCCTTCGACCACCCCCTCTGGGTCCTCTACTCCTCGGGCACCACCGGCCTGCCCAAGGCGATCGTCCAAGGCCACGGCGGCATCCTGCTCGAGCACCTCAAGAAGCTCCACCTGCACCTCGACGCCAAGCCCGGCGACCGCGTCTTCTGGTTCACCACCACCGGCTGGATGATGTGGAACTTCCTGGTCGGCGTGCTGCTCACCGACGCCTCGATCATCCTCTACGACGGCAGCCCCGGGCACCCGAACATGAACGTGCTCTGGGACCTCGCGGAGGAAACCGGGATGACGTGCTTCGGAACCTCGGCGAGCTACATCGCCGCGTGCATGAAGGCCGATGTCGAGCCTTCCGCGGGCCGGGCGCTCGCCAACCTGCGCGCCGTCGGCTCCACCGGGTCCCCGCTCGCCCCCGAGGGCTTCGAGTGGGTCTACGAGCACGTCGGCCGCGACACCTGGCTCTTCTCAACGTCCGGGGGCACCGACGTGTGCACCGCGTTCGTCGGCGGCGTGCCCACCCTGCCCGTCTACCGCGGCGAGCTGCAGGGCCGCGCGCTCGGCGCCAAGGTGGAGGCCTTCGATGAGGACGGCAACTCCCTGATCGGCGAGGTCGGCGAGCTCGTGCTCACCGAGCCCATGCCATCCATGCCCCTCTTCTTCTGGGGCGACGAGGACGGCTCGCGCTACCGCGACAGCTACTTCTCGATGTACCCGGGCGTCTGGCGCCACGGGGACTGGATCGAGATCACCGAGCGCGGCACGGCGATCATCTACGGCCGCTCGGACTCGACGATCAACCGCTCCGGCATCCGCATGGGCACCGCCGAGATCTACCGCGCCGTACTGGCCGTGGACGAGGTCACCGACGCGCTCGTCGTCGACATCCCCCGCCCCGGCACCGAGGGCTGGATGCCGCTCTTCGTCGTCCTGCGCGAGGGCGCCGAGCTCACCGACGAGCTCAAGCAGCGCATCGCGAGGCGAATCCGCGACGACTGCTCGCCACGCCACGTTCCCAACGAGATCTACCGGATCGCCGAGGTACCCCGGACCCTGTCGGGCAAGGTCCTCGAGATCCCGGTGAAGCGCATCCTCACGGGCACGCCCCCCGAGCGCGCCGCCAGCCGCGACTCGCTCGCCAATCCCGCCGCGCTCGACTGGTTCACCGAACTCGCGGCCCGGCTCCAGGACCAAACCGCCTAGCGCAGCCCCAAACGCTCCGCGCGTTCGCGCGCGCGAGCCACGACCTCGCCCTCGCCCTCGACCCGCCCGCCGCGCATCAGCACGCGTCCCGCGACGACCGTCGTATCGACGATCGCCCCCGACGCCGCGTAGACCAAGCCCGCGTCGAGCGCGCCCAGCGCGAGCTGAGGCGCATCCGAGCGCACCAGTAGGAAGTCCGCGGGCGCGCCGGGCTCGAGCGCGGCGCGGCGCAGGAGCGACGAGCGCTCCCCCGCGGCGATCGCGAGCGCCTCGGATGCCGTGACCGCCGCCGCGTCGTGCGCTTCGTTCTTCTGCAGGAGCGCGAACACCTTGACGTCGTCGAGCAGATCGAGCGAGTTGTTGGAGCCGGCCCCGTCGGTCCCCAGACCCACGTGCACCCCGCGCTCGCGGGCCGCCAGATACGGGAAGACGCCCCCGACGGCGAGCTTCAGGTTGGCGACGGGGTTCGAGACCACGGTCGCGCCGCGCTCTGCGATCAGCTCGAGCTCCCCCTCCTCCAACCACACCCCATGCGCCAAGATCGTCTGTGGACCGAGCACCCCGCAGCGGTCGAGCAGCTCCGCGGGGCGCACCCCGTGCTCCGCGACGCAGCGCTCGACCTCCTCCTTGGTCTCCGAGAGGTGGATCTGCACGGGCACGCCGCGCTCCCGCGCACGCTCCGCCACCCACGCGAGCGACTCCGGCGAGACCGTGTAGATCGCGTGCGGGGCGAACCCGGCGCGCACGCGCCCCGTCGCCGACTCCGCCATCTCGTCGAGCGAGGCTTCCGCGCGTGAGCGCGAAGCCTGCGGATCGGCCCCGTCGATGAGCGGCGCCGCACACACCGCGCGCAGGCCCGCGTCCTCCACCGCGCGCGCCGCCGCCGCCGGGTGCCAGTACATATCCCAGAACTCGACGGTTCCAGTGCGGATCATCTCCAGGCAGGCGAGGCGGGTTCCCCAGTACACGTCCTCCGGCTCGAGCTTGGCCTCCACCGGCCAAATGTGCTTCTCGAGCCATTCCATGAGCGGCAGATCATCCGCGTAGCCACGAAAGAGCGTCATCGCCGCGTGCGTGTGGCCGTTGACCAGGCCCCGGACGAGCGCCATCCCACGCGCATCGAGAACCTCATCGCCGGGCTGCGGTGATACGTCCGGGCCGAGCTCGGCGATCGCCCCGCCCTCGGCGCGCAGACCCACCTCGAGCCCCTCGTGCAACGCGTTGGTGACGGCGAGCGCCATGGGACGCGCAGCCTACGCGCTCGCGCGGCGCGGGGCCCTAGCTACGCGAGGTCCGGCACCGCCGCGGCAAGCGCGCGCTCGAGCGCGGCGCGGTGCTCGCGCTGCCCCGCCTCGACCTCCTCGAGCGTGAGCTCGGTCGCGGCGACCCCGTTCGCGAAATTGTCGACCACGCAGATCGCGGCGTACGCGAGCCCGAGCTCCCCGGCCACGACGCACTCCGAGGCGACGGTCATCCCGATCACCTCGGCGTGCGCGGCTGCGAAGCGCACCTCCGCGCGCGTCTCCAGCCGCGGCCCCGCGACCTGCCAGTAGACGCCCCCGTCGCGCACTTCGGCATGCGCGCGCAGCGCGTCGATAACGCGCGCCCTCCACTCCGCGTCGAAGCCCGCCACGCGGTGCGCCTCGCGGCCCGCGAGGGTCGTGACCGGACCGACGTCGAGCGCGATGAAATCGTCGGGACAAACCAGTGTGCCCGGCGGCAGCTCCGGCCGCAGCGAACCCACCGAGGCCACGCCGAGCACTCGCTCGCAGCCCGCGTCCGCCAGCCGGCGCAGGTTCGCCCCGTGGTCGATCAGGTGGGGCAGCTGGTAGCCGCGCTCGCCGTGCCTGCTGATCGCCACCGCGCCCGGAACGTCGAGGCCCGCGGCCCCGCTGCCCAAGATCAGCCCGACCCCGGCCATCCGCTCGAGCCCGGCCTAGACCGGCGTGATCGGATTGCGGCGCTCGGAGAACTCGCGCGTGCGGGTCCGCGCGTGCTCGAAGCGGCGGATCAGCTCGTCGCGCAGCGCGTCCGGCTGGACGACGGCGTCGACGACGAGCTCCGAGGCGAGGTGCAGGATGTCGATGTCGGCCGCGTACTCCTCGCGCTTCGCGCGTACGAACGCCTCGCGCTCCTCGGGGTCCTCGATCGCCTGGATCTGGTTCAAGAACACCGCGTTCACCGCGGCCTCGGGCCCCATGACCGCGATCGACGCCGTGGGCAGCGCAAGCGTGCAATCGGGCTCGAACGCGGGCCCGGCCATCGCGTAGAGGCCGGCGCCGTAGGCCTTGCGCACGATCACGGAGATCTTCGGCACCGTCGCCTCCGAGACCGCCGAGATCATCTTCGCCCCGTGGCGGATGATGCCCTGGCGCTCGACGTCCGTCCCGATCATGAAGCCGGGGACATCGGCGAGAAAGAGCAGCGGCACGTTGAACGCGTTGCAGGTGTTGATGAAGCGCGCCGCCTTGTCCGCCGAGTCGACGAACAGCACGCCGCCCTTGTATTTCGGCTGGTTGGCCACGACACCGACCACCCGTCCGTCCAGGCGCGCGTAGCCGACGATCAGCTCGCGGGCCCACCGGGCGTGCACCTCGCAGAACGAATCGGCGTCGACGAGCGCCGCGATCAGGTCCTTCGCGTCGAACGGCGTCTTCTCGTCATCGGGAACGATCTCCGCGGGCGACCGCTCGCTCGCCGGCGCCGCGGGCGGGGCGTCCGGCGCGCCCTCGCGCCAGTTCGACGGCATGTAGGAGAGGTATCGGCGGGCGGCCTCGATCGCCTCCTCATCGGTCTTCACCAGGAAGTGCCCGCACCCCGACACGCCGGTGTGCATCTTCGCGCCGCCCATCTCCTCGAGCGAGACCTTCTCGCCGATGACCATCTCGGCCATCCGCGGCGAGCCCAGGTACATCGAGGCGTTGCCGTCGCGCATGATCACGACATCGCAGAAGGCGGGGATATACGCGCCGCCGGCGGCCGAGGGGCCGAAGAGCATGCAGACCTGCGGCACGCGCCCGGAGAGCTTCACCTCGTTGTAGAAGATGCGGCCGGCGCCGCGGCGGCCCGGGAACATCCGCACCTGGTCGGTGATGCGCGCGCCCGCCGAGTCGACCAGGTAGAGGATCGGGATCTCGAGCTCAAGCGCGCGCTCCTGGATGCGCAGGATCTTCTCCACGGTCTTCGGGCCCCACGAGCCGGCTTTCACGGTCGGATCGTTCGCCATCAGCGCGACCGGGCGGCCGCCGACCTTGCCGACCCCGGTCACCACGCCGTCGGCGCCAAGGCCCTCCTGCTCCCAGTTGGCGAGCAGACCCTCCTCCGCGAACGAGCCCGGATCCACCAGGCGCTCGACGCGCTCGCGCACGGGCAGCTTGCCTTGCGCGGCCGTCTTCTCACGATGGCGCTGCGGCCCACCGGCGAGCGCCGCCTCGAGCGCCTCGTGCAGGCGCTCGCCGTGCTTGGTCTCGCTCATCGTGCCGCAGTCTAAGCCTCAGCAAGCGCTGCCCCTCCGGTGCCACGTGTCCTCGGCGGTGCTGGCGGCTCGCGGCCGCGGGGACTAGGCTCGGGGCGAGCGGTAGATGACGACGGGTTCGACAGAGCGGGTGCGGGCCGACGTGGCGATCGTCGGCGCCGGGCTCTCCGGACTCGCGGCCGCGTGGGAGCTGCGTCAGCTCGGCCACTCCGCGGTCGTGCTCGAGGCGCGCGATCGAGTCGGCGGCCGCCTGCTCAACCACGAGCTGGGGAACGGCGGCGTCGTCGAGGTGGGCGGCCAGTGGGTCGGCCCGAGCCAGGACGCGGCGCTGGGCCTCGCCGCCGAGCTCGGGCTGGAGACCTTCCCCACCCACGTCGAGGGCGACAGCGTCATCGAGTACCGCGGCCGCGTGCGCCGTTACCGCGGCGAGATCCCGCGCATCAACCCGGCCGTGCTGATCGAGATCGAGCGCGCCCGCCGCAAGCTCGACCGCATGGCCGCGCAGGTGCCGCTCGCGGCGCCGTGGGAGGCCCGCCGGGCGTCGCGCTGGGACCGCGTCACCTTCGCCGAGTGGCTGCGCCGCAACGCCGTCACCGGCGGCTCGCGCATGCTCCTGCGCCTCGCGATCCGCAGCGTGTTCGGCACGGAGCCCGAGGACCTGTCTCTACTCCACGTCCTCTTCTACATCCACTCAGCCGGCGGCTTCAACCCCCTCATCAACACCGCCGGCGGCGCCCAGGACTCGCGCATCGTGGGCGGCTCTCAGCTGCTCGCCATCAAGTCCGCGGAGCGCCTCGGCGACGCGGTGCGCTTGCGCACGCCGGTGCGCCGCATCGCGGACACGGGCGCCGGGCTCGAGCTGATGACCGACGCGGGCGCCGTCGAGGCGCAGCGGGTGATCGTCGCGGTCTCCCCCACGCTCGCGGCTCGCATCGAGTACGACCCGCCGCTGCCCGGCCACCGCGACCAGATGACCCAGCGCATGCCGCAGGGGACGATCATCAAGTGCATGGCGATCTACGAGGAGCCCTTCTGGCGCGCGCAGGGCCTGAGCGGCGTGGGCCTCAGCGACGGCGGCTCGGTGAACGCGATCTTCGACAACACCCCACACGGGGGATCGCCGGGCGTGTTGCTGGGCTTCCTGGACGGGCGCGCCGCCCGCCTGTGGGGGCAGCGCTCCGTCGACGAGCGCCGTGCGGAGGTGAGCCACGTGTTCGCGCGGCTCTTCGGCAAGCGCGGCGCGAAACCCGCCGACTACGTGGAGCGTGCCTGGGCCGAGGAGCCCTGGTCGCGCGGCTGCTACTCCGGCGCCTTCGGGCCCTCCGGCTGGACCGACTTCGGCCCCTTCCTGCGGGCGCCCATCGGGCGCATCCACTGGGCCGGCACGGAGACCGCGACCGTTTGGAACGGCTACATGGACGGCGCGATCACGGCCGGCAGGCGCGCCGCCGCCGAAGCGGCCGCGGCGCTCGGGAGGAGCTCCTAGGCCCCGCGGTCCGGCGCCGTGCGGTGCACCGCGGTGTCGGCGTCCTCGACCGCATAGAGCCGCGTCGGCTCGGAGCTGGCATCCGGCTCAGGGTCGCCGGGCCCGCCGCCCTCGCCATCCTCCGCGTCGGGCGCGGCCTCACCGACCTCCTCGAAGGAGCGCGTCGCCTGCTGGTCCACGCTCCCCTCGCCCTCGGTTTCCGCGTCCGCATCCTCGGCGTCGCCGCCGGTGGGCTGCGTATCGGGCTCCTGTGTGCCGGAGCGCAGGGCCTCCGCGGCGACCATCAGCTCGTCGGCGAGCCGTGCGGTCTCCTCCGCGATCTCGTCGCGCCGCTGGGTGAGCTCCTCCAAGCGCACGTCGAGCGTGCGCCGGCGCGCGATTGCCTCGTCGACGATCTCCTCGGCGCGCGTCTCCGCCGCGCTCACGATCTCCTCGGCCTTGCGGGAGGCCTCGAGACGGGCGGCCCGCGACTCCTCGTCGGCCTCGCGCCTCACCGCCTCGGCGTACTCCCGCGCCTCCTCGCGCAGCTTCGCCGCGGCCTCCTCGGCGGCCGTCAGGATGCCCGCCGTGCGCTCCCCCACGCGCTCGAGCTCGCGACGCAGATCGGGATCGCGGTCGGCGACCGCACCGGGCGAGCCGTCGAGGAAGTCGGCGACGCGATCGAGCAGCTCGTGGACCGCGTCGCGGTCGTAACCCCGGATTGCCTGCGGGAAGGTGGCCTTGCGCAGCTGATCCGCGTCGATTCCCTGCTTCGGACGTTCCTGGTGGTTCGCCATGCGTCTCACTCCGATCGTCGCTTGCTCCTGGCCGTACCTACCCGTTCGCCGCCGTCCCCGACCCTCCCCCTACTGGTCCGGACCGCCCATCGCGCTCGCCCACCGCACCGGCCCCGCCGTCAAAACGTGCGCGCCCAGCGGCCTGCCGAGGACCTCCTGCACCCGCCGCGACGCCGCGAGCAGGCGCTCGAGGTCGATGCCGGTCTCAATGCCCATCTCCTCGAGCATCGAGACGAGATCCTCGCTCGCGATGTTGCCCGTCGCCCCGGGCGGCACGGGGCAGCCACCGAGCTCGCCGAAGGACGACTCGAAGGATTCGACTCCCTCCCCGAGCGCGGCGAGCACGTTCGCGAGCCCCTGTCCGCGGGTGTTGTGGAAATGCGCAGTGAGCTCCACCCCGGAGAGCCGCTCGCGCGCGGCGGCGAAGAACTCGCTCACCTGCAACGGATTCGCCATCCCGGTCGTGTCGCCGAACGCGACCTCCGCGCAACCGGCCTCCGCTAGGCGCTCGGCGATTCCGAGCACGCGCTCGACCGGGACCTCGCCCTCGTACGGGCAGCCGAAGCTCGTCGAGATCACGCCCTCGCAGCGCAGGCCCTCGGCGCGCGCACGCTCGATGACGCGCTCCAGCCCGGCGAGCGACTCGGCGATCGAGCGGTTCACGTTGCGCTGGTTGTGCGTCTCCGATGCGGAGAGGAAGAGGTTCACCTCGTCGAAGCGCGCGCGGCGCTCCAGCGCACGGTCGAGGCCGCGCTCGTTCGGGATCAGCACGGAATACGCCACCCCGGGGCGCTTTTCGTAGGCGTCGAGCAACTCCTCGGCGTCGGCGAGCTGTGGGATCACGTCCGCGCGGACGAACGACGTAAGCTCGATCCGCCGGAACCCCGCGTCGGCCAGCATCCCCACCAACCGCGCCTTCTCGGCGGTGGGGATGGTCTCCGGCTCGTTCTGAAAACCGTCGCGCGGACCCACCTCGCGCAGGCGGACGGCTGACGGATAGGAAGCCATCTCCACCCAGGATAAGCCTCGGGCGCGGCTTCCATAGACTCCCGGCCCGTGGACGGAGCGATCCCGATCATCGGCGGCACCGGAGCACTGGGATGGGGCCTCGGCCTGCGCTGGGCGCTCGCCGGGCGCCCGGTCGTGATCGGCTCGCGCGACGCGGGCCGTGCGCGGGAGGCGGCGCAGCGCATCAGCGAGCAGGCGCCGGACGCCGAGGTCGAGGGCCTCAAGAACGAGCAGGCCGCGAAGCAGGGGCCCGTGGTGATCCTGGCGGTCCCGTTCCGGGCCCAGTCCGAGAACCTGAACAACCTGAGGCCGGTGCTCGAGTCCGGCCAGATCCTGGTCGACTGCACCGTCCCGCTCGCCGCCGCCGTGAGCGGCAAGGCGACGCGCACCCTGGGCGTCTGGCAGGGATCGGCTGCCCAGCAGGCGCAGGAGATGGTCCCCGAGGGCGTCACGGTGATCGCCGCCTTCCACACCGTCGGCGCGCCGGATCTGGCCAACCGCGAGCACGAGCTGGACGAGGACGTCCTGATCTGCGGCGACCGCAAGGCCGACAAGGCCAAGGTCGCCGAGCTCGTGCACGCGATCCCCGGTCTGCGCGCCGTGAACGCGGGACCGCTCGAGACCGCGCGGATCGTCGAGCAGCTCACGCCGCTGCTCATCTCGATCAACGTCCGCTACAAGACGCACGCGGGCATCCGCATCACCGGCCTGCCGGACAGCGACCACTGGAGCTAGGCCCCGTGCGCGTGGTCGTGCTCGCCGGCGGCACGGGCGGCGCCAAGCTGGCGGCCGGGCTGCAGGAGCTGATCGGCGCCGAGCTCACGGTGGTCGCCAACACGGGCGACGACACCGAGATGCACGGCCTGCGCGTCTGCCCGGACCCCGACCTGGTGACGTATTGGCTCGCGGGCCAGATCGACGAGGAGCGCGGCTGGGGCATCCGCGACGACGCCTTCGTCGTCCACGAGCGCCTCGAGACGCTTGGCGCGCCCGGCTGGTTCCGGCTCTCCGACCGCGACCTCGCCACCTGCCTGTACCGCACGCACTTCATGGCGGAGGGCGGCACGCTCACCGCCGCCCAGACGCAGATCGCGCGGGCGCTCGGCGTCGCCGCCACCGTCCTCCCGGCCTGCGAGGAGCCCATCCGCACGCGCGTGTTCACGCCCGCGGGCGAACGCGGCCTCCAGGAGTTCCTGATCGTCGACGGCGCCGCCGCGCCGATCGAGGGCGTGACCGTGCAGGGGCTCCCCGAAGCGCGGCCGACCCCCGAGGTGCGCGCCGCGCTCGCCGCCGCCGACGCGATCGTCATCGGGCCCTCCAACCCCGTGATCTCGATCGGCCCGATTCTCGCGATCCCCGGCATGCGCGAGGCGATCGCCGCGGCGCCCGGGCCGGTCGTCGCCGTCAGCCCGTTCGTGGCGGGCCGCGCGGTGAAGGGCCCGACGGAGGCGTTCATGGCGGCCGTCGACAGGCCCGTGAGCGCGGCCGGCGTCGCCTCGCTCTACGCGGGCCTGCTGGACGGCATGGTGGTCGACGCCGACGACCCGGATCCGCCGCCCGCGGAGCCGCGCACGCTGAGCTGCCCCACGCTGATGGACGGCGCCGCCGGACGCCGGGCGCTCGCCGAGCGCGTCCTGGAGTTCGCGGAGGAGCTGCGGTGAGCGCGACCGCGATCCTGCCGATCAAGGGCTTTCCGCGCGCGAAGACACGCCTCGCCGACGCGGTGGGCAAGCCGCAGCGAGCGGCGCTGATGAAGGCGATGCTGACCGACGTGCTCGCCGCGCTCGACCGCGCGGCCGAGATCGAGCGCGTCATCGTCGTCACCTCGGAGGGCCGCGCCCAGCGCGTCGCGATGCACCAAGCGAAGCGCCTCGTCACGCCCATCGAGGTCCTGCAGGAGCCCGAGGACAGCGGCCACTCGGAGGCAGCCGTGCTGGGCATCATGCGCGCCAAGTCGCTCGGCGCGCAGTGCGTGGCGCTGGTCCCCGGGGACTGCCCGCTCCTGGACGCCGCCGAGCTCGACGAGGCGCTCGCGGCGATGGCGCCCGGGCACGTCGGCGTCGTGCCCGACCGGCACGGCACGGGCACCAACGCTCTGTTGCTCTCACCGCCGGACGCGATCGGCCCGGCGTTCGGCGAGGGCAGCTGCGCGCGCCACCTCGACCGCGCTGAGCGCGCCGGCATGGAGGCGAAGCGATGCGAGCTCGCCTCGCTCGGCCTCGACCTGGACACCCCCGACGACCTCGCTGCGCTCCGCGAGCGCCTCGAAGCCGACCCCGAGCTCGCCCCGGCGACCGCGCGCGCGCTGCGCGAGGCATGATCGCGGTCCGCCCCGTCGGGGGCCTGCCGGAGATCGCGCCGGGCGCACCCCTCGGCGGGCTGCTCGCCAAGGCTGCCCTTCCGCAAGACGACGAGGTGCTCGTCGTCTCCCAGAAGGTCGTCTCGAAGGCTGAGGGGCGCCTGCGCCGCCTCACTGAGGTCGAGCCCTCGGAGCGCGCGCGGAGGCTCGCGGAGGAGCTCGGCAAGGACCCGCGTCTCGTGGAGCTGATTCTCGGCGAGAGCCGCGCCGTGGTCCGGGCGCAGCGCGGCGTGCTGATCGTCGAAACCAAGAGCGGCCTGATCTGCGCGAACGCCGGCATCGACTCCTCGAACGTCCCGGGCGAGGACGCCGTCGCCCTCCTCCCCGCCGATCCCGACGCCTCAGCGCGGCGCCTGCGCGCGGAGATCGCCGCCGCCGGCGGACACCGGCCCGCCGTCGTGATCGCCGACAGCTTCGGGCGGCCGTGGCGCATCGGGCAGACCGACGTGGCGATCGGCTGCGCAGGGCTCACCGTGCTCGACGACTGGCGCGGCCGACGCGATCGCGACGGCCGCGAGCTCGCGGCGACGGCCATCGCCGTCGCCGACGAGGCGGCCGCCGCCGCGAGCCTCGCCCGCGACAAGGCCTCCGGCGAGCCGGCCGCGGTGGTGTCGGGGCTGGGCCGCTTCGTCGTCGCCGAAGACGGCCCCGGCGCGGCCGCACTACAGCGTCCGCAGGCCAACGACCTCTTCCGCTAGCGATCGTTCAGCCCTGGTCGTCGATTTCCGGCGGCGTGGGCTGAACCTCAGCGGATCCGCAGCACGGCGGAGCCGTTCACGCGCCCGACACGCAGGTCGTCGAGCGCCTCGTTCGCGGCGGCGAGCGGATACTCCGTCACGGTGGTGCGCACGGGCACGCGAGGCGCCAGCGCGAGCAGCTCCTCGCCGTCGCGGCGCGTCAGGTTGGCCACGGAGCGCACCGTCCGCTCGCGCCAGAGCAGCTCGTAGGGAAAGCTGGGGATGTCGCTCATGTGGATCCCTGCGCAGACCACGATCCCGCCCGGCGCGAGCGCCCGCAGCGCGGCCGGCACCAGCTCGCCGACGGGGGCGAAGATGATCGCCGCGTCGAGCGGCTCGGGCCCCGGCTCATCCGAGGGCCCCGTCCACTCCGCCCCGAGCCGCCGGGCGAGCTCGGCAGCATCGGTATCGCCGCGGCGCAGGAAAGCGAACACGCGCCGGCCCTCGTGGCGCGCGACCTGGCAGACCATGTGCGCGGCGGATCCAAAGCCGTAGAGCCCCAGCCGCTGGGCGTCGCCGCAGAAGCGCAGCGCCCGGTAGCCGATCAGCCCGCCGCAGAGCAGGGGCGCGAGCTGCGCCGCGTCGGGCTCATCCGGCAGCGGGAAGCAGAAGCGCTCGTCGGCCACTGCGAGCTCGGCGTATCCGCCGTCGATGTCGTACCCGGTGAACCGCGCCTGCGGACACAGGTTCTCGCGCCCGGAGCGGCAGTACTCGCACTCCCCGCACGTCCAGCCCAGCCAGGGGACGCCGACCCGCGCGCCGGGCGCGAGGCGCTCAACTCCAGGCCCGGCCGCGGCCACCTCGCCGACGATCTGGTGTCCGGGCACGAGGGGCAGCTTGGGTTCGGTGAGCTCGCCGTCGACGACGTGCAGGTCGGTGCGGCACACCCCGCACGCGCGTACGCGGATCAGCACCTCGCCGCGCCCCGGGACGGGGTCGGCCACCTGCGTCTCGCGCAGCGGCTCGCCGGGCCGATCCAAGACCATCGCGCGCATCAGGCCCGGTTTACCACGTCGGCCGACTCCCTACGGGGGAAACGTTGGTCGGTACGCCCGGCCGCCGCCGCATGAGCGGCTCACCCGCGCAAATCTCAGCCGGCGCCCGCCGCCACTCGTCGGGCGCGGCTTCAGTACGTCTCGACGATCTCGTAGAGCGTCGTGCGCTGGGCCGGCGTTCGCCCGGCGCGCCGCGCGGCCTCGATGAGCTCCTCGGGCGTCAACTGCACCCCGTGCTGCGAGCCGGCCATCCGCGAGATGTTCTCCTCCATCAGCGTGCCGCCGAGGTCGTTCACGCCCCAGCGCAGGCTCTCCGTCGCGGCGTCGAGCCCCATCTTCACCCAGCTCGCCTGCAGGTTCTTCACGGTGCGCCCAAGGGCGAGCCGGAAGACCGCCGTGTGCTTCAGGTTCTCCTCGACGGGCAGCTCCTCGACCCCGTGGGTGCGGCCGAGCAGAGTCTGGTAGGGGATGAAGCTGAGCGGCACGAACTCGGTGATCCCGCCGGTGCGCTCCTGCAGCTCGCGCACGATCCGCATGTGCCGGGCGAGCTCGCGCGGCTCCTCGATGTGGCCGAACATCACCGTCGAGGTCGAACGCAGCCCGCTGCGGTGGCAGGCCTCGATGATCTCGACCCAGCGCGCAACCGGGAGCTTGTTCGGCGAGATGCGCTTGCGAACCCCGTCATCGAGCACCTCCGCCGCGGTGCCGGGGGTCGAGCCCAAACCGCACTCACGCAGGTACTCGAAGACGCTCTCCGGCGTGCGGCCTGACCGCTCGCACATGTAGTGGATCTCCATCGGCGAGTAGGCGTGCAGGTGCAGCTGGGGCGCGGCTTCCTTGGCGAGCCGCAGCCACCGCCCATAGTCCTCGAGCTGGTAGTCGGGGTGGATCCCGCCCTGCATGCAGAGCTCGGTCGCGCCGAAGTCGACGGCCTCGGCGACCCGCTCCTGGAAGTCCTCGGGCGTGAGGTGATACGCGTCGGGCGAGCGCCTCCCTTGCCCGAAGCCGCAGAACGCGCAGCCGACGACGCAGACGTTCGTGAAGTTGATGTTGCGGTTGACGACGAAGGTCGCGACGTCCCCGTTGAGCTCGGCCCGCAGCTCGTCGGCGGCGCGGCGCATCTCCTCGATCACCTCGGGCCGCGTCTCGGCGAAGAGCGCGGTGAGCTCGTCCTCGGTGAGCGGCTCGCCCGCGCGCCCCTTCTCGATCGCGGCGGGCGCCAGCTCGGGATCGATGGCCCCCTCGCGCCGGCGGCCCGAGCTGCCCCGCGGGATGAAGCTCCAGTACTTGAGCTTGACCACGTCGAGGACGCCCTGCTCCATCCACTCCGGGTTCATGTACTGCGGGTACACGCACAGCCGCTCGGTGAGCGCGTAGCCACGCGGGCGCAGCCGCTTGCGCACCTCGTGCGGGCTCGGGAAGGCGTGCTCGGGCGAGATGTGATCGCCGTTCGCGGACAGCCCGCCGAGGTCGGTGGCTCCCTCCTCGACGAGGTCGAGCCACCAGTCGGAGAGGTTCGGCGGGATCTGGATGCCCACGTCGGGCATCAGCCGGCGGCACTCGCGCACCAGCAGACGCATGTCGTCCAGGGTGATCTCCTGGGCCCAGTCGGGCAGGGGAGCCGCCTCCGGGGCCTCGGCGCCGTCGCCGTTGCGCCAGCGCCGCGTCGCCGCCTGCGCGGCGATCTCGGCCACCTCCTGCCCGTAGTAGCGGGGGTGCGGCACGTAGTTCTGGATGATCACCTCCTGAATGTGGCCGTGGCGCTCGTGGACGCCCGCGATCGCCTCGAGCGACGCGATCCGCTCCTCCACCGTCTCCCCCACGCCGACCAGGATCCCCGTCGTGAACGGGATCCGCAGCTCACCCGCCGCCTCGAGCGTCGCCATGCGCACAGCCGGATGCTTGGACGGGGAGCCCGCGTGCACGGTCTCCATGAGGCGCTCGGAGATCGACTCCAGCATGACCCCCTGGGAAGCCGTCACCTCCCGGAGGCGCTGTAGGTCGCGGCGCTCCAGCGCGCCGAGGTTCGTGTGCGGCAGGATGCCGCGCTCGAGCGCGCGCTCGCAAACCCAAGCGACGTACCCGACGAAGTCCTCGTGCCCGTACTCGGCGAGCCGAGCGCGCACCTCGGCGTTCACGTCGGGCTGCTCGCCCGTGAGGATCAGAAGCTCCTTCGCGTTGCGCCGCTGGGCGTCGTCGAGCCGGGCCAGCACCTCGTCCGGCGAGTAGAGGTGGGCCTTGCGCGTCGCGAACGCGCAGTACTTGCAGACGCAGCGGCAGGTCCGCGAGAGGGAGATCGTGTAGTTCCGGGAGAAGGTGACTCGGCGCACTCCCGGCAAGCTACATGAGCGCGCCGCGGCATTCGCGGCGCGTCGCCCGGCTCGCGTTCACTGCAACGAACGGCGCCCGCCACCGCGCGGGTGACGGGCGCCGAAAGCGCGTTTGGATTGGGCTGGCCGGCCGCGTGCCGGCCGTGCGGTTACGCCTGGCGGCGGCCCTCCACCTCGGCCTCGCGGACCGCCTGGCCGACGGCACGCGCGTCGGACGTCGGCGGCTCGGGGCCGGTGGCGTACTGCGGGCCGGCGATCACGAACCGGTAGACCAGGAACGCGACCAGCGCGCCGACGATCGGGCCGAGCACGAACGGCACGAGCGCCGAACCCTCCAGGGCGTCACCGATCAGCGCCGGGCCGAACCAGCGAGCCGGGTTGACCGAGGCACCGGTGAGCGGGCCGAGCACCATCACGATCAGACCGAGCGCGGTGCCGATCGCGAGCGGCGCCCACTCCTGCCGGGCACGCGGGTTGAGCGCGACCGCGAGGATCACGAGGACGAGGACGAAGGTGCCGAGCGCCTCGACGATCATCCCCTGGAAGTTGCCGCCGAGCAGCGAGCTGACCGCGGGCGTGCCGTAGTCGGCAGCGCGGCCCTCGTCGAGCAGCAGGCCCTTGACCAGCAGGGCGCCCAGGACGCCGCCGGAGAGCTGGGCGAGGATGTAAACGACCGCGTCGATCGGGTCGATCCGGCGCAACGCCGCGGCCGCGATGGTGACGGCCGGGTTGAAATGCCCGCCGCTGACCGCGCCGAAGGTGATGATCAACCCGAAGAGGACGAAGGCGTGGACCAATCCGACGACGGCGAAATCAGAGCCTGTCTGGGCATCGGGGGCCGTCTGGACGTAGAGCGTGACGACGCCGCAGATGAAGAAGACAAGGAAAAGCGTTCCCAGAAGCTCACTGATATAGGCCGCCAGGCCTCGATCCTGCACGTGCATACCTCCTCGGTGATTGCTCAATCCGCGCACGCCAACGCGGGCGCTTGCGCGGCGGGCAGTCTATAGGCCTGATCGGCTCGAGGTTGCGCCACAACCAGCCTCAGCGCTCCCGCTTGCCGTCGATGCGGTCCGCGCCGGGGCCGCCGAGCAGCCGATCGCGCCCCGGCCCACCCCACAGGCGGTCGTTCCCGGCGCCGCCACGCACCACGTCAGCGCCCGGTCCCCCGCAGACGAGATCGTTCCCGGCCCCGGCACGGATGCGGTCGTTGCCGCCGCCCGCGGCGATCACGTCGGCGCCGCGCGTGCCCCTGATCGTCTCCCCCTTCGCGGTCCCGACGATGGTGGCCACCCTGCCGCGGCAGCGCGGCGCCGGCTTCGGCGGCTTGGGGTCTTCGACCTCGGCGTCCCGGAAGTCGCGCGCGAGCTCGTAACCCGCCGGCAGGAACTTGGCCGCCGGCTCGCGGACGGCGCCCGCGGCAGCCCCCGGCTCCTCGAGCACCGGCAGCCGCACGTCGACGTCGCGGACGGTCACCGGTAGCTGCCCGTTCGAGACACGTCCGTACGGCAGGTCGGCGGGGAGCAGCTCGAGCTTGGCGACGTGACCCGCCTCGAAACGCCAGCCGTTCGGGTGCAGCTGGAAGACCTGGCGCCGCGGCGCGAGGCCGGCGCCCGGGCGCCACAGGCCGCGCGCGACGAGCGTCTCGCGGCCGTCCGGAGCCACGTCGAGGAGCCGCGCCGCCACCTGTGAGGCCGGCCCCGGCACGGTGAAGTCAGCGATCAGGGTCGGCGATCCCATGAGCGTGTAGCCGCCCGCCGGCGCCGGCGGGAAGCGGTAGGTCGCTGCGCCGAGCTGATCGGCGCCGCTCGCGGTCGCGCAGGCGCCCGGCCCGGCGATCGGATCGAACGCCGCGCCCACCAAGGCATCCGTGGCGACGAGCGGGAGGATCGTCCTGCTGCCCGTCTCGCGCAAGCGCACCTCGCCGGGCGCCATGTCGGCCCACGTCTCGGCCTCGAACGGTCCCTGCGAGGAAGCCGTCTTCGGGCAGGTCTGCGTGAGCGTGGTCACGCCGGCCGGACGCCCGCGCTCGCCCTTCAGGTAGTGGGCGAACCAGCGGTCCTGCGCCTCCTCGAGGCGCGCGATGTCGGCGTCCTTGCCCTGACCGCGCTGGTGTCCGTAGTCCAGGAAGAACAGCGCGATGTCTGCTTCGGGGTGATTCGTGCGGGTGCGGTTGTAGAAGCGCAGCGCCTCGTCCGCGGGGAAGATGTCGTCGGTCCAGCCGTTGGCGATGAAGAGCGGAGCCGGCGGGGCCGCGTCGTCGATGCCGTAGGAGGAGTGGAACCGGGAGAGCTCGGCGCGCACGCGCTCGACGAGCGGGTTGCCGTCGTACGGCTCGCCGGCCGTGATCAGCCCGAACCAGGTGATCAGGTCGGCCTGCGGATCGACCAGCGGCAGCGCGTAATGCCCCGCGATCGCGCCCGAGGCGAAGAGCGCGCTCACGAACGTCAGCTTCATGACGCCGGTCCGGCCCCGGTAGGGCGCGTCGGCGACGTAGTCGAGGGTGCTGCCGTTCGGCATGAGCGCGTAGGCGAGGTCCGTCCACGGGATCTCGGGCGCGGCCGCCGCGATCCGCATCGGCGTCCCCGCGGGGCTCCTCCAGGGCGCGAGCGCGCCGTCGGGGAGCATCGTGCGATCGCGCAGCGCGGCGAGCGCCATCGACATGCCACCTCCGTACGAGCCCCCGGTCGCGCCGATCGCGGCGGGGTCGGCGATCCCCTCGTCCACGAGGAGGCCGGCCATGAGCTGCGCGTCGCGGACCTCGAAGCGGGTGTCCATGAGGTGAGTCCAGCCGCGCTGCGCGCAGATGCCGCTCAGACGCTGTTCCGGTTTGCCGCATGAGCGGCCGAACCCGCGGGCGCTCATCGAGAACGCGGCGTACCCCTGCTCGGTCCAGCGCCGCAGGGCGCCGAGCCCAAGCTCGGACCCGCCCCAGCCGTGGAAGACCATGACGAGCGGGTACGGCCCGTCGGGGCCGCTCGCCGGCGCGGGCGGCAGCGCCACGTTCACGTCGATCGGGACCCCATCCCAGGTCGGCACGAACGTGTTCTCGCCCCCGCACCAGCGCGTGCCGTCGTCCTGTGCCCGACAGGCGATGCGGCCGTCGAAGACCGCGCCGATCTCAGCGTGCGCTTCGCCGGCGCCGCAGAGCAGGGCCGCGGCCGCCGCCGCCAGGGCAACCAACGCCCTGCGCGCGCCCCGCGCCGTCGCGATCCCGTCCTGGCGCCCCATACCCGCGGGCGACCGTACACCCGGCGCCGGACCGCGGCGCCGGTTCGCCCCGACACCGGGGCTATGCTCGCCCCGATGGCTTGGGTCGTCGCGCTGCTGGCGGCCGTCGTCGCTTTCGCAGCCCCGGGCTGCGGCGACGATGGCGCTGAACCGGGCGCCTCCAAGGAGGCGACCCTCGTGCTGGACTTCTCGCCGAATGCCGTCCACGCGCCGGTCTACCTGGCGCTCGAGCGCGGCCTCTTCGAGCGTCGCGGCCTCGACGTCGAGGTCCGCGAGCCCGGCGCGTCCACGGACGCGCCCAAGCTGCTCGCCGCAGGCCGCGCGGACTTCGCGATCCTCGACATCCAGGATCTGGCCATCGCGCGCGAGCGCGGCCTCGATTTGGTCGGCGTGGCGCCGATCGTCAACCAGCCGCTCGCGGCGGTGCTCAGCCGCGTGCCGCCCGCCGCGCTGGACGACGCGCGCATCGGCGTCACCGGCCTGCCCTCCGACGACGCCGTCCTCGACACCGTCTTGAGCGGCGCCGGGATCGCCGCTGACGCGCCCGAGCGGATCACGATCGGCTTTCAGAGCGTCGCGGCGCTCGCGGCCGGCCGCGTGGACGCGGCAACCGCCTTCCGCAACGCGGAGGCCGTCGAGCTGCGCCGACGCGACATCCCCCTGCGCGTGCTCGGCGTCGAGCGCTTCGGGGCGCCGCCCTACCCCGAGCTCGTGCTCGTCACGCGCGCGGCGACGGTGACCGAGGAGCCGGCCCTGGTGGACGGCGTCGTCGGAGCGCTCGAGGAGGCCGCCGCGGTCGTGCGCGAGAACCCGGAGGCCGGCCTCGACGCGTTGCTCGAGGCCAATTCCGGACTGCAACGCAGCTCGCAGCGCGCCCAGCTGGACGTCGTGCGCCGGGCGCTCGGCGGCCGCTTCGATCGCGACGTGCTCGAGTACTGGGCGCGGTGGGCCGCGAAGCGCGGCATCGTCGAAGAGCCGCCCGACGTCGAGGCGGCGTTTCCCCGCGGCTGATCAGAGGCGGCGGCTGCGCCGGAACTCCTGGCGCACCGACTCGGGGCGGCCCCAGAGCTGTTTGATCTCGGCGCGCCCCTCGCGGAAGTCGCGCAGGACGAGCTCGCCGTCGATCTCCTCCTGGTCGAGCAGGCGCAGTGTGCCCAGGATGGCCGGGGCCGCGGCGGCCTTGCCGAACTTGTTCGCGGCGTTGATGCGGAAGTGCCAGTCGGCCTTCGAGTACGGCTGCGCGTTGACCTGAGCCAGGATCACAGCGGCGCTCGTGTACTGGTCCTCATCGGCCAGGCGCAGGTCGAGCGCCATGTCCGTCCAGTCGTCGGGAAGCGACTCCACGATCTCTTCGAACTGCTCGGCGAGGCTCATCGCCCGAGAGCCTAGTTGACGGCGATCAGCATTCGCTGGGCGAGCTCGGCGCCGATGGTGTGATCGGTGCCCTCCACCTCGATCGAAACCGAGCCGCCGAACGGCTCGCGCTCGCCCACGACGAGGCGGGCGCCCGGCAGGATGCCGCGCTCGGCCAGGAACCGCAGCATCTCCGGGTCGGAGTCGGAGACCCGCTCGAACGTGCCGCGCCGTCCCGCGTCGAGCTCGGCCAGCGGCTTACCGACCTGCGTCGCCACCGCCAGGTCCCGGTCGGGGATCGGATCGCCGTGTGGGTCCCGTTCGGGGTGGCCGAGCGCCTGCGCGATGCGCTCCTCGAGCTCCTCGGAGATGTAGTGCTCGAGCACCTCGGCCTCGTCGTGCACGCGGTCCCAGGGCATGCCGAGGACCTCGGACAGATACGCCTCCAGTAGCCGGTGGTGACGGGTGACCTCGAGCCCGACGCGCTTTCCCGCCGGGGTGAGCCGCGCCCCGCGGTAGGGCACGTGCTCGACGAGCTCCATCTCCGCCATGCGCTTGAGCATCGCGGTCACCGATCCCGGCGAGACGCCCAACCGCTCGGCGAGCGCCGACGTCGAAACGGGTCCCTGCTCGCGTTCCTCGAGCGCGAGGAGCGCCTTCGCGTAGTCCTCGACCGCTTCGGTGTTCGCCGCGGCGGGGTCTCGTCTGAATCCGGAGTGAGCCATCGCGTCCTACACCGAAATCAATAGCCCGGTCAAGTAGAAGACGAGCGCACCGACCGCGATCGCGGTCGCCGTGCCGGCGTCGAGCAGGCGGCCGCCCGCGCCGCGGATCGACGGGGCGATCTGCACGATGACCTGCACGATCGCCCCGACGCCCACGCCGAGGAGCATGGCGGACAGCTCGGCGTTTGTGACCGAGGCGCCGACCAGCGCCCCGGCGATCGCGGGCGTCCCGGCGATCAGGCCGAGGAGCGCGAGGCGCCGCAGCCGCGGCCGGGACCGCGTCAGCGGGGCGACGATCGCGAAGCCCTCGGTCGTGTTGTGGATCGCGAAGCCCACGACGAGCGCGGCGCCGAGCGCGAGCTCGCCGATCGCATAGGCCGAGCCGATCGCGAGCCCCTCCCCCATGTTGTGCAGGCCGATGCCCACGGCGATCATGAGCGCGAGGCGGAAGCCGCCCGCGTCCGGCCCGGCGGCCTCGCGGCGTTCGCGAAGGAAGCCGTCGACCGCCGCCAGGATCAGGTAGGCGAGGATCGCGCCCAAGGCCACCAACTCGGCGCCGCCGAAAGCCCCGCCGGAGCTCGCCGCCAAATCGAGGCCCTCGAGCGTCGCGTCGACCCCGAGGAACGCCAGCAGGCCCACGGTCACCGCCAAGACGATGCGGATCCAGCGCTCGCGGAAGCGCCGCATCGCCGGCAGGAGCAGCATGCCGAGCGCGACGGGAATCACGCCGACGTACAGGCCGAGCAGTACCATCAAGGCGAAGAGGTCGCCGTCGGCCTGCGGCGTCTCCACCGCGGCCGCGATCTCGTGCTCGATCACGACGCCGGTCTCGGTGATCATCGAGACCAGGTAGGGCTGGCCCTCCTGCCACGGGTAGACGAGGCTGAGGGTGTCGCCGCCCAGCCGGCCGATCGCGCGCTCGCCGCCGGTGAAGTCGACGAAGGCGTCGTTGACGAAGACCTGCGCGATGCGCACGGGATCGGGGCCGGTGTTGCGGAGCGTGAGGTTGATCCGGTTCGGCTCGAGCTCCGTGCGCTCGACCGCGATCTCCTCGACGGGCGGCCCCAAGCGCTCGGGCAGCGTGTCGCCACCGACGAGCGCGATCGCGCCCAGCACGATCGCGATCAGCGCCACGACCGAGGCCGTGAGCGCCCAGAGGGGCAGGCGCGCGAACGGCGAGCGGCCGGCGCGCTCGGCGCGCGCCTCCATCAGTCCTCCACCTCGAAGAACCCCATCCAGCCGAGGTCGGCGAACTCGGTCTTGTGCGCGTGGAACATGAACGGCCCCGCGTACGGGAAGCGCAGCTCGCAGATGCCGCGCTGCGCCTGGCCCTGGATCACCGTGTCGGTGAACTCCGTCGGCTGCAGCGACGTGCCCGTCGGGTAGTAGTGGAAGAAGTTCCCGTGGATGTGGAACGAGTTGATCGGGTCGTACTCGAGCGTGTTGACCAGGTAGATCCTCACGAGCTCGTCCCGCTTCACCCGCACCGGCTCATGCATGTAGTGGAACGGGATCCCGTTGACCGCGTAGAGCTGGTTGCCCTCGGCGTCGAAGGTCGTGTTGTAGCCGTGCTGGACCATGACCAGCTCGTCCGCGTCCGGGCGCCCCTGCTTCGGGTCGATCACGAACGTGCCGTACATGCCGCGCGCGATGTGCTCGGCCAGCGGCGCGACGTGGCAGTGGTAGAGGTGCAGGCCGAACGGCTCCGCCTCGAACTCGTACACGGTCGACTTGCCCGGCTCGATGATCCCGGCCCCCAGGCCCGGGATGCCGTCCATCTCGGCCGGGTGGATCCCGTGGAAGTGCATCGTGTGCGGGTGGGCCGAGCTGTTGTGGAAGCGGACCCGCAAGCGTTCGCCCTCGCGACAGCGCAGCGTCGGTCCTGGGATCCGGCCGTTGAAGGTCCAAGCCGGGAACTTGACGCCCGGCGCGACCTCGATCTCCTTGTCGAGCGCGATTACCTCCCACTCGCGCAGCACGCGCCCGCTCGCCAGGCGGCGCGTCTTGCCGTAGTCGAAGTCGCGCAGGATCTCCGTGGGGTGAAAGCCGTTGGCGGCATGGTCGACCTGACGGTCCGCCCTGAAGGTCGGGCCGGCGTGGCCCGCGCCGTCGGCGTGGTTCGGGACCCCGCCGCCGTGATGCGCGCCGCCCTCCGCTTGGGCGCGCGCGTCGTGACCGCCGCCGAGGGCGTTGTGGAGACCCTGGTGCGGAATCGCCTCGTGCAGCAGCGCCAGCGCGGGCCCAGCTGCCAGGCCGCCCGCCAGCAGGCGCCTGCGACTCACCTTGAGCGCCTCGCGCTGCGCGGAATTTAGATCCTCCATAACCGCGATTTTGGCACATCAAAATTTCTACGCAAGCGGACCCTTAGAATCGGTTCCCATGAGCAGCGCGGGCACGATCGAGATCGATGGGCAGTACCGCCTCCTGCGCGAAGAGGCCGGCGCCGTCCCCCGCTCCGGGTTCGCGGCGATCGCGGTGCGTGGCGCGGACGCGGTCGAGTACCTCCACAGCCAGGTCACACAGGACGTGGAGGCGCTGGGCGACGGCGAGGGCGCCTACGCCGCGCTGCTGGATCGCAAGGGGCACATGCGCTCGGACATGCGGGCCCTGCGCCTCGCCGCGGACGACGTGCTGCTGCTCCTCGAGGAGATCGGCCGTGAGGCCGTGCTCGGGCACCTGCAGATGTACTCGATCGGCCGCGAGGTGGACGTCGCCGACCGCTCCGGTGAACTCGCGCTCGTCTCCGTGGCCGGACCGGCCGCGTTCGAGCTGACCGGCATCGACCCGCTGCCCGCCGAGCACGCCCACTCCCCCGCGCGCGTGGGCGACGTCGAAGCGCGCGCGGTGCGTACCGACCTCGGGATCGATCTGGTCTGCGGCGCGGACGACGTCGACGGACTCCTGGCGGCGCTCGCCGAGCGCGGCGTGCAGCGCGCCGAGGAGGAGGCGCTGGAGATCCTGCGCGTCGAAGCGGGGCGCCCCCGGTTCGGCCGGGAGATGACGACGAAGACGATCCCGCAGGAAGCCGGGATCAACGAGCGCGCGGTGAGCTTCACGAAGGGTTGCTACATCGGGCAGGAGACCGTCGCCCGGCTGCACTACAAGGGCAAACCGAACCGTCATCTACGGGGGCTGCGTTTGAGCGCGCCCGCAGCCCCGGGCGACCCGGTCAGGCTCGGGGATCGCGAGCTCGGCGCGATCGGCACGGCGGCGCTCTCACCGGCGCACGGGCACATCGCGCTGGCGATCCTGCGGCGCGAAGCCGAACCAGGGGCCGTCGTCGAGGTTGGCGACGGCACGGAGGCGACGGTCGTCGAGCTGCCCTTCACCGACGCGTCCGGCGCGTCGGAGAGCGCAGGCGCTTAGGCTTCCCGTCGGCATGAGGTTCCGGGAGGCCGTCATCGGCGCGCGGCGCCGCGTCCTTGTGGCGTTGGCAGCCCTCGCCTGCACCGGCATGGCCGCGTGCGGCGGTGACGACGACTTCGCGAACGAGCCGCGCCCCGCCGCGCCCGTTGACGTGAGCGCCGCGATCACGAAGCGCGGCCTGCTCGTCTCGCCCAGCAAGGTCGGCGCCGGAGTCGTGGAGATCACGGTCTCCAACCAGACCGACGAGGCCGCGCAGTTCGAGCTCGCCGGACCCACCACGCCGCCCGGCACCGAGGTCCCCGCCGGAGGCACCGGCAGCCTCAAGGCCCAACTGGACGAGGGCATCTACGAGGTTTCGGCCGAGCCCGCCACCGCGCGGACGGCCCGCCTGCGCATCGGCCCGCCGCGGCCGAGCTCGTCGAGCGACCTGCTCCTGCCCTAGCGGAGCCGCCGGCCGGCGCGGACGCTACCCCGCGTCCTCAGCCTGCGCGGCGGCCGCGACGAGCGATTCGATACGCGCGAGGCAGCGCTCCACGTCGCCCACCATCGAGTCGAGTTCCTCGCGCGCGACGTCCGCGCTCTTGGTGACCCCGGTGAGCGACTTGCGGATCCGGTTCGCGCGCTTGAGCGTCGCGTTGGCCTCCTCGGCCGCGTCGCGCACGCCCGCGGCGTCGACCTCGAGGGTCTCCGCGGCAGCCGCGAGCACGCGGGCCCGCACGTACCGGTAGACCAGGCGCACCGCGAGCGGATCGGGATCCTCGCGGTCGAGCACCGCGATGATCTTGTTGCCCTGGTACTCGGTGAGCTCGTCGAGCCCCGAGGGCACCTTGTCCTCACCGGCGACCACGAGCACCGCGTAGGCGGCGTCGCGCTCGGCCATGCAGCCGTTGAGCTCCGACCACGCATCGTTGCGCGAGAGCTTCTTGTTCTTCGCCTCGAAGACGACCGTCGCCAGGGGCGCGCCGAGGGCGCCGCCGATCTCGACGACCGTGTCGCCCTTCTTCCCGCCCGCCTCGCTCGTCGCGTCGCCGGTGTGGTGCGCAGCGTCGCCGTGCCCCGCTGCGATCTCCTCGATCGTCGCGTGCACGAGCTCCTCGAAGCTGCGGCCCTTCGCGGTCCCCCGCTCGGCCTCCTCGGCGACGCGCTCGTCGGCCTCTTGGCGCTCGAGCACGCGGGCGAGCTTCTCGTTCATCTCGGCTACGCGCTGCTGCATCGCCCGCGACTCGTTGGCGTGCGCCGCGCGCAGCTTCTCGACCTCGCTGCGGTGGCGCTCCTCCACCTCGAGAAGCTTCTTGCCGATGCGGATCTGCATCCCGACCAGCGGGTTTGAGGGATCCTCGGCCGTGAGCGCCTGCAGGAGCTGCTCGCGGTGCTGGCGCGTCTCGGCGGCGATGATCTCCTTGATCTGGGCCTGCACCGAGTCGCTGCGCTCGATGCCGAAGGTCGTGGCGAGCTGCTCGGCGAGCGCCTCCGCACCCTCGTCGAGCGTGCCGCCGAGGCGCTTCTCGAGCTCGCCGAGCCCGGCCTCGAGCTCGCGCCGCACGTAGTCGACGTTGGCGGCGGTCTCCTCGCTGTCGAGCACCCGAGCGCCGATCTCGATCGCCTTTCGCACGGTGTCAGCCGCCGGCTTGCCGGCCTGCTGGCGCTCGCGGACCAGGTGCGCGGCGCGCTCATCGTCGACGGTGAGCGACTCGATGACGATCCGGTCGTCGAGCGCGCGAACCGTGCCGTTTGCGGCGGTTTCGGTGAAGGTGAGCTGTGGGCGTTCGGATGCTTCCATGGCGTTTGGGTCGTCGCGAACGAGGGGAATCTGACGTCGCCTCCCCTCGGGGCAACGATCTTCGAAGGTAGACCTCGCGCCGGACGGGAACCTGACGTGATGCGGCGCGAACGGGGTTAGGATCCGCGCTTCCACGACGAGAGAGGAGCACCGTGGCAACTGATGTAACCGACATCGCCAGGCTCGACGTCGAGCCTGGAACCCTCCCGCCGACCATGCCGGCGTGGGTGATCCGTCCGGAGCGCGAGGGACAGCCGACGGACGCGTTTCAGCTCGAGGAGATCGAGGTCCCCGAGCCGGGAGCCTTCGAGGTGATCGTCCGCGTGATGGCCGCGGGCGTGAACTTCAACAACGTCTGGGCGGCGCTCGGCAAGCCCGTGTCGGTCTTCGGCTACGGCGACCATCCCGAGTTCGGGCACCACATCGGCGGTTCGGACGCCTCGGGGATCGTCTGGAAGGTCGGCGAGGGCGTCACCCGCTGGAAGCCCGGGGACGAGGTCGTGATCCACTGCAACCAGGCCTCCTACGAGGACGTCGAGGTCCACGGGCTGGACCCGCTCGCGGCCCCGAGCCAGCGCATCTGGGGCTACGAGACGACTTGGGGGTCGTTCGCGCAGTTCACGAAGGTGCAGGCGCAGCAGCTCCTGCCGAAGCCCCGCAACCTCTCGTGGGTCGAGTCCTCGGCCTACGGGCTCACGTACTTCACCGCCTACCGGATGCTGATGAACCGCGCCAAGCTCCAGGCCGGTCACAACGTCCTCATCTGGGGCGCCGCCGGCGGGCTCGGCGTGTTCGCGACCCAACTGTGCAAGGCGGCCGGCGCGAACGCCGTGGGCGTGGTCTCCTCCGCGGAGAAGGGCGAGCTCGTCAAGCAACTTGGCGCCGTCGACTACATCGACCGCAACGAGTTCGCGGGCATGATGCGCCGCGGCGACGAATCGCCCGACGAGGAGAAGGAGCGCTTCAAGGTCTCGCGCGCCTTCGCCAAGCGGGTCAAGGAGATCCTCGGCGACGCGCCCGACATCGTCTTCGAGCACGTCGGCAAGGCCACCTTCCCCACCTCGGTCTTCACGGTCAAGCCCTTCGGCAAGGTCGTGATCTGCGGCGCGACGTCGGGGTACAACCTCGACTTCGACGTGCGCTACCTGTGGATGCGCCAGAAGGAGATCCTCGGCTCGCACTTCGCGAACGCGTACGAGTGCCAGCAGGCCAACGCGCTCATGGCCGAGGGCAAGGTCCGCCCCGTGCTCTGGAAGGCGATGGGCTTCGAGGGCGTGCCGGAGGCGCACCAGCTCCTGCACGAGAACAAGCACCTCGGCAAGATCGCGATCCTCGCCGGCGCGACCAGCCAGGACGAGGGCAAGCACGAGGACGGCCCCGGCGCGATCTGGGCCGAGGTGGGCGCTTGAGCGAACCGGTCCGCGGGCGAGCGGCCGCCGTCCCGGCCCCGGGAGGCGGCGCTCGCCTCGTCAGCGGATAGGATGCGCGCGCGATGCACGTCAACTACATCGACTGGCACGTCATTCCGTTCCGCGCCGACCGCTTCCTCGAGGCGTGGCGCCCGGCGCTCGACCGCGCCCTGGCCGCCGGCGCGAGCGCCTGCTACATGACGCGCGACATCGACGACCCGCTCCACTTCCGCCAGGTCTCCGTCTGGGAGAACAAGGACGACTTCGAGGCGTACTGGGCCTCCGACGAGATCTCAGCGATCCGCCAGGAAGCCTTCTCGCTCTTCCACAAGCCCGTCCTGCCGAGCTGGCACTCCTTGGCCGCCGAGGCCGTCCTCGAGCGCTCGTAGGCCTCGGCGCACGCCGGCAGGCGGGATACGCCGCCGCGCGCGGCCCGATGACGCGTAGGCAAGCCCGGCCGCGGCGCCGCGACTTCGCGATTTCGTTGGATCAACCGACAAGATGTCGAAGTCGCGAAATCGCGGTTCGCGACTTCGCGATCCTGTGGGATTACTCGTCAAGATCGCGAAGTCGCGCCGGCGCGCGCGGCTAGCGCGCCCGCCGGCGGGTAACCCGGGGCCATGACTACGGCCACGACCGAACGGCGCCCGGGCGCCATCGACTGGCGGGTTGCCGCCGTCGCCGTGGCGGCCGTCGTCGCCGTCTCGCTGATCGGCAGCCAGGCGACCGATACCGACTCGTCGTGGTACGAGAGCCTCGACCGGCCGTCGTTCCAGCCGGGCGGCGCCACGTTCGGGATCGTCTGGACGACGCTCTACGCGCTGATCGCCGCTTCGATCACGATCTGCGTTTCGCGCGCCGAGGGCGACGCGCGCCGGACGCTCATCGCCCTCTGGACCGCGAACCTCGTCCTGAATCTCGCGTGGACCTTCATCTTCTTTCAGGCCGAAAGCCCGCTGGGAGCCGGCATCGAGATCCTGTTTCTGCTGGCCACCACCCTGGCCCTGATCGCGCGCTCGGCGCCGCTGGCGCGCGTCGGAGCGCTGCTGCTCGTGCCCTACGCGTTGTGGGTCGCGTTCGCGACCGTCCTCACCTGGACGATCGAGTTCATGAACTGAAGGCGCGCGGAGCGCCCGTATCCACCCGGCTAACCGGCCAGCGCGACGTCGGTGGGATCGAGCGGCACCAACTGCGAGCGCTCCAGCGCCTCCGTGCGCAGGTGTGCGATCGCCCGGTACTCCTCGGAGCCGACCATGTCGAGGAAGGCCTGGCGCGAGGGGTACTCGACCAGCGCCACGAGGTCCCACTTGCTGGGCCCGATCAGCGGCGTGCAGCCCGACCCCGAGAACAAGACCCGGCCGCCGACGCGCTCGAGCAGTGGGGCCACGGCCTGCGCGTACTCCGCGTAGCGCTCGGCGCCGCCGTCGTGCTTGAAGTCGAGGAGGTTGAGCATGACCACCGGCCCCTCCGCGGCGCGTTCGGCGAGCTCACCCAAGCCGACCGGGTTGAGACCCTCAGCTGTATCGGGCGCGCCCATTGCCGCGATCGTACCGCCGCTACGCGGCCGGGACCAAACCGCGCTGCTCACGCGCGAACGCCTCGCCCACCTCGGCGAGGATCTCGCGCATCGCGTCGGTCGCCGCGGAGCGCGCGCCCTCGGGGCGCGTGGTCGCCCACACGCGCCGCACGGCGGCGGGCGGGTCGGTGGGCCGCACGACGATGTCATCGCGCAGCGTCGGCAGCGCGAGGTCCGGCAGCAGCGTGACGCCCAGGTTCGCGGCGACGAACCCCTGAAGCACGTGGTAGTCGTCGGACTGGAAGGCGATGCGCGGCTCGAAGCCCGCGGCCCGGCACGCCTCCAGGATCGCCTCGCCGCACGTGCTGGCCGCGACGCCGCACAGCCACGCCTCTTCGCGCAGCGCGGCCAGGTCGACCTTCTCCTCTTCGGCGAGCGGATGGTTCTTCGGCAGCGCCACGTACATCGACTCGGTCATCAGCAGCGTGCTCTCGATGTCGGGCTCGTCGGTCGCCGGCACGCTCGGGTAGTCGAACGTGAGCGCCAGGTCCAGCTCGCCCGCTCTGATCTGGGGCACCGATTCCTCGGGCTCCGCCTCCGAGACGCTGAGCCTCACCCGCGGGTAGCGCTTCACGAACTCCGAGACGGCCTGCGTGAGCAGGGTCGCGCTCGCGCTCGGGAAGCTCGCCAGCCGCAGCTCCCCGCCCTCCAGGCCCGCGATCGCCGCCAGCTCCCGCTCGGCCTGCTCCAGGCGCGCGATCGCGGCGTTCGCATGGAAGACGAGAACCTCGCCCGCCGGCGTGAGCTTGGGGCCCTCGCGTGTGCGCTCGAGCAGAGTCATCCCGACCTCGCGCTCGAGCGTCGCGACCTGCTGACTGACGGCCGACTGGGAGAGGTACAGCGCCTCCGCCGCGGCCGAGAAGGAGCCGCGCGAGGCGACCTCGCGCAGGATGCGTAGGCGCCTCACGTCGAGCATAAGCCCAACTTATCACGGGCCTCAAGCATTCATGTTGCGCTAATCACTGGGCGACGGGATCCTCGGTCATGTCACGCCCGCGAGCCCGCGAGCGTCTACTCATTGGAGGTGACCATGACCACGAAACCCATCCCCGAAGCCCCGCTCGCGGGAATCACGATCCGTCGCCTGGAGGACGCCGACCTCCCCGCCGTGCAGCGCCTCGCGGAGCTCGACTCCGCCCACGTCCCCGAGGGCCCGCTGCTCGGCATCGAGGTCGAGGGCAGGCTGCTGGCCGCGACCCCGCTGCTCGGCGGCGAGACGATCGCCGACCCGTTCAGCCGCACGGGCGAGCTGCGCGCGCTGCTCGAGCTGCGCGCCGAGCAGATCCGCGCGCGCGAGCGCCGCAGCGCGGCCTTCCGCCGCGGACGGGCGCGCGCGAGCCTGCCGGGCGCGCCGTCGGGCGCCAGCGGCAGGCTGGCGACCCTGCCCGCACGCTCCACGTAGACCGGCGCCGCCCGGCCGGCTCGGGGCACCCACGGCCCAGGGCCGCTCGGGCGGCGCCGCTAGTGCTGCTCGAGCGGCGCCATGGTGAGACCGGCCGCCTTGAGCTGCTCCCAGTAGAGCTCCGCGGGCTCCTTCGGCCCCGTCCAGACCACTGCCTGCCCGTTGTTGTGGATCTCGTCGGCGAACGCGTACCCACGCGCGACGTCGACCCCGGGGATCACGCGCGCGAGCGTCTTGGCGACGTGATCGAAGGTGTTGTGGTCGTCGTTGAGCACGATCACCTGCCAGTTGCCGCCGACGCCCGATCCCGGGCCCGCGACGCGTGGGCGTTCGATCGTCTCCGTGGACACGGTTTACCTCGCTGCCTCGGCCGGGATCCCGGCGCTCGGCTCAGGGATTTGGAACGCGGACCCGGAGGTTGTCGAACGTCGCCGCCGGGCCCTTCTTGGCATTCCTCTGACTACCCAATCCGAAGGACATCTTGCGGCCCTTGACCTGCCCGGGCTCGGTGTCGGTCGCCACCGCCACGCGCTCGTTGTTGACGAACGCCGCGATCTTCGCCCCGAACGCCCGCAGTCGCAACAGGTTCTTCCCGCCGATTCCCTTGATGGCGTCGCTCTGACCGACGGCGGGGAACTCGCTTCCTCCGCCGGACGGGGTGCGCAGCAGCCGGTAGCGACCGGAGTGCGGGAAGACCTGCAGCTCGTAGCGCGACCCCTTCGCGAGCCGCAGCCGCAGGGCCACGTACGAGGGCTTGCGCAGCGCGCGCGGCGTCTGCTTCTTGAGGATGCGCGCGGTGACGCTGATCTCGTGATCGGGCACCGCGCTGTCGGCGATCACCGGCGGGCTGTAGGAGCACAGCACGTCGCGCCGGTGCAGGACGACGCGCATTGCGCGCGCCTTCTCGCGATGGCCCTTCGAGCAGCGCTTCCCGCCGGAGACCTGCTTCATCGCGCGCACGGAGGCCTTCCCGTTGAACGACTGCTGGTAGACCGTGACGGTCCCGAAGGCGACTCCCGCCGCGACCATCGCGGCGCACAGCGCCAGCGCTGCTGCCAGCGCGCCTGTCCTCTTTCGGATCGATCGCATGTGCTTCAGCCTAGACACAAAGACACGGCGCGCCGCCAAAAGCTGCGGTCCCCGCAAGCGATCCGTCGCTGCTCAGGCGGCCCGCTCGCGGCGCTTGCGCCAGTAACGCTCCAGGCCGAGCCAGAGCTGCTCGGGAGGCATCGCCTGCCGCAGGCGCACCGCGGCGTCGCCGTCCACCCCCTGGAACTGGGCCTGCACCCACACCTCGAACGCCTCACGATCGCCGTCCGCCGAGCGCCGCCCGGCCTCCGCGAGCCAGCGCTCCACCGCGGCGAGCTGCTCCGCGGGCGCGTCGATCGCGCCGAAGTGGGTGAGGCAGAGCCGCCTGGGCTCGAGCGCTGCGACGCGCTGCAGGCTCTCCAGCCACGCCTCGATATCGATATCGGGCGGCGGGGTCGGGGCGAGCGTGAGGTCCGCCCCCGGCACGCGCACGCCCGCCACGTCGCCGACGAACGCGTCGCCGCTCTCGCGATGGAGGTAGACGACGTGGTGCGAGGCGTGCCCGGGCGCGTATTCGACGCGACAGCCCTCGACCACCTCCCCGCCCCGCAGCGCGGTGACCCGCTCGGCGGGCACGGGCGCGACCTCGCCCCAGAGCCGCTCCATGTCGTCGCCGTAGAGCCGGCTCGCGCTGGCGAGCAGCCGCGCCGGGTCGATCACGTGCGGCGCGCCGACCTCGTGGACGTACACGTGCAGGTCGGGGAACCGCCGCGCGAGCACGCCGGCCGCGCCCGCGTGGTCGAGGTGGATGTGCGTAAGCAGGAGCACACGCGGCTCCGCTTGCACGCCCTCCAGCATCGTCTCGACCGACGACGCGGGCCCGGGATCGACGATCACGCCGGGCTCCACCTCCCAGGCGCAGATCACCCCGTCGTTGCCGAGGTGCTTGGTGTCAATGGGGGTCGCCAAGGGCCCTTTGAACATAGAATCTACGCATGACCGAGCACCGTCTGCCGGAGCCCGATCGCCCCTGGGTGATCCGCACGTACGCCGGCCATTCCGACGCCCGACGTTCGAACGAGCTTTACCGGCGCAACCTCGCGAAGGGCCAGACCGGCCTCTCCATCGCGTTCGATCTTCCCACCCAGACCGGCTACGACCCCGACCACCTCCTCGCCCGGGGCGAGGTCGGCAAGGTCGGCGTCTCGATCGCCCACAAGGGCGACATGCACGCGCTCCTCGACGAGATCCCCCTCGGCGAGATGAACACCTCGATGACGATCAACGCGACCGCGGCCTGGCTGCTCGGGCTCTACGCGACGGTCGCCGAGGAGACGGGCGTGCCGCTCGCGAAGCTGCAGGGCACGACCCAGAACGACATCATCAAGGAGTACCTCTCGCGCGGCACCTACGCGTTCCCGCCCGGGCCCTCGATGCGGCTGATCGCCGACACCGTGGCGTTCACCGTGAACGAGATCCCGAAGTGGAACCCGATCAACGTCTGCAGCTACCACCTGCAGGAGGCGGGCGCGACCCCCGTTCAGGAGATCGCCTACGCCCTCTCCACCGCGATCGCCGTCCTCGACGAGGTCAAGGCACGCGGCCAGGTCGCCGACGAGGACTTCCCGCGGGTCTTCGGCCGCATCTCGTTCTTCGTCAACGCCGGCGTGCGCTTCATCGAGGAGCACGCGAA
>CBFGWL010000020.1:0-37852 GCA_965652565.1 uncultured bacterium
GCGTTGCCCGATGCGGGCGGCGCTCGCCGCTCGCGTTTCGGGCCGGGCGCGTCCTACGCGACGATGCGCAGCGCGGCGGGATCGACCCCGAGGTCGAGCGTCTCGTGGTCGCCGATGTAGTCGCCGTCGACCTGGACGGGGAAGAGCACGACCTCGCCGCGCGCGTTGGTTGAGATCGACTCCACACGGGCGCTCGTGATCCCTTCGAAGGCGTCGATCTGCCGGTGGTTCGGGGCGGGGAGCCGGTCCCAAAGGCAGCGCGCCATCACGGTCGGCATGTCGCGCAACGCGGCGCGCTTGAGCATCGCCACCGAGATCGTGCCGTTGTCGAGGGCGGCGTGCTCGGCGATGCGCACGGGGCGGTCCCCGAAGTAGGTGAACGGGTCGGAGTTCTGCACGACCGTGGTGATCCCCTCGGACTCGCCGCCCTCGCTGCGCAAGCGCAGCCTGGCGGGCGAGCCCAGCAGGTAGTGCCGGTTGAACCCGGCAACGGCCGCCCACGTGTAGTACCACTCGCCCAGACGGGCCTTGAGCCGGGGATGCGAGTCCACGCGCTTGACCACCATCGCGTCGAGGCCGGCGCCGCAGGCGAACAGGAAGCGGCGGCCGCTCGCAATCCCCAGGTCGATCGAGCGCGGGCGGAAGTCGTCGGCCAGCCCCAGCAAGTGCTCGGTGGCGTCCACGACGTCGTTGGGGATGCCGAGCGTGCGCGCGACGACGTTCGTCGAGCCGCCCGGGAGGATGCTGACGGGCACGTCCGAGCCGGCGAGGCCGTTGGCTACCTCGTTGAGCGTGCCGTCGCCGCCGAAGGCGACGACCACGTCGTAGCCGTCATCGCGCGCCTCGCGACCGATCTCCGTCGCGTGGTTGCGGGCCTCCGTCGAGATCGCCTCGACCCGATAGCGGCCCTGCAGCGCGTACACGACGAGGCTCTTGAGGCGATCCGAGACCGTCGTCGCGTAGGGGTTGACGATGATCAGCATCCGCTTCTTCTGCGGACGAGCTCTCATGGGGGCGCCGTTCTCGGCGCTGCTGGGCTGTTCGCGCGCAGCGATCGGGGGGCCGCTCACCTCGGCGATGCTACCGCTGGCACCAAGCCCGCTGCGTTCAGATCGCCTCGTACAGGGAGCGCCCGCCCTCATCTACCTCGCGCACGGCGTCCTCGCGCGCGAGCAGGTCGAGGTGGCCGATGACCTCGGAGAGCGTCAGGAAGGCCTGCGTCACGGCCACGTTGCCCCAGATCTCCTGCGCGATCTCGTGCGCGCTGCGGGGGCGCTCGCGCACGATCGCGAGGATCTTCTCCTTGCGCCGCTCGGTTGCCGCGAAGCGCGCGTCGATCAGGGCGACGTGGTCGGTGATCGGTTCGCCGTGGCCGGTCAGGACGAGCTCAGCCGGCAACTCCCGCGTGCGCGCGAGCGAGCCCAGGTAGCTGACGAGCGCCTGCGTGCGGCCGGGCGAGCCGTCGAGCGGGCGGGAGAGGAGCGGGTTGGAGGAGATGTGCGCGAGCAGGTGATCGCCCGCGACGAGCAGCTTCCGCTCAGCATCCCAGAACAGCGTGTCCGAGGGGCTGTGCCCCGGCCGGTGCTGGACCTCCCAACTCCGGTCGCCCAGCTCGAGGCGCTCGCCGTCGGCGAGCGGGCGTGTGACCGTGACGTGCGAGCCCCAGGCGCGAAAGCTCTGCGAGACCGACTGCAGCGCGGTCACCACCTCGGCGGGCACCCCGTGCCGCAGCATGAGCTCGCCGGCGAAGCGGTCCTCGAGCTCGGCGTCCTCCGCGTAGTTGGCGAGGCGGCGCGCCGCGGCGCCTAGCGCGGCGACCTGCGCGCCGGAGCGCTCGGCGATGATCTCGGCGAGCCCTGTGTGATCGACGTGCTGGTGGGTGATCACGATCAGGCCGAGCTCGGCGATCTCGTGCCCCGCGTCGGCGAGCTGGCGCTCAAGCTCGTCGAGCGCCTTGCCCGAGTTGGGGCCCGTGTCGATCAGGGTCAGCGGCTCGGTCTCGACGAGCCAGCAGTTGACGCGACCGACCGCGAAGGGGGTCGGGATCCGCAGCTGGACGAACCCGGCCGCGCGCGCCCGCTCGAGCGCCGCGGCGGGATCGGCGGACCCGTCCACGGGTTCCTAGGAGCGGATGAGCGCGAGCACCTCGTCGCGCTTGCGTTCCATGTCCTCGCGCGAGACGAGCGACTCGAGGTTGAGACGCAGGAGCGGCTCGGTGTTCGACGGCCGGACGTTGAAGTGCCAGTCGGGGTAGTCCACCGAGACGCCGTCGAGCCAGCTCACCTCGGCGTCGGGGTGGAGCTCGGCGATCTCCTTCATCTTGGCCTCCTGATCGGCGACCTCGGAGTTGATCTCGCCCGAGATGAAGTAGCGACTGCGGAACTCGCCGACCAGCTCGGAGAGCGGGCGCCCCTCCACGGAGACGAGCTCGAGCACGAGCAGCGCGGGGATCGTGCCCGAGTCCGCGCACCAGAAGTCGCGGAAGTAGTAGTGCCCCGACACCTCGCCGGCGAAGGCCGCGTCGTGCTCGCGCATCGCGGCCTTCATGAACGCGTGGCCGACGCGGTTGACGATTGCGGTCCCTCCGTGTTCGGCGACCGTATCGGCGACGGCTCGGGAGGCGCGGACGTCGTAGAGAATCGTCGCCCCGGGCTCGCGGCGCAGCAGGTGCTTGGCGAGCAACGCGGTGAGGAAGTCGCCGTCCACGAACTCGCCCGCGTCGTCGATGAAGAAGCAGCGGTCGGCGTCGCCATCCCAGGCGATGCCGAGGTCGGCGCCCTCCGCGCGGACGCGCTCGATGATGAACTCGCGGTTCTCCGGCAGCAGCGGGTTGGGCTCGTGGTCAGGGAACTCGCCGTCGGGCGTCCAGTAGGTCTCGATCGTCTCGAGGCCGAGGCGCTCGAGCAACGGGCCCACCATCGGGCCCGCCATGCCGTTGCCGCCGTCGACGACCACCCGCAACGGCTTCACGTTCGCCGGGTCGATCGTCTTCAGGGCGTGCGCCTGGAACTCCTCGTAGATGTCGACCGTCTCCGCGGAGCCGCCTCCCGGGGCCTCCGGCAGGCCCGCCTCAATGGTGCGGCGGACATCCTGGATGCCCGCGTCGCCGGAGAGGGCGAGGGCGCCCTCGCGGACGAGCTTCACGCCGGTGTAGGCCTTCGGGTTGTGCGACGCGGTCACCATCGCGCCGCCGTCGAGGTCTCGCGAGCCGACGAGGTAATAGAGCATCTCAGTGCCCACCATCCCCGCGTCGGTCACGGCGCAGCCCTCGTCGACGAGCCCGTCGCGCAGCCGGCCCGCCATCTCGGGCGCCTGGATGCGCATGTCGCGCCCGAGCCCGACGCGCAGCTCCTCCGTACGCTTTCCGCGCAGGCCCGCCAGCACGCGCGCGAACGCGCGGCCGATCGCGTACGCGGTCTCGCCGTCCATGTCCTCGCCGTAGAGGCCGCGGACGTCGTAGGCCTTGAAGATCTCCGCCTTTACGGTCAAAGCTTCCCTCCTGATCAGCGTGTCCCGGGGCGGCCGCGCCGGGGATCGCTCACTTGAACTTCCCCTTGAGAGCCGCGTAGGTCTGGTCGAGCGTCTGCGGCATGACGCGCGTGTCGGCAAGGACCGGCATGAAGTTGGTGTCGCCGCCCCAGCGGGGCACGACATGCATGTGGATGTGGTGCTCCACGCCGGCGCCGGCGACGCGGCCCTGGTTGAAGCCGACGTTGAAACCGTGCGGCCGGTACTCCTCCTCGAGCAGCGTGATCGCCTGCTGGGCGAGGGCCATCATCTCGGCCGTCGTCTCGGGTGGGATCTCCTGGATCGCGCCGATGTGCTCGTACGGGGCGATCATCAAATGCCCGTTCGTGTACGGGAAGAGGTTGAGGATCACGAAGCAGCGCTCGCCCCGGTGGACGATGAGGTTGGCCTCGTCATCGTCGGCGGCGGGCTTGGCGCAGAAGATGCACTCCTGCTCTGAGTCCTTGGATGCGTCCTTCACGTAGGCGAGGCGCCAGGGCGCCCAGATGCGTTGGTTGGCCACTGGCGCTGATCCTATTGGCCCGTGGCGCGCCGGCGCCCACGCTCAGCGGGCTAGAGCCAACCGCGCTTGCGGAAGTAGGCGACCATCGCCACGAGACCGGCGATCATCACCCCGAGGATCACCCAGAAGCTGACCGTGGGGCCCTCGGGCGGGTCGCCGCCGCCGGGCAATCCGACGTTCATGCCGAAGATGCTCGCGATGAGCGTGAGCGGCAGGACGATGACGCTGATCGCGGTGAGCACGCGCAGGATGTCGTTCACGCGGTGGGAGATCACCGACTCGTTCGTGTCCTCGAGCGCCTCGACGACCTCCTTGTAGTTCTCGAGCATGTCCCAGATGCGCTCGTGGGCGTCGCCGAGGTCCTCGAAGTAGATCTCGAGCTCCTCGCCCGACGGCGGCAGCAGGAAGCGGTGCTTGACGTTCTCGAGGTCGCGGAGCACCGACCGCTGCGGGCGGATGACCTTGCGGAAGTTGATGATCTCCTGCTTCACGTTCGAGATGTCGCGCACGACGCTCTCACCGCGGCCCTCGAAGATGTCGTCCTCGAGCGCGTCCAGCTTGTTGCCGATCTTGCGCAGCATCGGGAAGCAGTAGTCGAAGCCGTCGTCGATGATCCGGTAGAGCAAGAGGCCCGAGCCGCGCGCGAACAGCTGGTCGCGCAGCTCCTCCTTCTGCCGGCAGCGCTCGAAGAGGTACTCCACCGGCTGCAGGGGCTGGTTCTGGATGGTGACGATGTAGTCGCGGCCGACGAAGACGTCCAGCTCGCCCGCGTTCAGGCGGCCGACGTGGCTGTCGAACACGGGGAAGTGGAGGAGGATGAACAGGTAGTCGTCGTACTCGTCGATCTTCGGGCGCTGGTTGCGCGAGAGCACGTCCTCGAGCGCCAGGGGGTGGAAGTCGAAGTGTTCGCGCAGCCAGGCGACCTCGACCTGCGTCGGGCGCTCGACGTGCACCCAGCGGAAGCCCTCCCCGTTGATGACCTCGACCCGGGGCTGGCGCTCGGTGGGCTCAGACGTGGACGCGAGCGACGACGAAGCTCGCGTCGTCCGGCGCAGCCTCGGCTTGGGAAGGCTCGGCATCGGCCTTGCTCCTGTCGCTCGTCACGGGCATGGCGTAAGGGTACGTCACCGCATACCCCCTGCAAGCGCGCGCAACGACCCCTTCACAAGCGGCCGGGGGCATTGTTAGACTCCGCAGCCACATAGCCACTGCATCCAGAGGGGTGGAGGGACTGGCCCTATGAAGCCCCGGCAACCACCGAAGAGCCCAGCTCGACGGAGAGGTGCCAATTCCAGCAGGTGGAAAGCCTGGAAGATGTGAGTGGAGTTTCCGATTTGGGACCTCTGCTCGCGAACGCAGAGGTCTTTTTCGTAGGTAACGCGGACAAATCGGAGATGGAGATCAGTTAGATGGCCCCCACGGCGCTTCAGTGCAAGGAATGTGGAAGCCGCTATGAGCTCGAGGCGCGCTACGTGTGCGAGCAGTGCTTCGGCCCGCTCGAGGTGGCGTACGAGACGCAGACGCTCGACGCCGACGAGCTGCGGCGCAAGATCCAGGCGGGCAGCGCCGGCATGTGGCGCTACGCCGACTTCCTCCCGTTCGCGGAGCGCCCCCGCGATCCGCTCGAGCCGGGGCTGACGCCGCTGGTGCGCGCCGACCGGCTCGCGGAGCGTCTCGGGATCGGCGAGCTCTGGGTGAAGAACGACGCGGCGAACCCGACGCACTCGTTCAAGGACCGCGTCGTGGCCGTCGCGGTCTCCAAGGCCCAGGAGCTCGGCTTCGAGACGGTCGCCTGCGCCTCGACGGGCAACCTCGCGAACTCGGTCGCCGCCCACGCCGCGGCGCGCGGGCTCGACTCCTACGTGTTCGTGCCGGCGGACCTGGAGGAGCAGAAGCTGCTCGCGACCGGCGTGTACGGCACGAAGCTCGTCGGGGTGCGCGGCAACTACGACGACGTGAACCGGCTCTGCACGCAGCTCTGCGAGGAGCGCCCGTGGGCGTTCGTCAACGTCAACCTGCGCCCCTACTACGCCGAGGGGTCCAAGACGCTCGCCTACGAGACCGTCGAGCAGCTCGGCTGGAAGCTCCCCGACCGGGTGGTCGTGCCGATCGCGTCCGGCTCGCTTTTCACGAAGATCGGCCGGGGCCTGCAGGAGTGGCTCGAGCTCGGGCTCGTCGAGGGCGAGCTGCCCAAGTTCAACGGCGCGCAGGCCGCAGGCTGCAGCCCGGTGGCGACGGCGTACCAGGAGGGCTGGGACGTCTGCAAGCCGCAGCGCCCGGACACGATCGCCAAGAGCCTCGCGATCGGCAACCCCGCCGACGGCCCGTACGCGGTCGATTTGGCGCGGCGCACCGGTGGCGGCATCGACGCGGTGACCGACGACGAGATTCGCGCCGGGATCCGCCTGCTCGCCGAGACGACCGGCATCTTCACGGAGACGGCCGGCGGCGTCACGATCGCGACGCTGGCGAAGCTGGCGGAGCGCGGCGACATCGACCGCTCCGAGCGCGTCGTCGCCTACATCACGGGCGAGGGGCTCAAGACGCTCGACGCCACGCGCGCCGATTTCCACATGCACGAGATCGACCCGACCGTCGAGGCGCTCGACGCTGAGTTCGCGACTGCGACCAGCGCGGGCGTCGCGCACTAGCATTCCCGCCCGCAATGGCCATCACCGTCAAGATTCCAGCCCAGCTAAGGGCGGCCACCGGGGGCGAGGGGGAGCTCAAGGTCGAGGGATCGACCGTCGGCGAGGCGCTCGACGCAGTCTTCGAGCAGTACGCCGGCCTCCGCGAGCGGATCACCGAGGACGGCACCCTGCGCCGCTTCGTGAACGTCTACGTATCGGGCGAGGACATCCGCTTTCAGGACGGTCTGGACACTGCCCTCGATGACGGCGACGAGGTGACCATCCTGCCCGCCGTGGCCGGTGGCGCCTGAGGCCCGCTCGCGGGCCGATATCCCGGTCGCCATCCTCTGCGGCGGGCGCGGCACCCGCCTGCAGGAGCAGACCCATGCCATCCCGAAGCCGCTCGTGGAGATCGGCGGCAAGCCGATCGTCTGGCACGTCATCCGGATCTACTCCGCCCAGGGCTTCCGCCGCTTCTTTCTGCTGACGGGCTACCTCGGCGAGATGATCGAGCGCTTCGTCGCCGATGAGGAGTGGCCCGACGGCATCGAGGTGGAGTGCGTGGATACGGGTCAGGACACGCAGACGGGCGGGCGCGTGGCGCGCGCCGCCGATCGCCTGCGCGAGGGCACGTTCTGCCTGACCTACGCCGACGGCGTCGCCGACATCGACCTGGGCGCCCTCGTCGATCTCCATCGTGAGCGCGCGACGAGCGCGACGATGACCGTGGTGCGCCCCTACAGCCAGTGGGGCATCGCGCTCATCGACGAAGAGGATCGGATCGAGGGCTTCCGCGAGAAGCCGCGGCTGGACTACTGGATCAACGGCGGGTTCTTCTGCTGCGAGCCGAGCTTCCTCGACTACCTGGATGAGGACAGCGTGCTCGAGCGCGAGCCGCTTGAGCGCGCCGCGGCCGACGGCTCGCTCGCGGCCTATCGCCACGACGGCTTCTGGGAGTGCATGGACACCTACAAGGACGCGATCGTGCTGAACGACCTCTGGGCGACCGGCGACGCGCCGTGGTGCGTGTGGGCGCCGGCCGGTGAGCGCCGCGAGGGGGCGACCGCCTGATGGGCACGGCGCTCGTCACCGGGGCCCGCGGCTTCGTGGGCGGCTGGCTTGCCAAGGCGTTGCTCGAGCGCGGCGAGCGCGTCGTCTCGTTCGACCGCCGCCGGGTCACCGAGAAGCCCTCGGCGGTCGGCATGCTCGGCATCGAGGACGAGCTGATCCAGGTGGAGGGCGACCTGTGCGACGCGGCCGAGGTCGCCGCGGCGATCGCGGAGAACAACGTGGATTCGGTCTTCCACCTCGCCGCGGAGACGATCGTCGGGACCGTGCAGGCCTCGCCGATCCAGGGCTTCGAGTCGAACGTGCGCGGCACGTGGACCGTCCTGCAGGCCTGCCGGGAGCACGACGTGGAGCGGGTCGTCTTCGCGTCGTCGGACAAGGCCTACGGCGCCCACGACGAGCTGCCCTACCGCGAGGACTTCGCCCTGCAGCCGACCGCGCCTTACGAGGCCTCGAAGGCGGCGGCCGATCTCATCGCGCGCAGCTTCTGGCACTCCTACGGCGTGCCCGTCGCCGTGACCCGTTTCGCGAACATCTACGGCGGGGGCGACCTCAACTTCTCGCGGCTGATCCCCGAGGCGGTGAGCGCCGCGCTTTCCGGGCGGGCGCCGGTGCTGCGCTCCGACGGCTCGCCGGAGCGTGACTTCCTGTACGTCGAGGACGCCGCGAACGCGTACCTGGCGATCGCCGACAACCTGCACCGCGACGACGTGCGCGGCGAGGCGTTCAACGCCGGTGGCGGGCGCTCGTACCGGGTCGGCGACGTCGTCGAGCTGATCACGCAGCTCGCGGGCACGGGCGTCGAGCCCGACATCCGCGGCACGGGGAACCCCGAGGGCGAGATCGATCGCCAGTACGTCGATCCCGCGAAGATCCGCGATGTGCTCGGCTGGGAGCCGGCGGTCGACCTCGAGGAAGGCTTGCGGCGGACCATCGAGTGGTACCGCGAGCACCCGGAATCCTGGGCGCCCGACCCGGACGCCGCGGCCGCGGCCTAGGTCGAACGCCAGCTCGCGCGCGACTTCACGATTTCGCTGGTTGATCCCACACCATCGCGAAGTCGAATCGCGCGGCCTCGCGAGTTCGTGATGTTGACGAGTAATGCCACGAAATCACGAAGTCGCGGTGGGCCCGGCGTTCAGCCGTAGTCGGCGATTTCCGGTGGCGTGGGCTGAACCAGCGGCGGCTACCGCTGCCGGCAGCTGCGGATGATGAGCCCGCGGGCGTAGTCGCCGCCCGCCCAATGCAGACCGCCGCGCACCTGCAGGGCGCCCCACGAGCAGCGCGCGCTCACGAAGCTGCGGCGCTTGCCCCGGTGACGCCACTTGCGCTTGAACTGGAGCTTGAACTTGACGAGCGAGGCCTCGCCGCCGGCGAGCTCGGGGATCAGCAGGATCGCGCGGTCGCGGTACTGGCGTCCGGGTGCGCGGGTGATGCGCACGCGCCCGATCACGGTGGTGGGCTCGGGAAGCGCGAGGCGCGTGTGCAGCAGCACGGTCCGCGCGCCGCCCACCCGGCCGGCGTTGAACGCGAGGATCCGCGAGTTGACGGGCACGGCCTGTTCGGTGGGGGTGTTGACGAGCACGCGCGCCGTGCCGCGGCCCACCAGGGCCCGCCTGCACGCGCGCAGGGCGCCGGCGCGGCCGGTGTCCGCGATGCGCTGCTCGCGACAGCGCGGCAGGCCGCGGATGTCCATGCGCCCGTCGCGATCGAAATCGAGGACCATGCGCTCGAGGTTCGGCGGGAAGGACCCGTCGTTCATGCGGATGCTGTACTGCACCTTCAGCGCGATCGGCGCCGCCTTCTTCGCGGGCAGCCGCTTCGGGCTGAACGAGCCGCCCGCGACCACGCGCCGATCCGGGAACTCGTAGACCTCGGCGTACGCCGGGGCGAGCGTGCAAGCGGCGAGCAGCGCCAGCGCGATCGCGAGGTGGCGCAGCCGCGAGCGCATGTTCTACGCCGCAGCCTCTTCGAACTCGCCCAGCGCCGCCGCGGCCATCTCGCGCAGCGCGTCGTTGACGAGGTCGGGGCATTCGAGCGGGGTCATGTGCCCGCAGTTTGGCGCAACGCGCAAGCCGAGGGACTGGGGGAGGGCCTGTTCGATCCGCTCCGCGTGGACGATCGGCGTCATCCGGTCCTTGCCGCCCGCGATCACGATCGTCGGGATGCGCAGGTCGTCGAGCGCGTGCAGGAGCTTCATTCGCGCCATCGCGCGCCCGGCTCTGGCGCGGGCGAGCGTCCGGCAGTCCAGCGCCATCCGCGCCGTGAGCTCGACGTCCTCCGGGCGCGCGTCGGGGCCCAGCGCCACGTACGCCGTGGCCGCCCGCATGGAGGGGAACGGCACGCCCTTGATCGAGACGGGCGATTCGAGCGCGAGATCCGTGAAACGGCCGCGCACCGTGTCGAACGGCCCGGGGAGCTGGCGCATCACCGCGCTCGAGCGCGTGAGCGCCTCCAGGCCCGTCGACATGAGGGCGGCGCCGCGGGCGCGCTCGGAAGCGCGCTCGCGCAGCTCGTCCGCCCACGCGGCGATCGTCATCGCGCCCATCGAGTGTCCGGCAAGCAGGGGTCGCTCGCCCTCGGGCACGGTGGCGTCGATCACGGCCTCCAGGTCGGCCGCGAACGCTTCGAGGGAGTAGTCGCCGTCGGGGGCGTCCTCGGAGATCCCGTGGCCCCGGTGGTCGTACGTGACGATGCGGAACTCGCCTGCGAGCGCGTCCACCTGCTTGTGCCAAAGCTCCTGGGTTCCCGTCCAGCAGTGGACGAGAACGAGCGTCGGCGCGCCGTCCGGCCCGTGTACGCGCGCGGCGATGCGGTTGCCCGCGGCGCCCTCGACGTCGACCGGGCGGCCGCGGTCGTTGCGGGCACGGCGCTCGGCGCTCGCCTTCCTGATCGCGCGGGCGTTCAGCCAGCCGCCCGCACCGATCGCGGCGCCGGTGACCCCGGCGGCGAGCAGGGCGCGCTTGCGGGTGCGATTACTCATTGACCGAATGATCGCGCTTTCGCTCCCGCATGCGGAGCACCAGCAGGCCGACGACGATCAGGACGGCGGGCATGAAGAACGGCACGGCCGCGACCAGCGCGTGGTGCGCGACGGGTAGGGCGAGCGCCGCGGTCATGACGTTGCACCCACCGGTGGGCCCTTGACCCCGGCCGGAGCCCCGCCATGGGATGGCGGGGGCGGCGTGCGCACTCCCTCGGCGGCCAAAGCCAGGCGGTGGAGGGCCCACGCCATCAGGATCAGCAGCGAGAGCGCGATGCTGGCGACCGTCAGGTAGCCGACGGTGCTGAGCCAGCTCGGCACGTCCTTCTGCTCGCGCTGCAGGATCTTGTGGTCGGCGATGAACTCGCGCTCGAACTCGGGCGGGGCCGGCACCTCCTCCGCCGGGATCGCCGCGTCCTCGGGCAGGTAGATGGGGATCGCGCTCAGCGTGTTGCCGCGCGACATCCGCACCAGCGACTTCCAGGTGCCGTGCACCGGTACGGGCTCGTCGGTCCGATAGGTGCCGGGCTCGCCGGTCTCCTTGAGCTCCGCGAGCACGAGGCCGCCGCCCTGCCAGGCGGTGACGTTGAGGAACTCGGCGCCCTCGGTGGCGTCCGGCGGGTTGAAGCGCACCGTCGGGATGACCGTGCGCTCCTCACCGCCCGCGACCTCCTCGAGCGTGACCTGCGCGCTCACGTCCTCGACGGCGGGCTTGGGGAGCGCGAGGCCGACGATCGCGAACATCGCGACGGCGCCGACGACCGCGCCGTTGCGGGTGCTGCGCGCGCGAGGCATCCAGTCCGAGGAGAGGCGCTCGCCGACCCAGCCGCCGACCAGCGACCCGGCCATAGCGCTCGCGAACCCGAACAGCGCGCCCTCAGGCAGCAGCTCGGAACTCCACGGGATCGGCATCCACACGTTCGACCAGGCCCATTCGCCCGCGAGTCCGATCGTGCCGAGGCCGACGCCCGCGGCGATCGCGCGCGTGAGCGTGCCCGCCCGGGGCAGGAGGAAGAACGCGGCCTCGATGGCGAGCGCCGCGGGCACGAACAGGGCGAAGTGCGGGGTCGTCTCGCCGAGGATGGGGCCGACGAGCACCGCCACCGCGCCGCGGATCGCCAGGAAGAAGCCCACGGCGCCCAGCGCGGCGCCCGGCCCGAGCCAGACGCGCGTCGCGACCAGCCCGACACCGGCGGCGAGCATGAGCAGGATCGGGCCGAAGACGAACCGGAACTGGGGCACGCCGAAGTCGAACTCGACCGGGAAGACGCAGAGCCCGATGAGCAGGCCGCCGCTGAGCGCGATGCGCCGCAGCTGCTGGGTGAAGCCGAGCTCCCGGTGCCCCGAAGCGACGTTTGCGCGCTGCGCTTCGACCAGGAGGACGGCGATCGCGATCAGGCTCATCGCGGCCCCGCCGATCATCATCAGGTGGGTCGGGCCCCAGAGCGTCACGTCCTGACCGAACAGGCGGTGCCACATGTCGTCGAGCGGGAAGCCGACGAGCGCGAAGGTGGAGCAGGCGACGAGCAGGATGCCCCCGAGCGGGGCGTACCAGTCGCCGACGATCCGGACGGCGCTGCGCGACGGACGCTTCAGCGGCAGCACACAGGCGAAGAAGCCTGCGGCGAAGATCCCGAATAGGCCGGCCAGGATCAGGAAGTGGGAGGGGTTCGCGAACGGTCCCTCGTCGCGGCCCTGGTCGATGTGGATCGAGACGTCCCAGAGGAAGCCGATGAGCGCGATGATGAGCGCGCCGCCCGCGATGGTGGCGGGGAGGGCCGCCCAGCCGGGCAGGCCGGTGGAGCGCTGGCTCAGGCGCGCGAGCCGGCCGAGGATGGAAACGTGGCCGCTGCGGTGTCCGGCGCCCAGCCAGATCAACGCGGCCGTGAAGATCATCGCGGCGATGGACGCGCCGATCACCTGATCGAGCGCGGCGCCCCCGGCGGGCGGGTCGGCGGCCTGTGCCAGGGCGCTGGCCGGGGCCAGAGCCGTCCCGCTAATCGAGCCGGCGACGGCGACCGCGAGCTTGCGTCTCATGCTCATCCTTCCTCCTCGGGCGCATCATTGCGATGCTTTGATTACCCGTATCACCAGATGACGTTACATCAAATCGTGTCACGTAGGCAAACGTCTCATGGGCGGGTGGTACGCTGGCCGCGATGGCTGCGGAGCGCCTGCGCGTGGTGGAGGGCGAAGGCGGTGGCGTGAGCACGTCGCCGAACCAGCTCACCATCGAGCAACTGGCTCACGAGACAGGGATGAGCGTGCGCAACATCCGCGCGCATCAGGCGCGTGGGTTGCTGCAACCGCCCGAGGTGCGCCAGCGCGTCGGCTACTACGGCCCTGAGCACGTTGCTCGCCTGCGCCTGATCCAGGAGCTCCAGGCGGATGGCTTCAACCTGAAGGGCATCGAGCGCCTGCTCGAGGGCGCCCACGCGTCGTCGGAGCGCCTGCTTCACCTCAAGCGCGCGATCACGGCGCCGTTCGAGTCCGAGCAGCCCGAGGTGCTCTCCATGGCCGAGCTCGAGGAGATGTTCGGCGCCCAGGCGACACCCGAGGTGATGCAGAAGGCGATCAAGCTCGGCCTGCTCGTGCCGATGGCCGACGACCGATTCGAGGCGCCCAGCCCCTCGCTGATCGCGACCGCGCGCGAGGTGATGGAACGCGGTGTGCCGCTGCCGGCGGCGCTCGACGTCGTCGAGAACGTCCAGAAGCGCTGCGGCGCCGTGGCCGAGGAGTTCGTCGAGCTCTTCCTGAAGTGGGTGTGGCGCCCCTTCGAGGAGGAGGGTCACCCCGAGGAGCGCTGGGAGGAGGTCGTCGAGTCGATCGAGCGACTGCGGCCCATCGCCTCCGACGTCTTGGTTTCGATCTTCCAGGGGACGATGACCGAGCACGTCGACCGCGCCTTCGGCCAGGAGCTCGGCCGGATCTCGGGGTCGGGCGGAAGGCGGCGCTGAATGGGCCCGTTGGACTTCGGTCCGGTGCGCGACGCGGTCAGCCTGCTGCCGCGGCTGCTCACCGAGCTGCGCGCGATCCACGAGGCGGTCGAGGAGCTCAACAAGGAGGTGCGGCTGATGCGTCAGGGCGTCGACCGCATCTACGACGAGACGAAGGTGGTCGGTGAGGCGGTCTCCCCGCTCGACCGGCGTCTCGATGAGGTGGGCGTCGCGATCTCCAGGCTCGAGCCACAGATCGCCGAGGTGAGCGACGCCATCCACCCACTGCGGAGGGCGACCGGCCTGCTCACGAGGCGCAACGCCCGCGACGGTAACGGCCGCGCCGCGGCGCCGGAGCCCGAGCCCGAGTCGCTCGACGGCAAGCGCTAGCCCGCTCGGCCCCGTTTCGCCGGCTCATGAACCGGCGGCTCGGGCACTCCCATTCATTCCTCGTAACGCCTGTCAAGACGGCAGGAGGCCCGCGCGCGCCGCCGTAACGGCGAAGAGGACAGTTACGAAAGGAGAGGATTTCTCATGAAGCGCCGGGCTTTGGGGGGTTCGGGCAAACTCACCGCGGCGGCCGCCGCGCTCGCAGCGAGCTTCGGCGGGGTGGGCAGCGCGGAGGCTGCCCTTCCGCACGTGGTGCAGCAGGGAGAGACGTTGTGGGGCATCTCGGTCGCCAACAACCTGACGACGCGTACCGTCGCGGTTTTCAACGGGTTGCCTGAGGACGCGCACCTGATCGCCGGCCAGACGATCCAGGTGCCGACGGTGGAGGAGGGCGCTGCCGCGCTCGCCGCGGCGCCGCCGCCGGCCGAGCCGGCCGCGACGACGACCGAGGGGGCGACCGAGGGGACGACGGAGACCGTCGCAGCGGATCCCGCGGCGAGCCCCACGTATGGGCTCGGGCACATCCCGTCGCCGTGGGGGGAGTTGCACCTCGATCCGGCGGCGGCCAACGCCTGGAACGCGATGCGGGAGGCATCGCTCGCCCAGTTCGGCGTCGACCTCTACCCGGACGGCCCGCTCTCCGCGTACCGCACGTACGAGCAGCAGGCCGAGCTCTACAACCTCTACCTCGCCGGCCAGGGTCCGCTGGCCGCGCCGCCGGGCTCCTCGGCCCACGAGCGCGGCGTCGCGGTCGACGTGGCCGAGCCGATCATGCGCGACATCATCGACCAGATCGGCCCAACGTACGGCTGGGGGAAGGTGGACGCGCCCGAGGAGTGGTGGCACGTCTCCTACCTGGGCGGCTACTGAGCGAACCAGCACGGGCGCCCGGGGCGGGAGGCCCGGGCGCCTGTGGTTGTGCCGAGTGTTGGAGAGTTGCGTGGCGGCGCGAGCGTTTTCGGCGCGGGGGCCAACCCGCGCCGCGCGGGTGCGGGTGAGTCGGGCGTTTGTGGCGGCGGGGCAGGCGCGCTCCGCGCGGGCTCGGGGCCGGGTAGCGCGGGCGTTCGTGGCGGCGGGGCCGGGGCGTTCCGCGCGGGTGCGCGGGCGGGTCGGGCGTCGCTGGCGGCGTAGCCGGCGCGCTCCGCGCGGGCTCGGGGCCGGGTTGATGGGCAAGTAAGAGGGAGAGAGCTCTGCGGGGGCGCGGGTTCGCAGCGTCTCTCGCGAGGATTTCGGCACACGGCGCGCGCCCGGTGCGCGCCGTGCGGCCCGGCAACGCCGACGTTCAGCCCACGTAGTCGAAAAGCGACGACCACGGCTGAACGTCGCGCGAGACGCCGCCGGCGGCACGGTCGTTCAGCCCACGTGGTCGAAAAGCGACGACCAGGGCTGAACGTCGCGAGGGGCCCGGCCGGCGACACAGACGTTCAGCCGTAGTAGCCGAAAACCGACGGCCAGGGCTGAACGTTTGCGGGGGCGGGTCCGCGGGTGACGGGATCGCGGATGCGCGTCTCGGCTTGCGATCGAACCTGTGATCTCGCTCTCTTATGTGACGGGATCGGGGGTTCGCGGGAGGGTTTGGATCGAATCGGTGATCTCGTTGCGCTGCGTGACGTAATCGCGGGTTCGTGTGGGCGTCCCCTCGCGAATTCGCGATTACGACGACCCCATCGTCGAAATCGCGCACTCGTGGACCGCACTCCCGTGAGTTCGCGATTACGACGATCCCGTCGTCGTAACTGCGATCTCGCGCTCCGCGGCGCCCGCGAGTTCGCGACCCCCGCCCGCGATCCCCTCCTTCGCCGCCCTTCCCCGACGCGTCGCGCCACCACGCCGCCCGGGCGCTCGCCACCACCGGCCACGCCGCCCGGGCGCCCGCCACCAACGCTCGCGCCACCCCGGGCGCCCGCCACCAACGCTCGCGCCACCCCGGACGCTCGCCACCAGCGCCTGCGCCGCCCCGGACGCTCGCCACTAGTGCCTGCGCCGCCGCCCGGGCGCGGATCACCTACGCCCCGAATCCCTCCAGCCGCCGCGCCTCGATCGCGACGTGCCAGGGGCCGCGGCCGTCGCGGGTACGGGGGCGGAAGATCGCCTTGCGTTCGAGCTCGCCGAAGCCGCCCAGGCGCAGCATGTGGTGGAGGCCGACGATGTTCGGCAGCCACCACGTGTAGTTGGTTTCCAGCGCGCGCAGCCGCGCGAGCGCGACGCGGCGCGGGATCAGCGAGAGGAAGGGGGAGAAGGGCTCGACGATGAGCAGCCGCCCGCCGGGAGAGAGCACGGAGTGCACGCGCTCGAGGCCCTTGACCGGATCGCGCAGGTGCAGCAGCAGGGCGCCGATCAACGCGTAGTCCACGCCGCCGCCGACGCGCTCGGGCTCGAGGTCATAGATGGAGCAGGCGATGCGCTCGACGCGGGAGCCGAGGATCCCGTGGGCGAGGCGGAAGCGCTCGCCCGGTACGGCGTTCGATTCGCGCATCTCGCGCGCCAGTCGCGCCCGGTTCGGCGGTGGCCAGTCGGTCTCGTCGTGCGAGTCCAAGTCCGCCGCATAGACATGCTCGGCGTTCCGGCGCTCGAGCTCGAACGCCCAGAAGCCGTCGAAGGTGCCCACGTCGAGGGCGCGCTTGCCGGCGAGGTCGGCGGGGAGGACCTTGGCGGCGTTCGGGCGCAGATCGACGTAACCCGGCGTCGCCTGCCCCGGCGCCAGCTCGATGGTGTGGTACCAGTCGCGCCCGAGCGCTTCGGCAAGCGCCCCTGCGTCCCTCTCCGTTCCCAAGCCGCCCGTCACTCGGCGCGGCACTATACCCCCGCTCTGGGGTGCTACCCGCCGGTTCCCCGCGCGCCTGCCCGCGCCGCCAGGTGCCGAGCGAGCGCCGCACCGGCCTCTCTCATCGCGTCTGCATCCCCCGCCTCCGTCACCGAGGCGACGCCGAGCTCGGCGGCCCCCCCCGGACCGAGCTCGTCCCTGCCCACGATCGCGTGGACGGCGACCCCGGCCGCCCGAGCCCGCGCCGCGGCGCTGCCAGCGATCTTGCCCTCGAACGTCTGCTCGTCGAGGGCGCCCTCGCCGACCACCACCGCGTCGGCGGAGCGCATCGCCGCATCGAAGCCCACCGTGTCGAGCACGCGCTCCGCGCCCGGTACGAGCCGCGCGTCGAAGCGCGCCCACAGTCCGCCGGACAGCCCGCCCGCCGCGCCGGTCATCTCCACGCCGCGGGGATCACGGGGCAACTCCCCGGCGAGCCGCTCGAGCCGCTCGGCCAGGCGCACGACCAGCTCTGCGTCCGCGCCCTTCTGCGGCCCATAGACCTCCGCGCAGCGCTCCCATTCGGTCCGCACGTCGCAGAGCACCACGAGCTCCGCGGCGCCGATCCCACCCGCCGCGTCGATCGCCGCGATCGCACCGGCGCCGCCGTCGACCGTGGCCGAGCCGCCCACCGCGATCAGGATGCGCTGCGCGCCGGCGCGCGCGGCGGCGACGATCAGTTCGCCGACGCCGTAGGTGGTCGCGACCCACGGGTCGCGGTCCTCCGGAGCCAGGAGCCCGAGGCCGTTCGCGCGCGCCGCCTCGACGATCCCCTCGCGCGCGCCGCCCGGATCGCCGGCCGGCGGGTCGAGCAGCGCGAACGACGCGCGGATCGTACGCCCGAGCGGGTCGCGCACCTCGGCCTCGCGCACCTCCCCGCCGCGCGCGGCGAGCACGACGTCCAGCGTCCCCTCACCGCCGTCGGCAAGCGGCAACTCGATCGCGTTGGCGCCCGCGTCTCGGATGCCCGAGCCGATCGCAGCGGCAACCTCGGCGGCGGAGTAGGTGCCCTTGAAGGAGTCGGGGGCGACGACGATCGTGGGGGCTCGCGGCCCCTGCGCTGCCTCCGCCACGTCGCTCACTCCCTCGCTCAACGCGCCCGGCAGGATTTGAACCTGCGACCTTCCGCTCCGGAGGCGGACGCTCTATCCACTGAGCTACGGGCGCTGGATCGCCCAGGGTACTTGCTCGCCCGGAGCCGATGCCAATCCGCGAGCCGCGTCCGGCGCGGGTACCGTAGGCGCCCGCATGGACCTGGACGTCGTTTTCCTGGGCACCGGGGGCTCGGTGCCCACGGCCCGCCGCAGCACCGCAGCGGTGCTCGTGCGCGCGGGCGGCGAGCGCCTGCTCTTGGACTGCGGCGAGGGCACGCAGCGTCAGATGCAGCGCTCGACCGGCCTCGTCCAGGTCGACGAGATCTACCTGACCCACTTCCACGCGGACCACTACCTGGGCGTGCCGGGCCTGCTCAAGACCTACGACCTGCACGGCCGCTCCGCGCCCTTGCGGATCTTCGGCCCGCCGGGGCTCACCGATCTATTCGCCGCCCTGCGGCGGATCATGGGCCGCGTGGGCTACGAGGTCGAGCTCGTCGAGCTCGAGCCCGGGGACGCTGTGGACCACGGTGACTGGGAGGTGCGCAGCTTCCCGGTGGAGCACCGCGTCCGCGCCTACGGATACGCGTTCGTCGAGCGCGAGCGCCCCGGGCGCTTCGATCCCGAAGAGGCGCAGCGCCTCGGCGTGGAGCCCGGCCCGGACTTCGGCCGCCTGCAAGCCGGTGAGACGGTGGCGGTGGAGGGCGGGGAGGTGCGACCCGAGCAGGTGATGGGCGATCCCCGTCCCGGGCGCAAGCTCGTCTTCACCGGCGATACCGCGCCGTGCGAGATGACCCGTCTGGCCGCACACCAGGCCGAGTTGCTCGTACACGACGCGAGCTTCCGCGACGAGGAAATCGAGCGCGCCGCCGAGACCGCGCACTCCACGGCCCGCCAGGCGGCTGAGATCGCTCGCGAGGCGGAGGTGCGCATGCTCGCGCTCGTCCACATCTCCTCGCGCTACCACGTCCCCGAGGTCCTCGCCCAGGCGCGCGAGGAGTTCCCCGCGGCGATCGCGCCGCGCGACTTCGACCTCATCAAGGTCCCGTTCCCCGAGCGCGGCGAGCCCGAGCTCATCGAGGGTGGGGCGCGCGAGGCGACCGACGAGCGCGCCGCGCCCCCGACCGCGGCGCCCTAGCCGAGCGGCGCGACGAGGTCCGCGATCGCCTGCGCGACCTCGTTCGGATGGTCCTCCTGCAGGAAGTGCTTGGCCGGCAGCATGAACCCGTCCTCCAGGCCGAGGGCGTCGCGCAGCGCCTCGTAGCGATCGAGACCAAGCGCCGGATCGCGCTCGCCCCAGACGATCCGGGCCGGATAGTCACGCCGGGCGAGCCCCTCGCGCAGGAATCGCTCCTTCTCGTCGGTGAGCTCGAAGCCGCGCATGATCTTGAGGAACGCGCGCCCCCGGTCGTGCATGCGCAGAAGCGCCACGTGCGCGTAGACGTCCGAGCGCGGCACGAGCTCACGGCGCGCGATGCCGACTGAGTAGAAGAGCCGCGCCACATAGAACCGCGGCGTCCCCCTCAGCCAGACCTCGCCGATCCCCCGGCGCGCGAATGGCGCCATCGGCCAGGGCCGCTGGAAGCCCGCGACGTCGACGAACGTGTTGAGCGCGGTCACCGAGAGCACCCGGTCCGGATTGCGGATCGCCCACTCGAAGCCGATCGGCCCGCCGATGTCGTGCACGACGAGGTGGCAGCGGTCGATGCCGAGCGCGTCGATCGCCTCGCCGGTCCAGCGCGCGAGCGCGGACCACGAGTAGTCGAAGCCCTCCGGGCGGTCAGCGAGGCCGAGCCCGGGAAAGTCGAATGCCGTCGCGCGCACACCCTCGTCGGCCAGCACCGGGACCACCTTCCGGTAGAGGAACGAGCTCGTCGGCACGCCGTGCAGCAGCACGACGTCGGCGCCGTCGCCCTGCCGGCGTGCGAAGCTCCGCACCCCGCCGGCCTCGAACCAGAAGCCCGCGGCGGCATGACGCGCGATCGCGTCGTTCACCGCGCGGTCGATCGGACGCAGCTTGGAGGGGTCACGCACCGGTCGGTGCGGCATCGGGATCCGGCGCTCTGCCACCATGCCCCGATCATCGCGGATCGGGCGGTCGTCTGGCTCCTGACCCGGGCTGCTGGGCCGCTCGGACGTCCGCCTTGGCCCTTGCTAGTCTCGACGCGTCGGTTCCTTTAACCCGGTCCAGCGAGGCCAGGAAGGGGCGAGTTGAAAGAGAAGGTCGTACTCGACCGTGACGACGTGCGCCGCACGCTGCGGCGAATCGCGCACGAGATCGTCGAGAACAACAGCGACGCCCAGGCGCTCGCGATCGTCGGCATCCATACGCGCGGCGCGATCCTGGCAAACCGCGTGCACGCGCTGGTGACCGAGCTGGTCGACGCGGAGATCCCGCTCGGCGACATCGACATCTCCTTCTACCGCGACGACCTCGGCGAACGCCCGCCCGCGGCACCGGTGGTCCACGCCTCCCACCTCGACTTCGACCCCGACGGACGCACGGTGGTCCTCGTAGACGACGTCCTCTTCACCGGCCGCACGGTGCGAGCTGCGATCGACGCGCTCTTCGACTACGGCCGCCCGGCGCGCGTCCAGCTCGCCGTCCTCGCCGACCGGGGCCACCGGGAGCTGCCGATCCGCCCCGACTACGTCGGGAAGAACCTGCCGACGGCGCGCGGAGAGCGTGTGTTCGTGCGCCTCGAGGAGATCGATGAAGTCGACGAGGTCGCGATCGCCGACGCGGCGGAACCGGCGCTTGCGAGCGATGGAGGAGACCGATGAAGCACCTGCTGACGATTGCCGACCTCGACCGCGACGAGATCGAGCGCATCATGGAGCGCGCCGACAGCTTCGCCGAGGTCGGGCGCCGCGACATCAAGAAGGTCCCGACGCTACGCGGCCGGACGATCGTCTCCCTCTTCTACGAGTCGAGCACGCGCACGTCGTCCTCCTTCGAGCTCGCCGTCAAGCGGCTATCCGCCGACCTCGTCTCGGTCAAGGCGGCGGGCTCGTCGGTCGAGAAGGGCGAGTCGCTGCGCGACACGATCGCGACGCTGAGCGCCTACGAGCCCGAGGCGATCATCATCCGCTCGCCGCACGCCGGCGCCGCCCAGTTGGTCACCCGCTGGACCGACGCGGCCGTCGTCAACGCCGGCGACGGCAAGCACGAGCACCCCAGCCAGGCACTGCTCGACGTCTACACGCTGCGCGCCCGCGGCGGCCCCCTCGACGGCAAGCGGATCTGGATCGTCGGGGACGTGTTGCACAGCCGGGTCGCCCGCTCCACCGCACAGGCCTTCATCAAGATGGGCGCTCGGGTCACCCTCTGCGGGCCGCCGACGCTCATCCCGCGCGGCGCCGCCGAGGCGCTCGATTGCGAGGTCGCTCACGACCTGGCGGAGCTCGGCGAGGCCGACGTCGTCTACGCGCTGCGCATGCAGAACGAGCGCATGGCCGAGAGCTTCGTGCCCTCGCTGCGCGAGTACGTCGCCAACTTCCAAGTGAACGAGCGCCGGCTCGGCCCGCGCCAGCTGCTCATGCACCCCGGGCCGGTGAACCGGGGCGTCGAGCTCTCGGGCGAGGTGATGGACGGCCCCAACTCGCTGATCACCGAACAGGTTCGCAACGGGCTCTTCGTGCGCATGGCGATCCTGTACGAGCTGCTCGCCGGGAGCGAGCGACCGCGCGGCGGCCGCGAGCAGGGCGGCGCCGAGCTCTCCGTCTCACAGCCGATCGGAGAGCCCGCGTGAGGCGCATCGCGAGCCTCGACTGGCGCCGCTCGGAGGCGGCCCCCGGGCAGCCCGTCATCGTGCGCAACGCGCGCGTGCTCGACCCGCGAACCGAGATCGACGCCCAGCACGACGTCGTGATCCGCGACGGCGAGATCGCCGAGCTCGCCGCGCCCGGCGCGGCCGCGGTCGACGGGGCGGAGGTCGTCGACGCCGAGGGTCTGGTGGCGGTCCCCGCCTTCTTCGACCCGCACGTGCACCTGCGCGTCCCGGGCCGCGAGGACAAGGAGGACATCGAGACGGGCACCCGCGCGGCGGCCGCCGGCGGCTACTGCGGGATCATCGCGATGGCGAACACCAACCCGCCGGTCGACACCCCCGCCGCGATCGACTCGCTGCGCGAGCGCGCCCGCCTGGAAGCCTCGGTCCCCGTGGGGTTCGTCGCCACGGTCACGCGCGGCATGCGCGGTGAGGAGCTCACCGATATGACCGAGCTCGCCGCGGCGGGCGCGGTCGGGCTCTCCGACGACGGCCTGCCGATCCGCAGCGCCCGCGTGATGCGCAGGGCGCTGCAGTATCAGGCCGTGGCCGGCCTGCAGATCGCCCTCCACGAGGAGGACCCCGAGCTCTCGGGCGATGGGGTCATGCACGAGGGCGAGGTCTCCGCGGCGCTCGGGATGGCTGGAATCCCCTCGGTGTCCGAAGCCGCGATGATCCTGCGCGACGCGGCGCTCGCCGGCTACGAGTCCGCACGCATCCACGTGCAGCACCTCTCCGCCGCCGAGTCGATCGCGGCGGTGGCGCGCGCCAAGGAGGACGGGGTGCAGATCACCTGCGAGGCGACACCGCACCACCTCACGCTCACCGACGAGGCCGTTCGCAGCCTCGACGCCCGCTTCAAGATGAACCCCCCGCTGCGCACCGAGGCCGATCGCCAGGCGCTGATCGAGGCCGTGCGCTCGGGGGTCGTCGACTGCATCGCCACCGACCACGCCCCGCACACGCGCGAGGAGAAGGACGTGCCCCTCGAGCAGGCCGCGATGGGCGTGACCGGCTTGGAGACGGCGTTCGCCGTGCTCTACACGGATCTCGTGCTGCCCGGCGTGCTCTCCCTGGAGCTCGTCGTCGAGCGCTTGGGCGCGGGCGCGGCGCCCTTCGGGTTCGAGCCCGCCACGCTGGCGCCCGGCGCGGAGGCGAACCTCACGCTCCTCGACCTGGAGAGCACCTGGGAGGCGGGCGCCGACGGCTGGGAGAGCCGCTCCGACAACTCGTGCTTCACCGGCCGCGAGCTCACCGGCAGGGTGCTGATGACGATCGCCGGCGGCGAGGTCGCCTACAGGCAGCGCAGCTTCGCCATGGGGGTCGCCTCGTGAGCGCCAGGCTCGAGCGCGATCGCACCGCGCTGGTCGTGGTCGACGTACAGGAGGGCTTCGCCAAGGCGGTGCCCGCCTACGGGCAGGTCGTGCGCGCCGCGGCGACGCTCGCGCGCGGCGCCGCCGCGCTCGGCGTGCCGGTCCTGGTCACCGAGCAGTACCCCAAGGGGCTGGGGCGCACGGACCCGGCCGTCGCCGCGGCCCTGCCCGAGGGCACGGAGCCGCTCGAGAAGGTCGAGTTCTCGGCGGCGAGCGCCGCGGGCTTCGACCTCGGGGATCGCGATCAGGTCGTGATCTGCGGGATCGAGGCGCACGTCTGCGTCGCGCAGACCGCCCTGGAGCTGCTCGAGCGCGGCACCGACGTGCACGTGATCACGGACGCCGTCGCTTCGCGCAGCACGGAGAACAAGGCGGTCGGGCTGCGCAGGGTCGAGCGCGCCGGCGCGATCACATCGAGCGTGGAGGCGGCGCTGTTCGAGCTGCTCGGGCGTGCCGGTAGCGACGAATTCAAAGCGGTGCAGCGGTTGATCCTGGAATACGCCCCCAACGAGAGCTCTGCGGGGGCGCCCGCGTGAACGGTTACGTCCTGTTGGAAGACGGCACCAGGCTCGCGGGCGAGCTCTGTGCCGCGACGCCTGAGCAGGGCGTGGAGGCGGTCACCGGCGAGGTGGTCTTCAACACCGCGATGACGGGCTACCAGGAGGCCGTGAGCGACCCGTCGTACGCGCGCCAGATCATCACCTTCACCTACCCGATGATCGGCAACTACGGCGTTGCCGAGGACGTCATGGAGTCCGACCGGGTGCACGCGCGCGGGGCGATCATGCGCGACGCGCGCAACTCGACGGACGCGGCGGCCGCGGAGCAGGGCTGGCTCGACTGGCTGCGCGACAACGGCGTGATGGCGATCACGGGCGTCGACACGCGCGCCCTGGTGCGGCACATCCGCGACAAGGGCGCGATGCGCGGCGGCGTCTTCGCCGAGTCGGTGAGCGAGGCCGAGGCGCGGGAGCGGATCGCCGCCGAGCCGCAGATGACCGGCGCGGACCTGGCGCGCACGGTGACCCTCGCGGAAGCGGTCGAGTTCCAGGGCTCGGGGCCCCGCGTCGTCGCCCTCGACACCGGGATCAAGCGCTCGATCGTGAAGCAGTTCAGCGAGCGCGACACGCATCTGACGCTGCTGCCCTGCACGGCCTCCGCCGAGGACGTGCTCGCGCGCGATCCCGACCTGGTGTTCTTGGCGAGCGGCCCAGGTGATCCCGCCGCGCTCGACTACATCGTGGGCACCGTGCGCGAGCTCGTCGGCCGCAAGCCGGTCATCGGCATCTGCCTCGGCCATCAGCTGCTCTGCCGCGCGGTCGGGCTCGACACCTTCAAGCTCCCCTTCGGCCACCGCGGCGCGAACCACCCCGTCAAGGACTTGGCGAGCGGTCGCATCGACATCACCTCCCAGAACCACGGGTTCGCGGTGCGCCCGCCCGACGGTGGCGAGCGCGTGGAGGCCGACGAGCCGGTGCGCTGGGAGACCGACTTCGGCGTCGCCGAGCTCACCCACGTCAACCTTTACGACCGCACGGTGGAGGGGTTGCGCCTCAACGACGTTCCCGGGCGCACCTTCCAGTACCACCCCGAGGCCGGCCCCGGTCCGCACGACGCACGCCATCTGTTCGACGAGTTCCTCCGGCTGGCGGGGGAGGAGGCCTGAGCCATGCCCAAGCGCACCGACATCCAGAAGATCATGCTGATCGGCTCCGGCCCGATCGTGATCGGGCAGGCCGCCGAGTTCGACTACTCCGGGGTGCAGGCCTGCAAGGTCCTGATCGAGGAGGGCTACGAGGTCGTGCTCGTCAACTCGAACCCGGCGACGATCATGACCGACCCCGAGTTCGCGCACCGCACGTACGTGGAGCCGCTCACGCCGGCGTCCGTGGCGGCGATCATCGAGCGCGAGCGCCCCGACGCGCTGCTCCCGACCCTGGGCGGGCAGACGGCGCTCAACCTCGCGAAGGCGCTCGCCGACGCCGGCACGCTGGAGCGCTTCGACGTCGAGCTCATCGGCGCGAACTACGACGCGATCCACCGCGCCGAGGATCGGGAGGCGTTCCGCGCGACGATGGAGGGCGCCGGGCTCCGCGTGCCGTGGTCGACGATCGTCACCTCGGTGGCCGAGGTCGAGCAGGGCCTCGCCGACGGCACGCTCAAGCTGCCGGCGATCGTGCGTCCCGCGTTCACGCTCGGCGGGCATGGCGGCGGCGTCGGGCATACGGAGACCGAGCTTCTGCAGGTGGTGTCCGAGGGGCTCGCCGCGAGCCCGATCAACCAGGTGCTCGTCGAGGAGTCAGTGCTGGGCTGGGGTGAGTTCGAGCTCGAGGTCATGCGCGACCGCAACGACAACGTCGTCGTGATCTGCTCGATCGAGAACGTCGATCCGATGGGCGTCCACACGGGCGACTCGGTGACCGTCGCGCCCGCCCAGACACTCACCGACGGCCTCTACCAAGAGCTGCGCGACCAGGCGCTGCGCGTGATCCGCGCCGTCGGCGTGGAGACCGGCGGCTCGAACGTGCAGTTCGCGGTCAACCCGGAGAGCGGCGAGATCGTCGTCATCGAGATGAACCCCAGGGTCTCGCGCTCGTCGGCGCTCGCCTCGAAGGCCACCGGCTTCCCGATCGCGAAGATCGCGGCGAAGCTCGCGGTCGGCTACACGCTCGAGGAGATCCCCAACGACATCACGCGCGCGACGCCGGCCGCCTTCGAGCCAACGATCGACTACGTCGTCACCAAGGTGCCGCGCTTCGCCTTCGAGAAGTTCCCCGGCGCCGAGGGCAGCCTGACCACGCACATGAAGTCCGTCGGTGAGGCGATGGCGATCGGGCGAACCTTCCGCGAGTCCTTCGCCAAGGCCATGCGCTCGCGCGAGCTCGACGCTTCGCCCGCCGTCCCCGACGACGACGAGGAGCTGCTCAGCCGGCTCGAGGAGGGCTCGCCCGAGCGCTTCGACCTCGTGCTCGAGGCCTTCCGCCGCGGCGCCGACGTCGACACGCTGCACGCCCGCACGGCGATCGACCCGTGGTTCCTGCGCGAGCTGCGCCTGCTCGCCCTCGAGGGCGACGGCACCGACGGGCAGGAGCGCACCTACAAGGCGGTCGACACCTGCGCCGCCGAGTTCGAGGCGCGCACGCCGTACTATTACTCCTCGCACGAGCGGCCGCCGACGCCGCTGCAGGGCGAGGTGCGCCGCGGCGAGCGGCCGTCGGTCGTGATCCTCGGCTCCGGGCCCAACCGCATCGGGCAGGGGATCGAGTTCGACTACTGCTGCGTCCACGCCGCGATGACCGTCCGCGACAGCGGCCGTGACGCGGTGATGATCAACTGCAACCCGGAGACGGTCTCGACCGACTACGACACCTCCGATCGCCTCTACTTCGAGCCGCTCACCGCCGAGGACGTCCTCGCCGTGGTCGAGGTCGAGCAGCCCGAGGGCGTGATCGTCCAGTTCGGCGGGCAGACCCCGCTGCGCCTTGCCCGGGCGCTCGAGGCCGCCGGCGTCCCGCTGCTGGGCACCCCAGTGGACGCGATCGACCTCGCCGAGGACCGTGGACGCTTTGGTGAGCTCCTGCGGCGCCTCGGCGTCGAGCACCCGCCGTACGGCACGGCCCTCTCCGCCGAGGAGGCGATGCAGGTCGGCCGGGAGATCGGCTTCCCGCTGCTCGTGCGGCCCTCTTACGTGCTCGGCGGACGTGCCATGGAGATCTGCTACTCGCCCGAGCAACTCGACGCGTACCTGCGCGCGAACGTCAAGGCGGACCCCGAGCACCCGCTGCTCCTCGACCGCTTTCTCGAGGACGCCATCGAGGTGGACGTCGACGCCCTCGCCGACGGCACCGACGTCGTGGTGCCCGGGATCATGCAGCACGTCGAGGAGGCGGGCGTCCACTCAGGCGACTCGGCCTGCGTGCTGCCGCCGATGAGCCTTGGGGAGGAGATGCTCGACCAGATCCGCGAGACGACCCGCGCGATCGCGCTCGAGCTCGGCGTCGTCGGCCTGATCAACATCCAGTACGCGGTCGCCGGCGGCAATCTGTACGTGATCGAGGCGAACCCGCGCGCCTCGCGGACGATCCCGTTCGTCTCGAAGGCGATCGGCGCCCCGCTCGCGAAGATCGCCTGCCGGCTCATGCTTGGCGAGCGACTCGCGGACCAGGACGTCCCCGGCATGCCCACGGACCACGTGTCGGTCAAGGAGGCCGTGATGCCCTTCGCGCGCTTCGCCGGCGCGGATGCCGTGCTCAGCCCCGAGATGAAGTCGACCGGCGAGGTGATGGGCGTCGCGCGCGACTTCCCGACCGCCTTCGGCAAGGCGCAGACAGCTGCCGGATCGGCGCTGCCCCACGAGGGCGCGGTGTTCATCAGCGTGACCGACACCGACAAGGCCGCCGCGACCCAGATCGCGGCGCGCTTCCACGATTTGGGGTTCCGGATCCTCGCCACCGGCGGCACGGCGCAGGCGATCTCGCGGATGGGGATCCCGGTGCGGGCGATCAACAAGATCAGCGAGGGCTCGCCGCATGTGGTCGATCTGATCAGCGCGGGGGAGGTGGACCTCGTCATCAACACGCCGACGTGCAGCGGCGCGCGCTCCGACGGCTACGAGCTCCGCACCGCCGCGGTGCGCCACGGGCTGCCGTGCGTGACGACGATGACCGGCGCCTCGGCCGCGGCGCGGGCGATCTTCGCGACCCGCTCGGCCGATCCCGACCCGCGCAGCCTGCAGGAGCTCCACGCCCGCGCCGACGGCGACGCGGCCGTCGAGATGCTGGAGCAACAGCCTTGAGCGAGGGGGCGCACGCTCCGCTTGGCGCGCGTGACTGCGAGGTGGTCGAGCGCCGCGCGACCGGCGGCTACGTCGTCGTCTCGGCCCTCGACGCCGGCGGCCCGGACCCGCGCCCCGGGCAGTTCTACATGCTCTCCGCGGACGGCTGGGGCAGCCAGGACGGCCGTCCCTACCTGCCGCGCGCCTTCTCGGTCGCGGACGCTGAGCGCGGCCCCGGGGGCGTGCGCCTCGACTTCCTGGTCGACGACGTGGGCCCCGGCACCGCGGTGCTGGGCGGCCTGGAGGAGGGCGCGCGGCTGCGCATCACGGGGCCCCTCGGTGTGCCCTTCTCGCCGCCGCGCGCGCTGAACCCGAACGCTGCGGGCGCGATCCTCGTCGGCGGCGGAGTGGGGATCGCGCCGCTCGCGCTTCTGCGGCGGGCGCTCGCGGCGCGCGCCTTCCCGGCGCGCACGCTGCTCGGCTTCCGCGACCGCGCGCACACAGGCGGCCTCGAGCTCTTTCGCTGCCAGGAGGTAGGGATCGCCACGGAGGACGGGCACAGCGGCCACCAGGGCTACGTGACCGACCTGCTCGCCGTAGCGCTCAAGGGGCCCGACGCGCACACCGCTGCCGTGTACGCGTGCGGCCCCCCGGCGATGCTCGAGGCCGTGCGCGCGATGTGCGCGGAGCGCGGGGCGCCCGTGGAGCTCGCCCTCGAGACCCCGATGGCGTGCGGCTACGGCGCCTGCTTTGGCTGCGCGGTCCCGCTCGCGGACGGCGGCTACATGCGCCTCTGCGTCGAGGGCCCGATCGTGCGCGGCGATGCGATCGCCACTGCGCTCGTGGAGGGGGCGGGGCACAGGTGAGCGTGCGCATCGCCGGCCTCGAGCTCGAGCACCCGGTCCTGAACGGCTCGGGCACCTTCGACGCCATCGCGGCGCGCGGGGTCTTCGGCGACGAGCTGCTCGAGCGCTTCCCGTTCGCCGCCTTCGTCTCCAAGACGATCACGCTCGCGCCGCGCGCCGGCAACCCGCCGCCCCGTCTGTGGGAGACGCCCAGCGGGATGATCAACTCGATCGGGCTGCCCAACAAGGGGCTCGAGGGCTTCCTCGAGCACGACCTACCCCGGCTGGCCGAGCTCCCGGTGCCGCTGATCGTGTCCGTGATGGCTACCTCACGCGACGACTTCGTGCGCCTGGTGGGGGCGGTGGCCGAGCGCGAGGAGGTCGCGGCCCTCGAGCTGAACGTCTCGTGTCCGAACGTCAAATCCGGCTTGATAGTGGGCGCCGAGCCCACCGAGACGCTGGCGCTCTGCGAGGCGCTGCGTCCCGTCACCGACAAACCGGTGATCGTGAAGCTCACGCCCAACGTCGCCGATCCGGCCCCGGTGGCGCAGGCGGCGGCGGAGGGCGGGGCGGATGCCCTCTCGCTCATCAACACACTGCGCGCCACCGCGCTCGATCCCCGCACCGGCGAGCCCTGGCTGGGGGCCGGCAGCGGCGGGCTCTCGGGCGCGGCGGTGAAACCGGTCGCCCTGGACCAGGTGCGCCGGGTACGCGCGGCGACCGAACTGCCGATCGTCGGTATGGGCGGGATCGAGCGCGGCGCCGACGCGCTCGACTTCCTGCGCTGTGGCGCTACGGCGGTCGCCGTGGGCACCGCGAACTTCCGTGATCCGCTCGTCGGCGAGCGGGTCCGCCGCGAGCTCGAAGCGCTCGCCGAGCCGACCCCGTCCCTTGACCTCAAGTAGAGGTCGAATCGAATTTCGTTGAAAACCCGCCTGACCCCCTTGCGCCCTTCCTCTTCCGCGCTATATTCGCCGCGCCGTGGCCCCCTCTACCGAGACCCCAACCGCCGTTCCCGAGAGAACTCACGAGCAGCGGATGAGGGCTCTTCGAAGGGCCAACGAGATCCGGACGAAGCGCGCGCAGCTCAAGCGCGACCTGAAAGCGGGGAAGGTGAAGGTCGAGCAGCTCCTGCTGGACCCGCCGGAGTGGGTCGAGTCCGCGAAGGCGTTCGACATGCTCCTCGCCGTTCCGAAGTACGGCCGCGTCAAGGCCAACAAGGTGCTTTCCCAGTGCCGGATCTCCCCGTCGAAGACGATCGGCGGGCTCTCCGCGCGCCAGCGGGCCGAGCTCGTCGAGCTGCTGCGGCGGCGCTAGCGCTGGCGCGGCAAGCGATTTGGCGACCGGGGAGCACACCCTCGCCCCGCGGGGTTGGATCATGAGCATGAACTCGCGGGTCTTCGTCATCACCGGCCCCTCGGGCGTGGGCAAGGGCACGTTGATCAGCCGCTTGCGCGAGCGGATCCCCGAGCTCGAGCTCTCGGTGTCGGCGACCACCCGCAAGCCGCGTGCCGGCGAGGTCGACGGGCGTGACTACCACTTCCTCACCCCGGAGGAGTTCGCGCGCCGCGCCGAGGAGGGCGACTTCCTCGAGCACGCCACCTTCAGCGGCAATCGCTACGGGACGCTGCGCTCGGAGGTGGAGCGCACGCTGCGCTCCGGCCGCTCGCTCGTGCTCGAGATCGAGGTGCAGGGCGCGCGCCAGGTGCGCGCCGTGATGGGCGATGAGGCCGTGCTGATCTTCATCGCGCCGCCTGACCCGGCGGTCCTGCGCGAGCGGCTCGCCGGGCGCGGCACCGACTCGGAAGAGGCGATCGCGCGGCGCCTGGAGACGGCCAAGCAGGAGCTCGAGGCCCAGCAGGAGTTCAAGCACGTGGTCGTCAACGACGACATCGACCGGGCGACCGAGGAGCTCGTCCGGATCGTGAACGAGGAGCTTTCAACTACACTCGGGCCCGCTGATGATCAAGCCTAGAGTCGACACCCTGCTCGAGCACACCGATTCGCACTACGCCGCCGTGCTGGTGGCCGCGAAGCGCGCCCGTCAGCTCAACAGCTACTACCGCGCGCTGGGCGAAGGCAGCTACGAGGAGTTCACGCCGCCCATGGTCGAGACGCGGTCGGGCAACTACCTGACGATCGCGCTCGAGGAGCTCGCCGCAGGCAAGCTCCGCTACAGCTACAAGGACCAGGGCTAGCCCGAGGGCCGCAGGGGGCTAGCGATGGCCCGCATCCTGCTCGGCGTCACGGGGGGCATCGCCGCCTACCGGGCGCTGGAGCTGGCGCGCCTGGCGACGAAGTCCGGGCACGCCGTGCGCGTGCTGATGACCCCGGCGGCCACCCGTTTCGTCGGCCCCGCGTCCTTCGAGGGCATCGTGGGCGCGCCGGTCCTCATCGACGAGTTCGAGCGCGACCCGCTGCGCGGCGCCTTCCCCGGCGAGGCGCAGCCCGAACACGACCCGATCGGCCACCTGGCCGTTGTCGAGAGCTGCGACGCGTACCTGGTCGCGCCGGCCTCGGCCAACACGCTCGCCAAGCTCGCCGGCGGGCACGCCGACTCGATGGTCACGACCGCTTTCCTGGCCTGCGCCGCGCCGCGCCTCGTCGCACCGGCGATGAACGACCGCATGTACCGGGACGATGCCACCCAGGCGAACCTGCGCACCCTGCGCGAGCGCGGGGTGGAGGTGATCGAGCCGGAGGAGGGCGCGTTGGCCTCACGCGGCGAGTACGGCGTGGGTCGCCTCCCGCAGCCACCCGAGCTGCTGGTGCGCGTCGAGGCCGCTGTGGGCGGCGGATCCCCGGGCACGCTCGCCGGCGTGCGCGTGCTCGTCACGGCCGGCGGCACGCGCGAGCCCCTCGACTCGGTGCGGTTCATCGGCAACCGCTCCAGCGGGCGTATGGGCGTCGAGCTTGCGGCGGCTGCGGCGGCCCGCGGCGCGGAGGTGACGCTTGTCGCCGCGAACGTCGCGCTAGCCACGCCACCGGGGGTCAGGCGCGTGGATGTCCAGACCGCGGCGGAGCTTGCCGCGGCGGCCCGTGCGGAGTTCGAGCGCGCGGACGTGCTCCTGATGGCCGCGGCGGTGGCGGACTTCCGGCCTGCCGAGGCCGCCTCCGGCAAGATCGCCCGGGAGACGAGCGGCGGCCTGGAGCTGCACCTCGAGCCCACAGAGGACGTGCTCGCCGGGCTCGCTGCCACGCGCCGTCCCGGGCAGGTGCTCGTGGGCTTCGCGGCCGAGCACGGCGCCGACGCCGTCGAGCGCGCCCGCGCGAAGCTCGAGCGCAAGGGCGTCGACGCGATCGTCTTCAACGACGTCTCCCGCACCGACATCGGCTTCGACTCGGAGCACAACGAGGTGACGATCGTCGAGCGCGCGAGCGAACACCGGGTCGAGCGCGCCGGCAAGGACGAGATCGCGGCGGCCGTGCTCGACCGCGTCGAGGCGCTGCGCGCCGCCTCCTAGGCCGCGCGTCGGACGCAGGTGCGTCCCGGGATGCCGTTGACCCCGTCCCTACACTGGGTTACGTGGCCAACGAGCACGAGAACGTGAAGCAGGAGGACACCTACCGCCTCTATCGGCGGGGCGTCGAGCTGCTCGAAGATGGCGCCTTCAGCGAGGCGACCGTGCCGCTCGCCGAGGCGGCGCGGCGCGCGCCCGAGAAGAGCTCGGTGCGCGAGGCCCTGGGGCGCGCGTACTTCCGCAACCGCCAGTTCGACAAGGCGGCCGCCGAGTTCGAGGCCGTCGTCGAGACGCATCCGGTCAACGACTTCGCCCATTTCTGCCTCGGCCGGGCGCTCTCGCTGACCGGGCAGCCGGAGCGCGCCCGCCACCACCTCGCGCTCGCCTCGAACCTGCAGCCGCAGCGGCGCGACTACCGGATCTACCGCGACCGGGCCCGGTACGCGGCGTAGCGAGCAGGGGGAGATGCGCGCGCTCGTTCAGCGGGTGCAGCGAGCATCCGTGACCGTCGACGGCGGGGTGATCGCCGCGATCGACGCCGGCCTGCTGGTGCTGCTCGGCGTCACCCACGACGACGACGAGGCGGTGGCCGACCGGCTCGCCGACAAGGTGCGCGCGCTGCGCGTCTTCCCGGACGCAGAGGGCCGCATGAATGAAGCGCTGGGCGAGCGTGAGGTGCTCGTCGTCAGCCAGTTCACCCTCTATGCGGATACGCGGCGCGGAAACCGCCCGAGTTTCGTCGACGCCGCACCCGCGGAGCAGGCCGAGCGCTTGTACGAGCGCTTTCGCGAGCGGCTCGGGGCGAAGGGCGGCCGGTTCGGCGCGCACATGGCCGTGGAGCTGGTCAACGACGGCCCGGTGACCCTCCTCTTGGAGGCCTGAAAACGCCACTGCGCGCCGCCCGCCCACGGCTATACTCGGACGAACCTCTACGAGTACCCGAACCCTGTCGAGGTGGGCCCGGGCCCACCATTTTTTTGGCTTGAAGCGGGTCCGCGGAGGGGATTACATGGAGGGGCAGGAGCATTATGAGCGACACGCAGAGACTTCAGGAGACGATCGAGGACCGGCTTCGGGCATTCGACCCGCAAGTCGAGTTGATCGCGCTCGAGCGACCCGCGCACGAGTCGCTGCGGCTCTACATCGACCATCCGGACGGGGTCGATTTGGCCCTCTGCGAACGCGTGACCGGCGAGCTCCGCGACCTGCTGGAGCGGTTCTCGCTCGAGGTCTCCTCGCCCGGGGCGGATCGACCGCTCACCAAGCCGGAGCACTTTCGCCGGTTTCTCGGTCGCCGGGTGCGCGTGCGCACCCGCGAGGCCATTGGGGGACAGCGCAACTTCACCGGGACGCTCACCGACGCCGAGGACGACTCGGTCGAGGTGGAGTCCGACGGCGGCGCCGTGCGCATCCCGCTCGCCGGGATCAGGCGCTCGAACCTAGTACCGGAGGTCTGATGAGCAACATTCGTTGCGAGAGGAACGGAGCCCCCCTGGCAAGGGTCGAGAATTTTGGAGGTAAGCAGTGAGCCGCGAGCTCGTCGACGCGATCAAGGAACTCGGTAACGAGAAGGGGATCGATTCCGAGACCCTGATGACGGCGCTCGAAGACGCGCTGCTCTCCGCTTACAAGAAGACCCCGGACGCGGCCCGCTATGCGCGCGTCGAGCTCGACCGCGAGACGGCCGATTTCCGCGTCTACGAGCTGATCCTGCCGGAGGAGCTCGAGGAGAAGCTGCTCGCCGAGGTCGCCGAGCAGCAGGAGCGCGAGATCGATCCGGAGACGGGCGAGCTCAAGGAGCCCGAGGAGCCCGAGCTCGATCCGGAGATGCTGGCTCCCTACGAGGACCAGATCACGACGCGGGACGTGACCCCGGACGACTTCGGTCGCATCGCCGCGCAGACCGCGAAGCAGGTGATCCTGCAGCGCGTCCGCGAGGCCGAGCGCCAGATGATGTTCGAGGAGTACCAGGACCGCGTCGGCGAGCTGATCACGGGCATCATCCAGCAGTCCGACAACCGCTACACGCTGGTTCAGCTGCGCGAGCGCGTCGAGGCGCTGCTGCCGCGCTCCGAGCAGGTCTGGAACGAGCGCTACGACCACGGCATGCGCATCAAGGCCGTGATCACGGACGTCTCCGCCGAGGGCAAGGGCCCGAGCATCGTCGTCTCGCGCCGCAGCCCGGAGCTCATCAAGCAGCTCTTCGAGCTGGAGGTCCCCGAGATCGCCGACGGCCTGGTCGAGATCGTGGGCGTCGCCCGCGAGCCCGGCTTCCGCTCCAAGATCGCGGTCGTCTCGCACGCCGATGGCGTCGATCCGGTCGGCGCCTGCGTCGGGCCGCGAGGCTCCCGCGTGCGCATGGTCGTCTCCGAGCTGCGCGGCGAGAAGATCGACATCATCCCCTACAACGAGGAGCCCGCCCGCTTCGTGGCGAAGGCGCTCTCGCCGGCGCGCGTCCGCGAGGTCATCGTCGACGACGAGACCAAGGAGGCGACGGTGATCGTCCCCGACGACCAGCTCTCGCTGGCGATCGGGCGCGAGGGCCAGAACGCCCGCCTCGCCGCCAAGCTCACCGGCTGGAAGGTGGACATCACCTCGGAGACCGAGTTCAGCCAGCAGGAGGACATCGGCGGCTTCGAGGAAGAGGAGCAGGCCGACGGCCGCTGCGCCGCTGTGCTCTCCGCCGGACGGCGCTGCCCGAACGCCTCGCTGCAGGGCTCCCGCTACTGCGGCCTGCCGCAGCATCAGGCGCTCGCCCGCTTCGGGACCAACCAGGTCACCGTGCTCGCTTCGCTCTCCGACGACGAGGTCAACACGCTCGCCGATCCGGACGCCGACGAGGGTGCGGTCGCGACGCTCGTCGAGCGCGCCGAGGCGGCCTTTGAGGAGGCCGCGGCGCAGGAGGAGGGCGAGCAGGCCGCCGAGCAGGAGGGCGACGCCGAGGGCACGGAGCCCGCTGAGGGCGCCGAGGATGAGGCCGTGAGCGGCGACGCCGAGGCGGCGGACGCCCCGGTGGCCGAGGAGTCCGCGACGGCGGAGGCGCCCGCCGAGGCTGAGCCCGCTGGCGATGAGACGCCCGCCGAGGACGCCGGGGATGCCGCCGGCTCCGAGCCCGCTGAGGAGGCCGCCGACGAGAGCGGCGCCGAGGAGGCACCGGCCGCCGAGGAGGCGCCTGCCGCGGAACCCGCGACCGAGGATGCCGCCGAGGCGGCCGCCGAGGATGCGGACTCATCCGGCGAGAACGAGAATTCCGGGGGACCCGAGCAAGCGACAGAACGGACGGAGGCTTAACTTCCGCTCGTGGCCAAGAAGCGCGTTCATGAAATCGCGAAGGAGCGAGGGCTCTCCAGCAAGGAGCTGATCGCCGCGCTGCAGAAGGCCGGCGTCGACGTCAAGGCGCCCGCCTCGAGCGTGGAGGAGTCCGTCGTGGCCGAGGCGCTCAGCGGCTCGGGCGACGGCAACGCGGCGCCGGCGAAGGCCCCGGACGCCCAGGCCGAGGCTCCCGCCAAGCAGGCGCGCAAGCCCGCGCCCCAGAAGGAGCCCGCGCAGCAGCATGGCAAACAGCGCCAGGCGGCGCCCAAGGGCGATGGCGCGCAGCAGGGCCAGGGCCAGCAGCGCCCCGTGCGCCCCGTGCGCCCCGTGGACGGCGGTGGCGGCAAGCGCGGCGGTAAGCGCCGCGTGGTGATCGACTCGCAGGCCTCGCGTCGCGACAACATCGCGCCCCCGCCTCCGTCACGCCCGCCGCGGCGGCGTGGAGGTCGCCGGCGCCGGCCGCTGCTGGAGGAGCCGCAGGAGAAGGCGCCCGCGGTCGAGCAGGAGGAGCCGACGCTCAAGGTCAACTCCGGGGCGACCGTCCGCGAGGTCGCCGAGACGCTGGGTGTCTCCAGCGCCGACCTCATCAAGAAGCTCATGCAGCTCGGCGAGATGGCGACGCTTACGCAGACCCTCTCCGACGAGACCATCGAGCTGCTCGCCGGCGAGTTCGATCGCAAGGTCGAGGTCGTCAGCGCGGCCGAGGAGGAAGTCGAGGAGGTCGTCTACGACGATTCCGAGGAGGACCTGCAGCCGCGTCCGCCCGTGGTGACGATCATGGGCCACGTCGATCACGGCAAGACCTCACTCCTCGACGCGATCCGCCAGACCGAGGTGGCGGCGGGTGAGGCCGGCGGGATCACGCAGCACATCGGCGCCTACCAGGTCCACCAGAACGGCAAGACCATCAGCTTTATCGACACGCCCGGCCACGCGGCGTTCACCGCCATGCGCGCCCGCGGTGCGGACGTCACCGACATCGTCGTGGTCGTCGTCGCGGCCGACGACGGCGTGATGCCGCAGACCGTGGAGGCGATCGACCACGCGCGCGCTGCGGACGTGCCGATCATCGTCGCGATCAACAAGATCGACCTGCCCGAGGCCAACCCGGACAAGGTCAAGGGCGAGCTCGCCCAGCAGGGCCTCACGCCGGAGGACTGGGGCGGCGAGACCATCTTCGTGAACGTCTCGGCGAAGCAGCGGGAGGGGCTCGACGAGCTCCTCGAGATGATCCTGCTCGTCGCCGAGGTCGAGGAGCTGCGCGCCAACCCCAACGCCCCCGCTTCCGGCGCGGTCATCGAGTCCCATCTCGATCCCGGCCGTGGCCCGGTCGCGACCGTGCTGATTCAGCGCGGCACGCTGCACGTGGGCGACGCGCTCGTCGCTGGACACGAGTGGGGCCGGGTCCGCGCCATGCACGATCACACCGGCGCGCGCCTCAAGGAGGCCCGGCCGGGCGATCCCGTCGAGGTCCTCGGTTTCAACGGCGTCTGCGAGGCCGGCGATCGCGTCGAGGTCGTCGAGAACGACCGCCGGGCCCGCCAGATCGCTGGCGAGCGCCTGCACCGGCTCAAGGCCGAGCAGCTCGCCCGGCGCCAGGCCCGCAAGGTCACGCTCGACGAGGTCTTCGCCAAGGCCCAGGAGGGCGACCTCAAGGAGCTCAACATCGTGCTCAAGGCCGACGTGGCCGGCTCGCTCGAGGCGCTGCAGGACGAGATCGCCAAGGTGCCGCAGGAGCGCGTGCGCATCGACGTTATCCGCGCTGCCGCGGGCGGCATCAACGAGTCGGACGTGATGCTGGCGGCGGCCTCGGACGCGATCATCATCGGCTTCAACGTCCGCCCGCTCGCTGATGCGCGCCGCGCCGCCGAGCAGGAGGGCGTCGAGATCCGCACCTACTCGGTGATCTACAAGGTCACGGAGGACCTGCGCGCGGCGATGGAGGGCATGCTCGAGGCCGTCGAGGTCGAGGAGTCCATCGGCCAGGCCGAGGTCAAGCAGACCTTCAAGGCCTCCCGCGTCGGCCGCATCGCCGGGTGCGAGGTCACCGACGGCCGCGTCACTCGCGACGCCGAGGTGCGCCTGGTCCGCGACGGCACCGTGGTGTGGACCGGCAAGATCGGCTCACTGCGCCGCTTTCAGAACGACGTCTCCGAGGTGGAGGCCGGCCAGGAATGCGGCATCGTGCTCGAGGGGTTCGCCGACATCAAGGCGGGCGACGTGCTCGAGATCTTCAAGACGAAGCAGGTCGAGCAGACGCTCGAGTAGCGCCGCCGGGCTGCGAACGCGGCCGCGCACGGCCCCGGCCGTTGTGGCGGCGGGGCCGGGGCGCTCCGCGCGGGCGCGGGGCCGGGTAGCGCGGGCGTTCGCGGCGGCGTAGCCG
>CBFGWL010000021.1:0-35975 GCA_965652565.1 uncultured bacterium
TAGTGGACGATGTACTTGACCTCTTGGTTGGTCGGCCACGGCGAGTCCTCCTCGCCCTCGGCGAGCGGGGCACCGACTGAATGCACGCACGGGACGAAGTCGCCGTCGTCACCGAGAACGTCGAGCGCGGCCTTGCCCATGCGGGTCATGATCCGCATCGACACCGCCACGTAGGCCGAGTCGGTCACCTGCACGCCGATGTGCGACTTGTCCGAGCCGAGCGGGCCCATCGAGAAGGGCACCACGTACATCGTGCGCCCCTTCATCGCGCCGTCGAAGAGCTCCCGCATCGTCTCCCGCATCTCCGCGGGCGCCCGCCAGTTGTTCGTGGGCCCGGCGTCCTCCTCGGACTCCGAGCAGATGAAGGTCCGATCCTCGACGCGCGCGACGTCCGACGGATCCGACCAGGCGAGGTAGGAGTTCGGGCGCTTCGCGTCGGAGAGCTTGCGGAAGGTGCCCGCGTCGACCAGCTCCTGGCAGATGCGGTCGTACTCCTCCGCCGAGCCGTCGCACCAGTACACGGAGTCGGGCTGGGCGAGCTCGGCGATCTCGTCGACCCACGCGATCAGCTTGCGGTTCTTCGTCGGAACTTCAGTAGCGGCTGCAGTGTCGCTCAATTGAGACGTGCTCCCTTCCAAATTCATGAATCGGGCCGGGGCCGACCCGAGGGCGCGCGGGGCTCACCGGGCTCCACTCCGGCCTTCCCCGCCTCGTATCGAAAGACCCATTCTGGCGCACTTCGGGGTCGTTTTGGCGGCACCCGGATACGCCATTTTTCGGCTTACTTATGCCTAATTCGGGGCAGAACCCAAAACCGCGACGCGACAGCCCGGGCCTCGATAGGGTTGCCCGCCGCGCGTCCCCAACCGCGTTCGAACCATGCGCTTTTACGAGTACGAATCACGACGAATCGTCGAGAAGGCCGGGATCCCGGTCACCCAGTACGGCTTTTGCAAGACGCCCGAGGAGGCGCGTGAGACGGCCGAGCGGATCGGCGGTCCCACGGTCATCAAGTCCCAGGTCCTCACCGGCGGCCGCATGAAGGCCGGCGGCGTCAAGTTCGCCGACACGCCCGAGGAGGCCGCCGAGCACGCGGCCGCAATCCTCGAGCTCGAGATCAACGGGCACATGCCGGTGGGCGTGCTCGTCGACCCGAAGGCCGAGGTCGAGCAGGAGTACTACGCCGCGGTGCTCTGGGACGGCCGCGCGAAGCGCCCGATGATGCTGTTCTCCGACATGGGCGGCATCGACATCGAGCAGGTCGCCGAGGAGCACCCCGACCACGTCGGACGCGGCCACCTTTCCAACCTCCACCCAATCGCTGACTTCCAGGCGAAGGAGGTCGTCGCGCGCGTCGGCATGACCGGCTCCGAGCTCAACCGCGCCACCGCCGTGCTCGCCCGGCTCGCCCGCCTGCAGCGCGACTACGACATGACGCTCGCCGAGATCAACCCGCTCGCGCGCCTCTCCGACGGTTCCTTCGTCGCGCTCGACGCGCACATGGAGATGGAGAACGAGGCCGTCGGGCGCCACCGCAAGGCGCTCGAGGCGCTCGGCGTCGACCTCTCGGACCCGCGCGAGCTCTACGAGCCCTCCGAGTTCGAGCGCAACGTCAAGGCGATCGATGCGGCGGACCATCGCGGCGTGATCCAGGGCAAGGACCATGGCTTCCACGGCAACCTCGGTCTTGTGATCGGCGCGGGCGGTGGCTCGCTCACGCTCACCGACGCGGTGCGCTCGCAGGGCGGCAAGCCCGCCAACTACGCCGAGATCGGCGGCAACCCGTCCGTTGCGAAGGCCAAGGGACTCGCCATGGAGGTCCTCAAGAAGGACGGCGTCGACAAGATCGCGGTGATGATGTCGATCGTCTCTAACACCCGCGTTGACATCGTCGCGCGCGGCGTGATCAAGGCCTGCCTCGAGCTGGGCAAGGACCCCGCCGAGACGATCGCGATCTTCCGCATCCCGGGTGCCTGGGAGGAGGAGGGCTACAAGATCCTGGAGCGCTACGGCGTCGAGTACTGCGACCGCTCGGTCTCGATGTGGGAAGCGGCCGGGCGCGCCGTCGCGAAGATCCAGGGCGACACCGCGACCGCGGAGGCGAACGCATGAGCATCCTCCTCAACAAGGACTTCACGTTCATCGTGCAGGGCATCACCGGCCGCGAGGCCGTGAACCTCACCAAGGAGTGCCTCGACTACGGCTCGCGCGTCGTCGGTGGCGTCACCCCGGGCCGCAAGGGCCGCGAGGTTCACGGCGTCCCGGTGTTCGACACCGTCGAGCAGGCGGTCGAGAACCACGGCGAGCAGATCGACGGCTCCGTGGTCACCGTCCCGCCCGCCTTCACCAAGGACGCGGTCTTCGAGGCGATCGAGAACGGGATCAAGCTCGTGGTGGTCGTCACCGAGCGGATCCCGCGCCGCGACGTCGCCCAGATGGTCGAGCTCGCGAACGAGCGCGGCGCCCGCATCATCGGCCCGAACTGCCTCGGCCTGATTGTCCCGGGCGTCTGCAAGATGGGCGGCATCGGCGGCCCCGCCAAGGACGCCGCCAAGGCCTACGCCCCGGGCCCCGTCGGCGTGATGTCGCGCTCGGGCGGGATGACAACCGAGATCTCCTCCTCGCTCACGGCCGCCGGCCTGGGCGTCTCGACCGCGATCTCGATCGGCGGCGACGCGATCATCGGCTCCACGTACGCCGAGCTCATGCCGCTCTTCGAGGAGGACGAGCAGACGGAGGCGATCGTGATCTACACGGAGCCCGGCGGGCGCATGGAGGCCGAGCTCGTCGACTGGCGCGAGGAGAGCGGCTCGCGCCTGCCGATCATCGCGTTCATGGCGGGCAAGTTCATGGACGACGAGGAGATGCAGGGCATGAGCTTCGGGCACGCCGGGACGATCGTCGAGGGCAAGGAGGACTCCGCAACCGAGAAGATCGCCCGCCTGGAGGCGGCCGGCATCCCGGTTGTCGAGCGCATCGATGAGATTCCCGACCGCGTGAAGGACGCTCTGGGGGTGGCGGCATGAGCCTGCGCGTAGACGACGTATTCATCGGCATCGAGGTCGCCGACGAGGTGAAGGGCGACGTCGAGCTCGCCCGCAAGCTCGAGGAGGCCTGCCCGGTGGACATCTACAAGGCGACCGACAGCGGCGTCGAGATCGTGCGCGAGAACGTCGACGAATGCGTGCTCTGCGGCCTGTGCCTCGATGCCGCCCCGTCCGGCACGGTCACCGTCCACAAACTCTACGACGACACCACTCTGCAGCGCTGAGGGCCCGCCCGCGAGCGCGCGCCTTTGGTGGGAAAAGCACTGGCGCGCCAGCAGCGCAGACGTTAGGCTCGCGCCCGCCTATGGGGGGCGCACGACGCACCATCTCGAGACTCGCGGCGGTCGCAGCGGCCGGCTGCTTAGCCGGTGCGGCGCCCGCGCTCGCAGCGCCGCCGAAGAGGCTCGCGGACCTCAACCCGGCCCCGATGGCGAGCTCGTCCCCGGGCGACTTTGCCAAGGCCGGCAAGTTCGTCTATTTCGGTGCCCACGAGAGCGGGCTTGACACCGAGCTGTGGCGGACGAACGGCCGGGCCGCGGGCACCCGGCTCGTCAAGAGAATTCACCCGGGACCCGACGGCTCGCGCCCTCACGGGTTCGCCCGCCTCGGTAAACGGGTCCTCTTCGCCGCCGACGACGGCGAACACGGGCTCGAGCTGTGGCGCACCGACGGCACGAAGCGCGGAACCAAGCTCGTCCGCGACATCAACCGAAACGGCTCCGGCATTTACGACCCCCTCGCCTTCAGGCGGCTCGGCCGGCATCTGTATTTCGTCGGCAGACGCGAGCAGGTCGGTTTCGAGCTCTGGCGGACGGACGGCACGAAACGCGGAACCAAGCTCGTCCGCGACATCAACCCTGGACCAGACAATTCGTTGTTCAGCGCTCCTTTCAATCCGGTGAAGCTCGGCAAGCGGCTGATCTTCGTGGCCCAATCCAGCGCCGGCGGCTTCAACCTCTGGCGGACCGACGGAACGAAACGGGGAACGCGGCGCATCGCTCGGGCCGGTGTGGACGCCGATGAGCCGATGGCCCGCCTCGGGGGCTACGTCTACTTCACCGGCCGGGACAACCGCGGGTACGAGCTGTGGCGCACCGACGGCACGAAGCGAGGGACGAAGCGCGTGATGGACATCAATCAGGGCCAGGCGGACGGCGCGCCCAGGTCGCTCACGAGGGTCGGCAAGCTCGTGATCTTCACTGCCGACGACGGCGAACATGGCCGCGAGATCTGGCGGACGCGCGGCACGCGCGCGACGACACGCATGGTGCGCGACGTGGTGCCCGGACCGGACCCCTTCTCGCCGTACCAGTTCACGCGCTTCGGTGACCAAGTGTTCATGCAGGGAGACGACGGCGCGCACGGCGCCGAGCCATGGGCGACCGACGGGACGAAGAAGGGCACCCGGCTGCTGCGCGACATCAATCCCGCGGGCAGCGCGATGGCGTACTACTCGGGCCCCACGCGCTTCGGCAAGCGCGTCGTCTTCACCGCCGCCGCCACCCCGGGCGATGACGAGCTCTGGGTAACCAACGGCAAGCCGGAGGGCACCCGGACATTCGAGCTCAACCCAACCGGCCCGTCGCTCCCGCACGCGTTCGCGTCCGTCGGGCGCACGCTCTACTTCACCGCAGACGACGGCACCAGCGGCGACGAGCCTTGGATCTGGCGACCTTGATCAATCGTCCGTCTCGCCCTCGACGACGCCGAACACGGCGCCGTTTGGATCCTGCAGGACCGCCATCCGCCCGGACGGCAGATCCATCGGCCCGGTGACGACTCGCCCGCCCGCGCCCTCGGCCGTGGCGACGGTGCCGTTCACCGACTCGGCGACGAAGTAGGGCATCCAGTTCGGCGGGAAGGGCTCCTCCGCCCCCATCTGGCGCATCCCACCGTTGCGCCCGCCCGCCCCGCCGCCGTGCTTGATCAGGGCATAACGTGGCCCGCCCTGGGTGTCGACCTCCTCGAACGTCCATCCGAACAGGCCGCCGTAGAACTCGGTGGCGCCGTCGATGTCGGTCGTCGAGAGATCGTTCCAGGTGAGCGTGCCCGGCTCGTTGACGATCTCCGCGCCGATCGTCCTCAGCGGCTCCCACAGCGCGAGCACCGCGCCCGCGGGATCGGCGATCACCGCCATGCGTCCCGCGTCCAGGACGTCGAACGCGTCCACCAGGACCTTGCCGCCCAGCTCGGCCGCGCGCTGCGCCGACTCCGCGACCGACGTCACGGTCACGTAGTTGTTCCAGTGCGGCGGGATCCCCTGATTCACCTCGTCGGCCTGTAGCGGCGAGATCGCCGCCGCGGGCGCGCCGTCCACGACGGCCATGGAGTAGATCGCTCCGCCACCCGCGTCGCGGTCGTCGTAGCTCCAACCGAAGAGGGGCCCGTAGAAGCGCTTTGCGCCCTCTGGGTCGGTCGTCGCCAGATCGATCCAGCTGAACGTTCCGGCCTCGTAGCTCGTGCGGGTCCCCATGAAACCTCCTCGGTTGCGTACCGAACCCGTATGCCCACCGCAGCCGGCTCGTACGCCTTGCGTCCCGCGCGACGTTGGCAGACTACGGCGCCGTGAACTTCATCGAAGACGTGATGGAGCGCTACCCGGCCTCGAAGCGCGCGCTGCTCGTGCTCGGCGAGGACGGGTCGCGCCGGTACTGGCATTTCGGCGAGCTGATCGCGATGAGCGCGGGCGTCTCCGGCGCCCTCGCCGCGCGCGGCGTCCGCCGCGGCGACGTCGTGATGACGCTCGCCGGCAACCGCATCGAGTGGGTGCTCACACTGCTGGCGTGCTGGCGGATGGGCGCCGTGGCGCTGCCGTGCAACACCCAGCTGCGCCGCCACGATCTCGAGCTGCGCATCCGCGCCGCCGAGCCCAAGATCTGCGTGGCCGACGAGGCGCTGGTGGGCGAGCTGCCGGACGGGATGCCGACGCTGCTCCTCGGCGACTTCGATCGCATCCTCGACGAGGACCTGCCCCAGGAGACCCCTGCCGAGGTCGCCGACCTCGACCCCGAGGACCCCGCCCTGATCGTCTTTACGTCCGGCACCACCGGCGAGCCGCGCGGCGCCGTGCACGCCATGCGGTATCTGCTCGGCCAGCGCGTACAGGCAGAGCACTGGCTGGGAGCACGCCGCGGGGAACTCGTCTGGTGCACGACCGCCACGGGCTGGTCCAAATCGGCGCGCAACGTGTTCGTCGCCCCGTGGCTGTGCGGCGCCACCGCCGTCCTGGCCGAGGGCCGCTTCGACCCGGAGCGGCGCCTCGACGTCATCGAGCGCGAGGGCGTCAACGTCCTCTGCCAGACGCCCACCGAGTACCGCTTGATGGCGAAGCGGGCGACGCTCAGGGCCCTCCCGCAGCTGCGCCGCATGGTCTCCGCCGGTGAGGCGCTCAACCCGGAGGTCATGGCCGCCTTCGAGGACGCCACGGGGCTCTCGATCAGCGACGGCTACGGACAGACCGAGACGGGCCAGCTGACCGGCAACCGGCCCGAGGACGAGCCCCGCCCCGGCTCCATGGGCCGCGCGCTTCCCGGGATGGACTTGCGGGTCGTCGCCGAGGGCGACGAGCCGGGCGAGCTCCAGGTGCGTGCGACGAGCTGCCCGACGTTCTTCTCGCGCTACCTCGACGAGAGCCCGGAGGACGTGCGCGCCCGGCTGGTCGACGGCGAGTGGTGGGCGACGGGCGACATCGTGCGCCGCGACACCGACGGCTTCTACTGGTACGAGGGGCGCACGGACGATTTGATCCTCTCCTCGGGCTACCGGATCGGGCCGTTCGAGGTGGAGTCCGCGCTGCTCACGCACCCCGCCGTAGCCGAGGCGGCTGCGGTGGCCGCCCCGGACCCGGAGCGCGGCTCGGTCGTGCGCGCGGTGGTCGTGCTGCGCTCGGGCGAGCCCAGCGACGAGCTGCGGCGCGAGCTCCAGGAGCACGTGAAGAACGCGACCGCCCCGTACAAGTACCCACGGATCGTCGATTTCGCCGACGAGCTCCCGAAGACCGCGAGCGGCAAGATCAAACGTGCCGCGCTCCGCGCGGGCTGAGCCTGCCGGCGGCAGCCGCGGCCCTCAGAAGAGCTGGGCCTGCTCGCCCGCCGGCTCGCGCGCCGCGGTCTCGCGGGGGCGGCGGATCCGCAGGCGCTCGCTCGTGGTGCGCGCGCGCCGCGGCCAGTTGTGGCCCGAGGCCAGCTTCGCGAGCCGCGCCCGCTCCTCGCGGGGCAGATACGCGCCCTTCGCGTAGAGCGCCTCGTAGCGCTCGACGAGGTCGGGCCGGTACTGGCGCAGCCAGTCCATGAAGACGCCGCGCACCTCGCCCCGCAGGTGCAACCCGATGCCGCCGACCCCCACCGCGCCCATCTCCCCCGCGATCTCGAGGATGCGCTCGACCTGACGCGGGTCGTCGTTGATGCCGGGCATGAGTGGCGCGATCAGGATCCCCGTCGGGATCCCGTTCCGGTTGAGCTCGCCGACCGCCTCCAGCCGCTTCCGCGGGTGCGGCGTGTGCGGCTCGCTCGCGCGCCACGCATCCTCGTCCAGCGTCGGCACGGAGAGGTTCGCCGTGAACTCCGTACGCTCGCGCAGCTGCTTGAAGAGCTCGAGATCGCGCAGGAGCAGTGGGGACTTGGTGAGCACCGAGCACGGATTCGCGTAGTCGCGCATCGCCTCCCAGACGCCCGGCAGCAGCTCGTACTTGGACTCCACCCACTGATACGGGTCGGTGTTCGTGCCCAGCGCGACGTGCTCGCCCTGCCACGAGGGCCGCGCCAGCTCGGCGCGCACCAGCTCCGGCGTGTTCACCTTGACGACGATCTCGCGCTCGAAGTCGCGGCCGGCGTCGAAGTTCAGGTACGTGTGCGTCGGGCGCGCGAAGCAGTAGGTACAGGCGTGCGTGCAGCCCCTGTACGGGTTGATCGTGAACCGGAACGGCATACGCGAGCGCTTCGGCACCGCGTTGATCGCCGAGCGGGCATGGATCTCGTAGAAGCGGACGTCGAGCGCTTCCGGGGCGTCGAACGTGCGTACCACCGCCGGGTCGGCGAGCCCCGGAAGCTTCGTCCGCTTCTCATGGTCGACGGTCAGGTTCTCCCAACGCACGAACACATGTTCGCAGATGGAGCGGATGTCTCCAGGAAGCTTGCGCCCTCAACCACCCCGCTATCTTTGACCGCGTGCCCTGGGCCACCCTGAACATCGGCGGGCTGCGCCCGCGAGGCCGGCCCTCCCCCTCCGGCCCTCGGGAGCGCGGACTCTGAGCGGCGAACCCCGCCAGCACTACGGGCTCACCCTCGCGGTCCTGCTGACCGCATCGCTCGCCTTCTCGCTTCAGCAGACCATGGTCGCGCCGGCGCTCCCGGCGATCCAGGCGGAACTGCAGACCTCGACCACCGCGGTCACGTTCGTCCTCACCGGGTTTCTGCTGACCGCGTCGGTGTCCACGCCGATCGTCGGCCGGCTCGGCGACATGTTCGGCAAGGAGCGGATGCTGATCATCGCGCTCTGCATCTTCGGCGTCGGCTCCCTGGTCTGCGCCCTCTCCCACTCGATCGAGGTCCTGATCGCGGGGCGCGCGATCCAAGGCATGGCCGCGGCCGTCTTCCCGCTCTCGTTCGGGATCATCCGCGACGAGTTCCCGCCCGAGAGGGTCGCGACTGGGATCGGGCTGATCAGCGCGGTGTTCGGGATCGGCGGGGGCGCGGGCCTCGTCCTCTCGGGCGTGATCGTGGAGAACCTCTCCTACGAGGCGATCTTCTGGTTCGCATCGATCTTCATCGTGCTCTCGATCATCGCCGTGATCCTCTGGGTGCCGAGCTCGCCGATCAAGGCGCCGGCGCGCATCGACTGGGGCGGCGCGGCGCTGCTGGCCTCGGCGCTCACGGCGCTGCTCATCGCGGTGAGCGAGGCCAACTCGTGGGGCTGGGGCTCGCCGGAGATCCTCGGGCTGTTCGCGCTCGCCGCGCTGCTGCTCACCGCCTGGGTGCGCTACGAGCACTACCAGCCACAACCGCTCGTGGACATGTCGATGATGCGCGAGCGTGGGGTGATGACGACCAACATCACCGCGATGCTCACCGGGTTCGGCATGTTCGGCTCGTTCATCCTCATGCCGATGCTCGCCCAGCTTCCCGCGGAGACGGGCTACGGGTTCGGCGAGGACGTGATCGGGGCGGGGCTCTTCATGGCCCCCTCGGCCGTCACGATGCTGATCGGCGGCCCGCTCGCCGGCGCGCTGGCCGGCCGCTTCGGCTCGCGTCTGCCGCTGCTGATGGGATCGGCGATCACCTCGCTCGCGTTCGTCCTCCTCGTCATCGCGCACGCCGACCGCTTCTGGGTCTACTTCGCGAGCGGCATGATCGGCATGGGGATCGGCCTGTCGTTCGCCTCGATGGCGAATCTGGTCGTGCAGGCCGTCCATCCCTCCCGAACCGGAGTCGCCACCGGCATCAACACCATCATGCGCACGATCGGAGGCTCGCTCGGCGGACAGATCGCCGCGGCGATCGTCGCCGGTCACATCGTCGCCGCGACCGGGCTACCCGCCGAATCCGGCTTCGAGATGGCGTTCGGGCTCTCCGCGGCGGGCACCGCGCTCGCGTTCCTCGCGGCGCTCGCGATCCCGCGGCACCTGCCGTTCGCGCCGCCGTCGCCCGGCGCGCCCCCGCCCGCGGAGCGAGCCGGGGAGCTGGCGCCCGAGCGCGGCTGACGAGGGCCAGGCCGCCGTCGGTCAGGCTCCGGCGGGCACCGCCTCCGCCAGCAGGCGCCTCGCGGGATCGATCGTCTCCGGAGGCAGCCAGTGGCCTGACTCGGTCTCCATGTACTCAGGGTCGAGGCCACCCGCGGTGAGGATCTCGCGCGCCCGGCGCGCGAACTCGACGGAGATCACCGGGTCGCCGCTGCCGTGGTGGATGAAGACCCGCAACCCCTCGCGCCCCGCGAGGTCCGGCTCCCAGCCGGCGACCGTCGGGATGAACCCGCTGAAGGCGAGCAGCCCTGCCGGCACCGGGCGACCGGGCCCGAGCGCGACGGCGTACGACATCACCGCGCCCATCGAGAACCCGCCGATCACCGTGCGCTCCCAGCCGATCCCGCGCCCGGCGAGAATCTCGTCGAGCCCCTCGGTGAGCAGCCGGTAGCTGCTCTGGAAGGTGGCCTCGTCCGGATAGCCGACGCGCGGGACGATGTACCAGTGGCGCCCGCCCGGGGGGATGTTCGTGAGTGGCGCGCCCGTCGTCACGCCAAGCAGGCGCCGTTCGGGGTCGAGCTCCTCGAGCAGGGGGAACAGGTCGTTCTCGTCCGCCCCACGTCCGTGGTTGAGGACGAGCGCGCCCTGCGCTTCGCCCGCCGGCTCGCGGATCACGTGTACGAGCTCGCTCACGGCCGCCTCAGGCGCGAGCCCGCTGGCGCGGGCTCTGCACCGGCTTGAGGATCGCCTCGATCTGCTCGCGCTTGTCCTCGAGGAACGGCGGCAGGATCAGCTTCTCGCCGAGATGCTCGGGGTCCTCGTCGACGGCGAAGCCGGGGTCCGGCGTCGCGAGCTCGAACAGCACGCCGCTCGGCTCACGGAAGTACACCGACCTGAACCAGAAGCGGTCGATGACGGGCGTCGGACGACCCCCGGCCGCGGCGACCCGCTCACGCCAGGGCTCATGATCCTCGGTCTCCGAGTACCACGCGACGTGGTGGACGGTGCCGGCACCCTGCAGGCCGCGCTCGGTCGGCGGCTCGTCGTAGGCGTACAGGCCGCCGCGCGTGGCGCCGCGCACCTCCCAGCCGTCGCCGGAAGGCTCGAAGCCGAGCGCCTCCTCGAGGAACGGCTTGCTGCGCTCCGGGTCGAGTGCGTAGGCGCGGACCCCGTGGAAGCCCTGCAGAGCCACCTCGCGCGGGACGTCCGGGTGGTCGGCGATCAGCGGCTGGTCGGGCACCTCGGCGACGAGCAGCTCGTGCTCGAGCCCCTCGGGGTCGCTGAAGCGCAGCACGTCGTCGATCACCTTGGCGGTGACGCCGGCGTCCGCGAGGCGCTCCTCCCAGAACGCGAACGCGTCGGTCGACGCGACACGCCAGGCGATCCGGTGCACCATGCCGGCGCCGGGGCGGCCCGGCGCCGCGTAGGGGAACTCGAAGAAGGTCATGTCGGCGCCCGGCGAGGCGTCCTCATCGGCGTAGAAGAGGTGGTAGACGCTGGGCTCGTCCTGGTTGACGGTCTTCTTGACGAGGCGCAGCCCGAGCACCCCCGCGTAGAAGTCGATGTTTCGCTGGGCGTCCGCGGTGATCGCGGTGATGTGGTGGATGCCGTTGAGCTTCATTGGAGACCTCGTTTCCGTGCGCTTTCCTCAGTAGTTGTATGTGCAACTATACTACCTAAATGATTGCCCATGCAACTACATCGGCTTTTCCCAGTACGCTTGATCTCGTGACCACTACGACCGATACCCGAACCGCGCAGCTCGATACGCGTGAGCTCGCTGCCTGGAAGGGCATGCTGCGCGCGTACCGTGAGCTCGTGGCGAGCCTCGACGCCGAGTTGGTCCGCGACCACAACCTACCCCTGACCTCCTACGAGGTCTTGATGACGCTCGCCGACGCCCCCGAGAACCGCCTGCGCATGGGCGAGCTCGCCAGCGAGCTCTTGCTCAGCCGCAGCGGCCTCACCCGCCTGGTCGACCGCCTCGAGCGCCAGGGGCTCGTCGAGCGCGCCCGGTGCCCGGACGACGCCCGCGGCTGGCACGCGGTGCTCACCGACGCGGGACGCACCAAGCTCGAAGCCGCGCGGCCGGCACACCTCGAGGGCGTGCGGCGCCACTTCCTCGATCACCTCGCCGACGAGGAGCTCGACGCGCTCGCCGAGGTCTGGAAGAAGGTCACGCCGGCCTAACGGCGGGCGACGACCTCGAGGTAGTCCGAGTCGGCCTTGACCGACCCCGGCTCGCCGTCGTCGTAGCGCTCGATGAGCGAGATGAAGTCCTCCCGGAGGTTCTCGCGGCCTTCCCCGTCCTGCGCTTCCCAGGCCTTGAGCGTCGGCCCGTAGCGGGTCAGGAAGAGATCGGCCAGCGCACCGGCGCTGGGTGCCTGGAAGCTGAAGGTGCGGCGCTCGACGTGGAGCGAGTCCACGCCACTGAGTAGCTCCTCGACGCGCTCGCGCGTCCCCCACATGGCCGGCGGCGAGACGTTCGGCGGCGGTGGCAGATAGCCGCCGACCAGCTTGAACAGATCGCCGATGAACCCATCCGGAGTCCAGCTCGCAAGCGCGATCGTGCCGCCCTGCCGGCACACGCGCATCAGCTCGCGCGCCGCGGCCTCCTGGTTGGGCGCGAACATCACGCCGACGACGGAGATCACCGCGTCGAACTCTCCGTCGCCGAACGACAGCGCCTCGGCGTCACCCTCGACGAGGTCGATATCCACGCCCTCGGTCCGCGCCCGCTCGCGGGCGCGCTCCAAGAGCGCCGGGACGTAATCCACGCCGGTCACCCGGCAGCCGCGTCGTGCCGCCGCGATCGCAGCGTTCCCGGTGCCGCAGGCCACGTCGAGCGTCCGCCAGCCCGCCCGCAGGCCGGCGCGCCCGCAGAGCGCCTCGGCCATCGGCACGATCAGCGTGGCGACCTGCGCGTAGTCCCCGCTCCCCCACACCGCTCGCTGCTTCTGCTTGATCGCATCGAAATCGACTGCGGTCGTCGCCATCGGCATCCTCCTCCTCCGCGCGCGAGCACGGGTCGTCGCCATCGCGACGGTATCGGCGCTCGGGCGCGCCCAGGGGTAGATTTCCAACCAGCGGCGGGCGTACCGGTACACGCCGGGGGTAGTCTCGAAGCGATGGCCAATCGCCTGGCCCAAGAGACGAGCCCGTACCTCCTCCAGCACAAGGACAACCCGGTCGACTGGTATCCCTGGGGCGAGGAGGCGCTCGCCCGGGCGCGTGCGGAGGATCGGCCGATCTTGCTGTCGATCGGCTACTCCTCCTGCCACTGGTGCCACGTGATGGAGCGCGAGTCGTTCGAGGACGCGGAAACCGCGGCCTACATGAACGAGCACTTCGTCTGCATCAAGGTCGACCGCGAGGAGCGCCCGGACGTCGACGCGGTCTACATGGAGGCGGTGCAGTCGCTCACCGGCCAGGGCGGCTGGCCCCTGACGGTCTTCCTCGACACCGAGGCCAACCCGTTCTACGGCGGCACCTACTTCCCGCCCGAACCGCGCCACGGGATGCCGAGCTTCCGCATGGTCATGGAGGCGGTGATCGAGTCCTGGCGTACGCGCCGCGACCGCATCGCCGCCGCCGGTGAGCGCATCCGCGAGCAGCTCGGCGCGGTGGCGCGCATCGAGCCGTCGCCGGATGAACCCACCCCGGACGACGTCGACGCCGCGGCGAACCGCCTCCTCTCCCAGGCCGATCGACGGCACGGCGGATTCGGCGGCGTGCCCAAGTTCCCGCCGGCGTCGGCACTTGAGTTCCTGCTCGCGCGCGGCGAGCGCGACGTGGTGACCACGACGCTCGACGCGATGGCGCGCGGCGGCATCCACGACCAGGTGGGCGGCGGCTTCGCCCGCTACGCGGTGGACGGGCATTGGCTGATCCCGCACTTCGAGAAGATGCTCTACGACAACGCCCTGCTCGCCCGCGCCTACCTGCACGGCTGGCAGGCGACGGGCAACGAGCGCTGGCGCGAGGTATGTGAGCGCACGCTCGATTGGATGCTGCGCGAGATGCGCGGCCCGGAGGGCGGCTTCTACTCGGCGCTCGACGCCGACTCCGAGGGCGAGGAGGGGCGCTTCTACGTATGGACCCCGGATGAGATCCGCGGGGTCCTCGCCGACGCCGGGCTCGGCGACTCCGCCGACGAGCTGCTCGCCTGGTGGGGCGTGACCGAACAGGGCAACTTCGAGGGCCGCAACGTGCTGCACGTCGCGGCCGGCCCCGACGCCGAGCCTCCGGCTTCCCTGCCGGCGGCCCGCGACGCGCTGTACGCGGCGCGCGCGCAGCGCGTCTGGCCGGGGCTTGACGACAAGCGGATCTGCTCGTGGAACGCCCTCGCGATCGCCGCGCTCGCCGAAGCCGGGGCAACGCTCGGCCGCGGCGACTACCTCGAAGCCGCGACGGCGGGCGCTGAGTTCCTCTGGTCGCACCTGCGTGACGCCGGCGGCGGCCTGTTGCGGACCTGGAAGGAGGGCGAGGCGCGCATCCCGGCATACCTCGAGGACCACGCGTACGTGGTCGACGCGATGATCACTCTGTACGAGGCGAGCTTCGAGGTGCGCTGGTTCGAGGCCGCCCAGCAGACCGCCGACGCGATGATCGCCCGCTTCGCCGACACCGAGCGCGGCGGGTTCTTCACCACCGCGAGCGGCGCCGAGACCCCGGTCGCGCGCCGCAAGGACGTCGACGACCACCCCATCCCCTCCGGCAACTCGGCGGCCGCCTACGCCTTGCTGCGCCTAGCCGCGCTCACGGGCGACTACGCCTACGAGGAGCGCGCCGTCTCGGTCTTCCGCCTCTTCCACCGGATCGCCTCGCAGCACCCGCAGGCGGTGGCCCATCTGCTGCGCGCGCTCGACTTCCACTTCGCGCCCGTCCGCGAGGTGGCGCTCGTCGGGCCCCCGGGCTCGAACGGCGCGGGCCTCGCCGAGCTCGCCGGAATCGTGCGCGCTGAGCTGCGCCCGCACGTGGTGCTCGCGGGCGGCCCGGAGGGCTCCGAGACGCCGCCGCTCATGCGCGAGCGCACGACCGTCGACGACCGGCCGGCCGCGTACGTCTGCGAGCGGTTCGCCTGCAAGGCGCCGGTGACCGAGCCCGGAGCGCTCGCGGAGGCCCTCTCGGGCTGAGCGCCGCCCAGGCGGCGCGCTGTCCATTAGGCTGCCGGCCGTGGCAGCCGGGAAGCGCAGCGCCAAGCAGGTCATGACCTCGTACTTCGAGGCGTGCGCGGCCCGCGATCTCGACCGGATGGTCGCCCATTACAAGCCCGGCGCCGTGAGCCACCTGCACGGTCTCGTGAGGCTCGAAGTCCCCGCCACGTACCGCGAGTGGTTCGGCGGGCTCTTCCGCTCGATCCCCGACTTCACGCTCGAGGTCATCGACATCGTCGCCTACGGCGAGCGCGCCGCCGTGCGCTGGCGTGCCACAGGCACGTTCAACGGCGAGGGCAAGTTCGGAGGCGTGGCGCCCACCGGCGCCCACGTGCAGGTCGAGGGCGTCGACTTCGTGATCGTCCGCGACGGGCTGATCGAGGAGCTGAACGGCTACCTCAACGAGGCCGACATGGCCCGGCAGTTCGGCGTGCTGCCCCGCCGGGACACCCTCGCCGAACGCGTGCTGCTGGGCGCCGCGAACGCGAAGACCGCCGCGGCGGATCTGATCGCAAGCTGGCGCGGGCGCTAGCCGCGGCGTCCCTCGAGCGCTACTGCGGCAATGGGTAGTCGCGGCGCTCGACGTGGACCACGCGGCCGCCGACCTCTCCCCAGTCGTCCTCGAGCGGGCGCGCGAAGAGATCGGACCCCACGCCCTGGCGCACCTCGATCGCGCGCCCGAGCCGCACCGCGAGCGGCAGGGCGGCGGAGCCCGTCGCCTCGTCCTCGGCGACGCCGACCTCGGTGACGAACGAGCGGGCGCGCACCCGGCCGCCGCTTTCGCTCACCCAGGCCCAGCAATAGGCGAAGCCCTTGTCCGGCGGCGGCCCCGTCAGGGTCTCTACCTCCTCCGGGGAGCCGTACTCGATGAACTCGAACGGCGGGCACCACTCCGCGCGCGCCCGGATGAACGTGAGCTCCGCCTCGGTGCGCACGGGCACTTCGCCCGCCGGCGGGCGCAGGACCGCGGCCGGCGTACCCTCGCGGGCGAGCAGCCAAGCGGTGCCTACGAGGGGGTGCCCCGCCAGGGGCAGCTCGGTCGCGGGCGTGAAGATCCGCAGGCGCGCCTGTGCCGCGTCATCGACGAAGACGGTCTCCGCGAAGCCCAGGTCGGCCGCCACGCGCTGGCGCGCCGCCTCGGGAACCTCCGCCCCGCGGAGGAACACGCCCAGCTCGTTTCCGGCCGAGCCGTCCGCCGCAGTGAAGACACGGACCACGTCGAGCGTCGCCATGACGTCCTCGCTACCCGCCGATCCCCGTGCCCGAACGCATCAGACGCGCTGCATGTGGGTGTCGCTGAAGTCGCTCGGGTACTTGAACCCGTAGCCGGCGACCCAGTCGATGCCGATGTGCGCGGTCCAGGCGAGCCCCACCTGCACCGCGACGCTCGAGTCGGCCAGGACCCCGATCGCGCCCAGCGCGAGCGCGAGCGGCAGCGCGTGGCCGACGTTGTAGATCACCGCCCCGGTCCGGGGCCCCAGCGCGTAGCCGGCCAGGCTGACGTCGGGCGCGAGGAGCAGCAGGACGAGCGCGAGGATGCTCCATCCCCCGTCGATGTAGAGCGCAAGCGAGCCTGCGAACAGCACGAGGCCCGTGAGCCGCAGCAGCAGCGACGGAAAGCGCTCCGCGGTCAAGGCGCCCCTCCCCCGCGTTCACGCCTAGAGGATCGGGAGGTAGCGCTCGATCTCCCAGCGGGTCACCTGGGCGCGGTACTCCTCCCACTCCTCGCGCTTGATCTCGACGAAGCGCTTGAACGTGTGCTCGCCGAGGATCCGCAGGACGAGCTCGGAGTCGGCCGCGATCTCGATCGCCTCGCCGAGCGAGTCCGGGAGCTGCTCGATACCGCGCTGAATCCGCTCCTCCGGGCTCAGGTGGTAGAGGTTCTGCTCCATCGGCTCGGGCAGCTCGTAACCCCGCTCGATGCCCTCGAGGCCGGCGTGCAACATCGCCGCGAAGCACAGATACGGGTTGCATGCCGGATCGGGACAGCGCAGCTCGACGCGCGTCGCCGCCTCCTTGCCGGGGTGGTAGAGCGGCACCCTGATCAGCGCGGAGCGGTTGCGGCGCGACCACGCCAGGTACACCGGCGCCTCGTATCCGGGGACCAGCCGCTTGTAGGAGTTCACCCACTGCGCGAAGAGCGGCGAGATCTCGCGCGCGTGGCGCAGCTGGCCCGCGATGAACGCCTTCGCCGTGTCCGAGAGGTAGTACTGGTCGTCGGGGTCGAAGAACGCGTTCTTGCCGTCCCGCCAGAGGGATTGGTGGACGTGCATGCCCGAGCCGTTCTCGCCGAAGAGCGGCTTCGGCATGAAGGTCGCGTGCCAGCCGTAGCGCATCGCGTACTCCTTGACGACGATGCGGTACGTCATGCAGTCGTCCGACATCTCGAGCGCGCTCTTGTAGCGCATGTCGACCTCGTGCTGGGAGGGGCCGACCTCGTGGTGCGTGTACTCGACGTGGATGCCGAGCTGCTCGAGGGCGAGCACCGTGTCGCGGCGCACGTCCGACCCGGCGTCGAGCGTGGTCAGGTCGAAGTAGCCGCCCTCGTCGAGGATCTCGGGGATGCCGTTCTGCGGCCGATCCGAGCGGAAGTAGAAGAACTCGAGCTCGGGCCCGATCGAGAAATCGTCGAAGCCCATCTCCTCGGCCCGCTTGAGGGCCCGCCGCATGATCCAGCGCGGATCGCCCTCGTACGGCGCGCCACCGGGGACCTGGATGTCGCAGAAGAGCCGGGCGACGCCGTGCTCCTCGGGCCGCCAGGGCAGCACGGCGAAGGTGTTCGGATCGGGCATGGCGATCATGTCCGACTCCTCGATCGGGTTGAAGCCCGTGATCGACGAGCCGTCGAACCCCATTCCGCCCTGGAACGCGTCCTCGAGCTCGGCCGAGTTGATCGAGAAGCTCTTGAGCTGACCGAGGATGTCCGTGAACCACAGGCGAACGAACCGGATCCCCTTCTCCTCGACCTCGCGCAGTACGTCCTCGGGCGTCTTCTTCCGTTGCTCGGTTTCGGCCATCAGTTCCTCCAGGGGGTCGACCGCGGGCGGAGTGCGGGGGAACGATAACCGGGGTTGCGGGCGCTCGCCGAACAGCGCGTGCGGAGGACGCCTGCGGCTGCTCGGCGAGCGCTCAAAAGCGCTCAGAACGTGGTATAAACTTACCTCCAGTAAGTAACCCGCTAAAGGTAAAGTAATGGACAGATAAAGGGCGGGTAAAGGCAGGGACCCGGTTCCGGAGGTGCACCGGCATGACCATCAAGACCGACTACAGCCGCTTCGACATCCACGACGTCCTCACCGCCCCCGAGGGCAGCGCCAAGATCCTCGAGGGCGTTGCCCGAACCGGTGACATCCCGAAGTTCCTCGGCGTGCTCGCCGGCGCCCCCGCCGCGCTGCGCGCCTTCGTCCGCGCCCGGCATGAGTTGCGGCGCGGCGCCCTCTCCCGCCGCACGCGTGAGCGGATCGCGCTCGCGATGGCGGAGCGCCGCGGCGACACCTACTCGGTCGCCCAGCACGCGGGCAGGGCCCGCGAGGTTGGGCTCGGGCTCGACGAGATCTCCAGAGCGCGCTCATTCACCTCGAGCGACCCGCGCGAAGCCGCCCTGCTCACGTTCCTGCGGGAGCTGGTGACGACCGAGGGCCGGCCGTCCGCCCACCTCGCCGAGGAGGCGCGCGAGGCCGGCTGGTCCGACGAGGAGCTGCTCGAGGCGATCGCGCACGCGGCGCTCAACGACTTCCAGAGTCTGGTCGCAAACGCTGCGGCCCTGCCGCAGGATCAGACCAACCCTTCCATCCTGCCCGCGGCGGCCTAAGCGCCGCCGGATGCGGGCGACGTTCCCCAAGACACGGATCCCTCTCCCCTATCCCAGAACCCCAGAACGCTGAAGCCCGCCGGTAGAGGCGGGCTTCAGCCGTTCAAGGTCTCTTCGGTAGCCGGCTCAGCGCTTCTTCTTGCGCGGCTTCGGGCAGTTCGGCCACGGGTCCGGCCAGCCCTTGCGCTTCGCCTTGTTGCGATGCGCGATCGCGACCACGGCCTGCGTCTTCCAGGTGTGGCGGATCGGATCGCCGCCCGGCGAGCGCGGCGCCGAGCGCCAGGTCTGGCGCATGAACTGGAAGGCGCCGCGGTACTTGCCGCCACCACCGATGGCCTTCGGGTTGTGGCCGGACTCGCACTTGCTGGTCCGGCGCGCCCAGCGCCTCGCCTTCTTCGAGTGGTTGGACCAGAGCTGCGCGTACTTGGTCTTGAGCGCCTTCCGCGCGTTCGGCTCGCTGTCGCCACCGCCGCCGCCACCGGCGCCGAGGCCGCCGCTCGCGCCGTCGGCGCTCGCGACTCCGGCGAACATGGCGACGAGCGCCAGGCACACGGCCCAGAAGGCGAACCGATCGGGCCGCGAGGCCACACCGGCCGCCCGGTCGGTGCGGGCGCTGCGATCAACGCGGTACTGGGGGGGCTCCGGATCTCTCGCTGAAGTGAAGTTGTCGTGCATATCTCGTTCCACGCTTGCGGGGTTAGCTGTCGGGCTCGCGCTGACGAGTTGCGCTACGCGGCATCCGGCCGCGATTCGCCCCGTGCCGGCCCCTGGGCCGGCGTGTGGGTTCCCCACTCCCCGCGGTATGTGGCGGGGATTAAGCGACGGCGGCACACTAGCAGAACATCAGGCAGAAGTTTGCGTTTTGTTAACGCCGCTCACAAATGCCCGCCGCAAAGAGCGGCAAACGCAGAGCGCACGAGGGACGCGCGGAGCCCCGCCGCAAGCGGGATCCGTGCGAGTCCGGCGCCAGGTCAGATCGCGGCAAATAGATAGCCCCGCCGAGGCGGGGCTATCCGTAGCAGACCTATAAGCCGGATTCTGTCGAGTGCGTTCATCTATCTCTCCGGTCCCCCGGAGGGCCGCTCGCGCGGCCTGCGCTCTACCTGGATCTCGCCGGGCCGGGTCATCGATCCTGCTTGAGCTTGCACCGGACGGGGTTTGGCCAGCCGCCGCGTCACCGCGACGCTGGTGCGCTCTTACCGCACCGTTTCACCCTTGCCTGTGCGCGCCTCCAGCAACCCGGCTGGTGAGCCGGCCTCGGCTTCGCGAACGAAGCCTTGCCGGAAGCGCGCCATCGGCGGTCTGTCTCTGTGCCACTTTCCCGCGGGTTTCCCCGGGTCGGCGTTACCGACCGTCCTGCCCTGCGGTGTCCGGACTTTCCTCGAGAGGTTTCACCTCCCGCGAACGCACGGTCTGCACCAGTTGATCTTAGGCGCTGACCGCGGCTGCGGCTACTGGTGCGCCGCGGTTGAGAGCGAGCGCCCGCCGACGGGTCAGCTCAGCTGCGAGCCGCAGGAGGAGCAGCCGGCGACCTGGAGCTCGCCGCCGCAGACCGGGCACTTCGCGGTGCCCGTATCGACGAGATCGCCCCAGGCGCGGTTGACGGCGTCTTCGAGCGTCGGGCGCCCGGGGTCGAACAGCCGGTGCGGGTCGCGGCGCCCGGCGGGCGAGCAGGCCGCGCGCGCCCGCCCCGTGGGCGTTGTGCGAAGCAGCGCCGAGCTCATCTCATGCTCCTGAACACGCCGACGACCTTGCCGAGCAGGGTGACGTCCTTCGTCCTGATCGGCTCGTAGGCGTCGTTCTCAGGCTGCAGGCGGATGCCGTCGCTCTCGCGATAGAAGCGCTTGACCGTCGCCTCGTCCTCGATCAGCGCGACGACGATCTCGCCGTCCACTGCGTCGTCGGCCTGCTGGACGACCACGTAGTCGCCCTCGAGGATGCCGGCGTCCTTCATCGAATCGCCCTTGACTCGCAGGACGTAGTCGCCCTGCTCCCCGCCGATCACGTCGGGGACCTCCAGGTACTCCTCGATGTGCTCCTCGGCCAGGATCGGCGCACCGGCCGCGACCTGACCGACGAGCGGTAGCCCCTGCCCTCGCATCGCCTGCTTGGCCTTGTCGACGAGCAGCTCGATCGCGCGCGGCTTCGTCGGGTCGCGGCGAAGCAGGCCGATCTTCTCGAGGTTGGCGAGATGCGCGTGCACCGTGGAGGACGAGTGCAGGCCGACCGCCTTGCCGATCTCCCGCACCGTCGGCGGGTAGCCCGTCTTCTCCGCGTGCTTGCGGATGAAGTCGAAGATCTCCTGCTGGCGCTTGGTCAGATCCATTGTCGGCTCCTACACTCGTTTCTTGGCTTACGGGGCGCGGGACGTGATCGCGCCCTGCGAACACATGTTCGTAGAGTAGAGGCCCCGTCGGACGGACGCAAGCGCTCCGCCGCAGGTCACTACAATCAGCGCGCCACGCGGCTGTGGCGGAACTGGTAGACGCGCAAGGTTGAGGGCCTTGTGGCCCGCAAGGGCCGTGGAGGTTCGACTCCTCTCAGCCGCATGGACGAGCCGGGGTGCCGAACGGGGCCCCGGCTCTTCTTTTTGGCCGGACGACCCACGCGCTGCCCTGCGAGTTGAGCCGCGGGCGGAGGCGCCGATTGGAAGGCGATGGTCCGATCGCTCCTTCCTCGGGGCACGTCTCGCCGTGTCCTTTGCGCGATGCTCCCGCTGCTCGCTGCAGCCGGGCTCGTGCCCGCCCCAGCCCAGGCCGATGAGCCCGCTCGCTCGTACGTGGTCGTCTACGAGGAATCGGCGGGCGGCGTGGCAGGCGAGACCGCGGTCCGCGAGACGGAGCTCGGCTTCCACGCGGAGCGAGAGTTCCGGCACGCCGTCGACGGGTTCGCCGCCGAGCTCACACCCGGGCAGGTCCGCGAGCTGCGCACGGACGCCGAGATCGCTGCCGTCGCGCCCGACCGACCGGTACACGCCACGGGCGGCGCCGCGCTGGCCCGCGGCGACTTCGCCCCGGCCGGGGTACGACGCATCCTCGCCGCGGGCAACGGGAGCGTCCGCCAGGCGAGCAGCGCCGCCGTGGCGGTGCTCGACACCGGGATCCACCTCAATCATCCCGACCTGAACGCCTCGGCGGGGACGAACTGCATCGCTCCCGGCACGCCGCCCACCGACGTCCGTGGCCACGGCACGCACGTTGCGGGGACGATCGCGGCGCGCAACAACGGCAAGGGCGTCGTCGGCGTCGCACCCGGCACGAAGGTCTACGCCGTGAAGGTCCTGAACGATGAGGGCCGCGGCAAGCTCAGCACGGTGCTTTGCGGCATCGAGTGGGTGACCGCGCACGCACGTTCCCTCGGCATCAAGGTCGCGAACATGAGCCTCTCAGGGGACGGTCCCCGCGTGCGCTCGTGCGAGACGACGACGGACCCCAAGCACCGTGCGATCTGCGCCTCGACGGCCGCGGGCATCACCTACGTCGCCTCCGCCGGCAACGACAGCCAGCCGTTCGATCGCGCGGACAAGCCGCGCGTTCCCGCGGCATATCCCGAGGTTCTGACCGTCACCGCCAGCGCCGACGCCGACGGCAAGCCCGGCGCAAGCGGGAAGATCTGCCGGGCCGGCGAGGCCGACGAGGCGGTCGCGAGCTTCTCGGACTTCGCGAGCACTGCGGCCGGCGCGGCGCACACCGTTGCCGCGCCCGGCGTCTGCGTGCAGTCCACTCTGCCTGGCGGATACGGCTCGATGAGCGGGACGAGCATGGCCGCGCCGCACGTCGCCGGCGTTGCGGCCTTGTGCCTGGGGGAGGCCGGTGACCCGGGGCCTTGCGCCGGCGACGCGCCCGCCCAGATCGTCAAGCGGATCCGCGAGACGGCCGAGGCGTACAACCGCTCGCACGGGTCCTACGGCTTCTGGGGCGACGCGCTGCGCCCGTTGGACGCGATCCGCTACTTCGGGTTCCTCGTGCGCGCGCCCGCCCCGCGCAACCAGCCCAACTCCCCCGGCGGCCCGGGCCCGGCGCAGCCTCAGCCACCGGACCACGTGAAGCCGGAAAGCGCCGACCTGCGGATCCGCAGCGCGCGGCTGCGCGGCAAATCCCGGGCACGCCTCATCGTGCGCGGCGGGCTCGAACGCGAGGCCGCGGGCCTGCGGCTGCTGATCGCCTATCGGGCCGCGCGGATCGAGCGTTCGACCTGGACGCGGGTCAACCGCCGCGGGCGCTTCACGGAGCGCATCCGGCTCCGCGGCGAGCAGCGCGGGGCTCGCGCGGTCAGGGTGACGGTGACCTTTCCGGGCACGGCGCACCTGCGTCCCGAGCGCGAGCGCGCGCGAGCGCGGCGCTGAGTCCCGCCGCCTACGACCCCGGCGCAAGCGTCGCCAGCCAGGCGCCCGAGAGCGAGGGCACGGCGCCGCCGCGGCCGAGGCCGCGCACCGACCGCTCGTGCGCCAGCCAGCCCCCGCCCGCCTGTGGCGCAGCGGCGATCAGCGGATCGGCGGCGGCCGCGCGCGCCTGGCTGCGCGTGAGCTCGCCGGCGACTTGCGCGTTGCCGGCGCGCAGCTCCCGCGCCCGCGCACCCGCCGAGCCGATCACGCGGAACTCGATCTGATCCAGCGCCGGCCCCAGCCCGCGTTCGCTTCCCCACCACCCCGTGTTGTGTGCCAGCAGCAGGCGGCCGCCGCCACGCTCGCGCAACTCGAACGGCCCGCTGCCGCTCTCGAACTGCCCGGTCGAGCGGTCCCCCACGCCGGCTTCCGAGCGCAGCGCCGTGGGCGCGACGATGCCGAGCCGCGGCTCCGCCAGCCGCTCGGGCACGTCGTTCCGGGGCTCGGCGAAGAAGAGCCTCACCACGTCCGGCTGCGGGGCATCCGCTGCGATCAACCCCGGAAGCGCCGCCCGTCCGGCGTCCGTCGCTATCCAGCGCCGCGCGTTGGCAAGCACCGCCGTGGCGTTGAGCTGCGAGCCATCCTGGAAGCGCACGCCGCTGCGCAACCGCACATCCCAGCGCGTCCCGCCCTCGCGCGGGCGCACGCCGAGCGCCAGGCCCGGCGTGTCGCCGGGCTCGCCGAACGGCCCGTCGTACGACGCGACGAGCGGCTCGTGGATCTGGCGCGTCACGAGCTGCGCCGTGGGCGACTCCGCAGCGAGCGGGTCGATGTCGACGATCGGCGTGCCCACCGTCCAGATCAGCGTCCCGCCCTCCCCCGGCTCGCCGGCGCCGCGCACGGCCGGCCGTCCGTCGTCGCCGCCACACGCGCCGAGCGCGATGCCGAGCACGGCGCAGACCGCCCCGAGCGCGACTCGCGGGCGGAGGGCTCTCATGGGCCGCAGCCCTTCTAGAGCTTGAGCAAGACGATCGTGTTCAGCACGAACACGACCGCGAAGAAGATCGTCCAGCGATCGAGGTTGCGCTCGACGAGCGAGCCGCCGCCGAACGAGCTGCCGGTCTGGCCGATGCCGAACGCGCCGGAGAGGCCGGAGTCCTTGCCCGAGTGCAGCAGCACCAGGAAGATCAGCACGACCGCGATAAAGACCTGCAGGATCTGAAGGATCAGTTCCATCGCGCGTGGAGTGTAGAGGGCGAGCGCGCGTCGCCGGTCACTCGGCCGCGCGCTCCGCGCGCACCCGATCGAGCTCCTTGAGGATCTCGATCGCCTCGCGCCGCAACTCGGCGTCCGCGCGCGCCCAGTCGGCCTTGCTCAGCTTGCCCTGCTCCCGATCCAGCTCGGCGTCGCGGATCTCGCGGTACTTCGCCTCCTTGCGGGCCTCCAGGTCCGCGATGCGCGGGTCCTCGGTCTCGACCCCGCGCCCGAAGCCGGGCAGCAACGGCCGCGCGACGAACCAGGCGAGCGCCGCCACCAAGATCAGGGCCAGGACGATCTCCATCGGATGAACGGCTAGGCGCGGCCCAGCTCCTTGGCGAGCCGAGCCGCGTACACGTCGCTCACGCGCCGGCGACGCGCAGCAGGCGCCGGCCACAGCGCGATCAGCGCGCCGCTCACGGCGATCAGGCCGCCGACCCACAGCCAGATCACGAACGGGTTGACGTTGATCCGGAAGGTCACGGGCAGCGGGTTCGCGATGTAGAGCGCGGCGAGCCGCTCGATCGCGTTGCCCTGGGCGGTCGCGAACTCGCGCATCTGCTCGATCTGCTCCGGCGTCGGCCCGCCCGGGCCGATCTCCGGCAGATCCCGGGTGAGCCGGCGGTCGACCTCGGCGATCACCGGGTCGAGCGGCTCCAGGTCGGGCTGCATCGCCGTCCACAGATCCTCGCTCGCGCCCTCGCGGCGCCCGACCTCGCTGGTCGCCTCGCCCTCGAAGAAGGCGCGGATCGGGCCCGCGGTCGGGTCACCGGCATTGCCCGAGTAGTAGTTACGCGAGGGATTGAGCGTGAAGCGCTTGCCGTCGCGTTCGATGTCGAGGCGCGCCGCAAACGTGAGCTTCTGCTCCTTGGGGTCGATATCCGCCGAGGGCGCGGCGTAGGTGAGCGTGTAGTCCTCCACTTCGACCGTGTCGCCGGGCAGCATGCGCACGTCGCGGCTCGTCTGGAAGCTCGAGGAGGCGGCGACCGCCACGAACAGGATCACGATGCCCGCGTGCACGATGTAGCCGCCGTAGCGGCGCCGGTTGCGCCCCACCAGCCTGCCGAGGGCCGCGATGTAGGACCCGCCGCCGAGCGCGCGCTGGCTCGCCGCGCCGCGGATGAACTCCTGCGCGAGCCCGGTGAGCGCGAACGCCGCGATGCAAAACAGCGCGAAGGCCCAGGGCGAATCCGCGGCGTTCGTGAGCACCACCAACAGCACCGCGGCGAGCGCGGTCACCCCGAGCGGCCACGCGAAGATCCGCAGGGCAGCGCCGGCCGAGATCTTCCGCCAGGCGAGCAGCGGCCCGATCCCGGTGAAGAGCACCAACAGGATCGCCAGCGGCGTCGTGTAGTCGGCGAACCACGGGCCCGCGAGCGAGGAGCGCGTTCCGGTGAGCGCCTCGGAGATGAGCGGGAAGAACGTCCCCCACCAGATCACCATCGCGAGGCCGACGAGCAGAAGGTTGTTGACGAGGAAGACCGCTTCGCGCGAGGCGAGCGACTCGATCCGCCGCTGCGAGCGCAGATCCTCCAGGCGCGAGACGATGAGCGCCGTCGATCCCACCAGGACCATCGCGATCAGCGCCAGGAGCGGCGTGCCGACCGTCGACTCACCGAACGCGTGGATCGACTCGAGGATGCCGGAGCGCACCAGGAACGTGCCGAGCAGGCAGAGCGTGAAGGTGCCGACGATCAGCGAGACGTTCCAGACCTTCAGCATTCCGCGGCGCTCCTGGACCATGATCGAGTGCAGGAAAGCCGTGCCGGTCAGCCACGGCATCAGGGACGCGTTCTCGACTGCGTCCCAGCCCCAATAGCCGCCCCAGCCGAGCTCGGAGTAGCTCCAGCGCGCGCCGAGCATGATCCCGATCGACAGGAAGACCCAGGCGAGCAGCGCGAACCGCCGCGTCGAGCGGATCCAGCTCGCGTCCAGCCGGCGGGTGATCAGCGCCCCGATCGCAAAGGCGAACGGGATCGAGAAGAGCACGTAGCCCGAGTAGAGCATCGGGGGATGGATCGCCATCGCCGGGTGCCGAAGCAGCGGGTTGAGCCCGTTGCCCTCGGCGGGCGCCGGGTCTAGGCGCGCGAACGGGTTCGCCCCGTCGGCGAAGAGCATGAGAGCGGTGAAGAAGATGCCGAGCCCGCAGAGCACCGCGAGCGCGTAGGGCACGACCTCGCGATGCTTGTGCCGGGTCGCGAACAGCACGGCGCTCGCCGCGATCGAGAGCACCCAAGCCCACAGAAGCAGCGAGCCGCCCTGGCTCCCCCACAGCGCGGTGAGCTGGTAGAGCGTGGGGGTCGTCGTCGAGGAGTGGTGGGCGACGAGCTCGAACGAGAAGTCCGAGCGCAGGAACGCCGCCTCCACCACCACGACGCTTACGGTGAGCAGCACCGCGCACGCGTACACGGCGCGCCGCCCGGACTCGACCCAGCGCCGGTCGGCCGTCCGGCCGCCGTAGATCCCGGCTCCCGCGCCGAACGCGAACGCGAGGAGCGCGGCGATGAGACACGCGAGCCCGAGCTCGAGCATCAGCGCCCGCCGGGCCTCACAGCGACTCGTCGATGATCACGTGCTCCGGGTCCTCCTCCGCCTCCGCGGCGAACTTGGACGGGCACTTCGTGATCAAGCGGTCCTTCTCGGCGACGAGCGTGCCCTCCTCCAGGCTGCCGGTGACGATCACCTCGCGCCCGTCGCGGAACGGGTCCGGGACCTGGCCCGTGTACTCGACCGGAAGCTTCACGTCGGGGTTCTCGCGGTCGGCGATCTCGAACGTCATATCGGCGCCGTCGCGCTCGATCGAGCCCGGCACGACCTTGCCGTAGACCTCGTAGGTGCCGTCACCGACAGCGCCCGAGAGCAACTCCGACGGCGATTTGGCCTCGCTCGAGGCGTTGAACGAGGTGTAGACGAGCGCGGTCGCCAGGAGGACGGCGGCGGTCAGCGCCACTACGAGCCGGATCTGTCGCTTGCGTGCGGGGTTCATTCGCGGCAAACTGGATTATCGCAGGGAGTCGGGTCTCCTCACGGACGTATGCCCGTGGTGGGGGCTACTGAGCCACAGGTGGGGAAATTTCCGGATGGAAAAGCGCGGCTGAACGCGCATCATCGATCCTTCATGTCCGCGCAATCGGTTCGTAGGGGGACAGCGGTCACGATCGCGAGCGCGCTCGTGTGCTTCGGCGTGGCTCGCCTGAGCGAGGCGTTCGCCGACGACGCCACCCAGCTGGCTTCGATGTGGCCGATCGCGGGCCTGCTGCTCGGCACCCTGCTGCTCGCGCGCGACCGCTGGGCTTCGCTGCTGAGCGGCGCGGCCGTCGGCCTACTGGTCGCGTACGCGACGCTCGGCGCCTCGCCCGGCGTCGCCGTGGCGCTCACGGCCGGTGATCTCGTCGCCGCCACCTTCGGTGTCGGCGCGATCGAGCTGCTCGGCGGCGAGCGCTGGCGCCCGGCGACGCTGCGCGGCACGCTGGCGCTGCTCGCCGGCGGCGCCGGGCTCGGGGTAGCCGGGGGCGCGCTGATCGGCGCGAGCGCGATGGCGCTCGAGGGCGCCGATTGGACGCGGACCTTCGGCGGGTTGAGCGCGGCGCGGGGCCTCGGCGTGGTTGCCATGACCCCGGTCGTGTTCGCCCTGGCTGCCGGTGAGGCGCGCCCGTTTGCGGCGATCGAGCGCCCCTCCCGTATCGAGCGCGGCCTCGTGATCGGCGGCGCGTTCGTCTTCGGCCTCCTGCTGCTCACACGGGAGGGCGGGATCTTCGACACGCCCGCCCTCACCGTGCCGCTGCTCGGACTGGCGGCCGTCCGGCTCGGCTGGACGGACACCGGGCTAACGATCGCGATCCTCGCCACGTTCGCGTCGCTCGGCATCGCCTCCGGGGAGAGCCCGATGGTCGAGGATCCGACGAGCCAGGCCCAGGTGCTCGGCGCCCAGGCGGTGATCGCCCTGATCGCCGCTACCGCCCTGCTGGCCGCGGCCCTCACGGCCGAGCGCTCGCAGGCGGTCGAGCAGTTGCGCCGCGAGCGCGAGGACCTGCGCGAGGCCCAGCGCATCGCGCGCGTCGGCAGCTGGACCGTCGATCCCGAAACGGGCGAGGTGGACTGGACCGAGCAGCAGTTCCGCAACTTCGGCCTCGAGCCGCGCGACGAGCCCGTCTCCCTGGAGGAGTGGATGTCCCACATCCACCCCGACGACATCGCGATCGTGCGGCGCATCTTGAGCGGCGACGCCCCGATGTCGGACCTCGAGCTGCGCGTGCTCCGCCCCGACGGGCGTGACGCCGTGCTCGCCGTCTCCGGCACGCGGATCGCCACGCGCAGCGGCCGCAAGCTGATCGCCGGCACGACGCGCGACGTCACGGCGGAGCGCGAGGCGGCGCGCGCCCTCGCCGCCGCCGAGGAGCGCTTCCGGCGCGCCTTCGAGGACTCGGGCGCCGGGATGGCGATCATCGGCGTGAGCGGCGACCGCCTGGGGCGGTTCGAGGATGCGAACCAGGCGATGGCGCGCCTGGTCGGGCTGCCGCGCGACGAGCTCGTCGGCAGCGCCTGGGACGAGCTCGTGCACCCCGACGACGCCCAGGCGGTTGCGACCGCGGTGAGAGGACTGATCGCCGCCGAGCGGGCGACGTTCTCGAGCGAGATCCGCCTGCGCACGAGCCACGGCGGCATCTGCTGGGCGGCCTGCAGCCTCTCGCTGGTCCGGGATCCGGACGGAGGCGTGCTCCACGCGCTTCTGCAGGCGCAGGACGTCACCGAGCGCAAGCAGTTCGAGGGTCAGCTGCAGTTCCTCGCCGACCACGACCCGCTCACCGGCCTGCTCAACCGCAGGCGCTTCGTGGACGAGCTCGCCCGGGAGCTCGCGCGCGTGCGCCGCTACGGGGGCGAGTCGGCGGTGCTGGCGCTCGACCTCGACCGGTTCAAGCCCGTGAACGACGCCGCCGGACACGCGGTGGGCGACCAGATCCTGGTAGCGATCGCCGACGTCCTGCGCACCCGCCTGCGCGCGACGGACATCGTCGCCCGCCTGGGCGGCGATGAGTTCGGCGTGCTCCTGCCGGCGACCGACCGCGACGCGGCGGAGCGGCTCGCCACCGAGCTGCGGGCCGTGATCGCGAGCCGCATGCGAGGCGGCACGAGCCCCGTGGAGACGCGCGTGACCGCCAGCATCGGCGTCGCCACGTTCGCCGCGGGCGACGAGGACTCGGGCCCCGAGGAGGTGCTCGCCCGCGCCGACCTCGCGATGTACGCCGCCAAGGAGGCGGGGCGCGACCGCGTGCGCGTCCACCATCCCGACGCCACGGATGGCATCTCCGGGCGAACCGGGTGGGTGACGCGCATCCGCGACGCCATCGCCGACGACCGCCTCACCCTGTACGCGCAGCCCATCGTGCCGATCGCGATCTCCGACCCGCGCCCCCGATACGAGTTGCTGCTGCGCATGGAGGGCGAGGACGACGAGCTGATCACCCCCGATCGCTTCCTCTACATCGCCGAGCGCTTCGGGCTCATGGGCGACATCGACGGCTGGGTGATTCGCGCCGCCGCGAACCGGCTCGCCGCCCACCAGGCCGCCGGCCGCAATCCCGTGTTCGCCGTAAACGTCGCCGCGAGCTCGATCACGCAGCCCGGCTTCGCCGGGAAGATCGCCGACGCCCTCGCGGAGGCCGGCGCCGACCCCGCGGGGCTCGTCATCGAGATGACGGAGAGCGAGGCGCTCGTGAACATCGAGCGCGCGCGAGCGTTCGCGGCCGAGCTCAAGCGCCTTGGCTGCGGCTTCGCGCTCGACGATTTCGGCGCCGGGTTCGCGTCCTTCTACTACCTCAAGCACCTCGACTTCGACTTCCTGAAGATCGATGGCGAGTTCATCGAGGCGCTCGTGGCGGACGAGGCGGACCGCACCGTCGTCGCGGCGCTCGTGCGGGTTGCGCACGAGCTCGGCAAGCGCACGATCGCCGAGCGCGTGCGCGACGATCGCACGGTCGAGGTGCTGCGCAAGCTCGGCGTCGACTACGGCCAGGGCAACCATTTGGGACCCCCCGCGCCGCTGCCCGACCCGGACGGCGGCGGGCTCTCCGCGCCCGTCCGGCCGTCGCCGGCGGCCGGTTACTAGTATCGGACGCCGTGTCCGAGTCACCCGTCCTGTTGATCACCGGCGCCTCGAGCGGAATCGGCGCGCAGACCGCGCGCCGGGCCGTCGAGGAGGGCTACCGGGTCGCGCTCGCCGCGCGGCGCGAGGCCGAGTTGGCCGAGCTGGCGCGGGAACTGGGCGGCGATGAGGTGGCGCGCGCCGTGCGCTGCGACGTCACCGAGTGGGAGGACTGCGAGGCGATGACGGCCGCGACGCTCGAGGCGTTCGGCCGCATCGACGCGGTCTTCGCGAACGCCGGGTTCGGCGCCAAGCGCGGGTTCCTCGAGGAGACGCCCGAGTTCTGGCGCTCGATGGTGCTCACGAACGTGCTGGGCGCCGCCTACACGATCCGCGCCACCCTCCCCCACCTCCTCGAGCGCGGCAGCGGCCACTTTTTGCTGACGAGCTCGGTCGCGGGACGCCGCTCGTTGCCGGGTTCCCTGTATTCCTCGACGAAGTGGGCGGTCACGGGCATGGGCGAGTCGCTGCGGCGCGAGCTGCGCGAGATGCACGACAACGAGCGCATCCGGGTCACGCTGATCGAGCCCGGCATGGTCGACACCCCGTTCTTCGAGAACCGCCCGGCGCGGGCGCTCGAGGCGGACGACATCGCCCGGGCCGTGATCTTCGCGCTCACCCAGCCGGAGCACGTCGACGTGAACGAGGTGCTGATCCGGCCCACGGGTCAGCCGACCTGAGCCGCGCCCCGGCGCCTGCCCTCCCAACCGTCGGCCGTTCGGATTAGGCTGCGCGCGAGATGGACGAGAGCGTCGCTTTCGCTGGTGTTGCCGAGCAGGCGCGGCTCGTTCGCAACGGCGAGGTCACTCCCACCGAGCTCGTCGAGCTCTACTTGGGCCGCATCGAGCGCCTCGACCCCAAGCTGAACGCCTACCGGGTGGTCTTCGCCGAGCGCGCCCGCGCCGACGCCAAGGAGGTCGAGCGCCGGCTCGCGGCCGGCGATGGCGCCGCCCTGCCGATGGCGGGCGTGCCGATCTCCGTAAAGGACGTCGAGGACGTCGAGGGCGAGGTCACCGCCTGGGGCACGGCGGCGATCGACCGGCGCGCGCCGGCGGACAGCGAGCACGTGCGGCGCCTGCGACAGGCGGGGGCGATCGTGCTCGGCAAGACGAACCTGCCCGAGCTCGCGATCTATGGCTTCACCGAGAGCGAGGCGTTCGGGGTCACACGCAACCCGTGGAACACCGAGCGCAGCCCGGGCGGCTCGAGCGGCGGAGCGGGCGCGGCGCTGGCCGCGGGGCTCTGCGCGGCCGCCTCGGCCTCCGACGGCGCCGGCTCGATCCGGATCCCGGCGGCGTTCACCGGAGTCTTCGGGCTCAAGCCCCAGCGCGGCCGCATCCCGCTCACCCCCGCCCGCGATCACTGGCACGGGCTGAGCGTGGTCGGCGCGCTCACCCACACGGTGCGCGACACGGCGCTGTGGCTGGACGTCGCGACGCGCCCCAACGCGAATCCGCCGAGCGCCGGGCAGAGCTTCGTGGAGGCGATCTTCGCCCGCCCGACCCCGCTGCGGATCGCCTACTCGACCAAGGCACCCGTGATCATGGCGCCGCCGAAGGTGAGCGGCGACGTGGCGGGCGCGGTCGAGAGCACCGCGTCGCTCCTGCGCGAGCTCGGCCATCGCGTCGAGCGCTGCGATCCCGACTGGGGCATGATCGGCACGAACCTCGCGCCGCGCTACCTCAACGGGATCGCGCAGTCGGCCCGCGCCGTAGACCACCCCGAGCGGCTCGAGCGCCGCACCCGCGGGTTCGCCCGCCTGGGCCGGCTGCAGGGCGGGCCGCTTCTGCGCCGCTCGCGCAACCGCGAGCCGCGCGACGCGCGCCGCGTGCTGCGTCTCTTCAACGACTTCGACGTGCTGATCACGCCGGTCACCGGCGAGCCTCCGATCGAGGTCGGCCGCTGGCAGGGCAAGGGCGCGATTCGCACGCTGCTCGGCATGACGCGCACCTATCCCTTCTGCGTGCCGTGGAACCACCTCGGCGTGCCGGCGGCGTCCGTCCCGGCGGGGTTCACCGCCGACGGACTGCCGCTCGCCGTGCAACTCATCGGCCGCCGCGACGACGAGGCGACGCTCCTGCGCCTCGCGACCCAGCTCGAGGAGGCCCACCCCTGGAGCGCGCGGCGGCCGCCCGTCTCCTAACTACTTCTTCGCCGCCTTCTTCTTGGGCGGCAGCGACGACGCGTAGGCCACACCGGTCTCGACCCACTCGCTGAGCGTCTCATCGCTCCCGAGCCGCTCGCCCGAGACCACCACGACGTTGCGCGCGACACGGCCGGTGAAGTCGAACACCCGCGTGCCGGGCTCGGCAAGCGCGCGCTCGTACTCCTCGGGATCGACTCGCACCAACAGGTCGTCGCCCAGCATGCCGCACGCCATGTTCCCGCTGATCATCCAGGCGATCCCGCCGAACATCTTGCGCTCGGTGAGATCGCCGTGCAGGGCGAGGATGTCGCGCACGCGCTCTGCGAGCGCCTCGTCGTAGGCCATCGGGTGCCAAGGTAAACCGAGCGGCGGGGCCTGCGCAAGCGGTGCTACGGCCATCGCTCAGCCGACCCGATAGCGGATGTGCGTCGCGAGGGGCGAGGCGATGACCTCAACCGGCTCGAGTTTCGGGTCGCCGACGTTGTCCAGCAGGCGCCGGCCGCCGCCGAGGACCACCGGGGCGATGTGGATGAAGAGCTCGTCGAGCAGGCCGGCGTGCAGGTACTGCTGGATCGCCTCGGCGCCGCCCGCGACCAGCACGTCGCCAGCGCCCGCCGCATCGCGCGCCCGCTCGAGGGCAGACTCGATGCCGTCGGTGACGAAGTGGAACGTCGTGCCGCCCTCCATCTCGAGCGGCTCGCGCTCGTGGTGGGTGAGCACGAACACCGGCGTGTGAAACGGCGGGTTCTCACCCCACCAGCCCTTCCACTCCTCGTCCCAGGGGCCCGGGCCGCCCCCGAACATGTTCCGGCCCATGATCACGGCGCCCACGTTGCTCTGGACGCGCTCGACGATCTCCGCGTCGGCATCGCCCTCGGTGCCGCCTTCGTAGCCGTGCTCGCGCCGCCACGCGGCCGTCCGGATGACCCAGTCGTGCAGGCGCTCACCGCCTTGGCCCAAGGGCTCGTCGAGCGTCGGGTTCGGGCCGGCTACGAAGCCGTCCAGGGAAACTGAAATGTGGCTCTTGATCTCGCTCATGCCCCTAACGACCGGCAGGGGCCCGCGAACTCATCGGTCGAGCCGGATCTCGCTACGGGCCGGGCGGGCGGTCCTGCTTCGGCGGGGCCTCGTCGCCGGAGTCCGGCGCCTCGCGATGGTCCAACGCGATCGTGTCCTCCCGGCGCACGCCGCCCTCAAGCTCGCGCCCGCGCTCGAGCTCGGCGTTGAACGCCGCGCCGAGCAGCATCGCGATGTTCGTGATCCACAGCCAGATCAGGAAGATGATCACGCCGGCGAGCGCGCCGTAGGTGGCGTTGTAGGAGCCGAAGTTCGACACGTAGAACGCGAACAACCCGGACGCGGCGATCCAGATGATCACGGCGAGCAGGCCGCCCGCGGTGATCCAGGAGAAGCCCTCGTGCTTGACGTTCGGCGCCGCCCAGTAGAGGACGGCGAACATGCCGGCGACGATCAGCGCGATCACCGGCCACTTGGCGACGTCCCAGATGTCGAGCGCGGTCGAGCCCAGGCCGATGACGCTGCCGATCTCCTCGGCGATCGGCCCCGTGGCGACCACCGCGATCGCGCAACCGGCGAGCAGCACGAGCATGATCGCGGTGAGCGCGATCTGGAACGGCTTGAGCTTCCAGAACGGCCGGCCTTCCTCGACGTCGTAGATCCGGTTCGTCGCGCGGGAGAAGGCGCCCACGTAGCCGGAGGCGGCCCACAGCGCGCCGGCGATACCGATGAGCAGCGCGATCCCGGCGGAGCCGCTGCTGTCGGCGATCGAGTTGATCGCGTTCGTGAGGATCTCGTTCGCCGGGCCCGGAGCGAGCTCGGTGAGGTTCTCGAGCAAGGGATCGGTCGCGCTCGCGCCCACGAGCCCGAGGATCGAGACCAAGGCGATGAGCGCCGGGAAGATCGAGAGCACGCCGTAGTAGGTGAGCGCCGCGGCCCAGTCGGTGACCCCCGCCTCCTGGAAGGTGGTCACCGTGCGCTTGAGCGTCCCCCACCAGGTCTTCGCGTCGAGGTCACGCACCCGCGTCGGAGCGTGTGCCAGCTGTCCGCTCTCGGAAGTCGCCATGCCGCCCGACTACCCCGGGCGGCGGGAGCGTAACTAGCGCTCCGGGGTCGTGAGATCGAGCTCGTAGTACTGGTAGGTGATCTCGGGGCCCCACTTCGTGGTGCGCTCCTCGCTGCGCACCCGGAAGCCGAGGCCACGGTAGATCTTGGCGGCAGTGCGCAGGTCCGAGAAGGTGTCGAGCTCGAGCTTGCTCATGCCGAGCTCGCGCGCGCGCTCGACCGCCTCGCCGACAAGCCGGCGGCCCAGCCCCAGGCCGCGCACGCGCGGGTGCAGCAGAACCCAGCGGATCCGCCCGAGGCCGTCGCCCTCGTCGGTGAGCCCCACCGAGCCGGAGAACAGGCCGTGGCGCTCGACGAGCCAGGCGCCGCCGCCCTCGGGCCAGCCCGCGGCGAGCGCCGCCTCCACCGTGCCGCGCACGCCCTCGACGAAGCGCTCGTCCATCCCGTACTCCACGGGGTAGAGCTCGGCGTGCAGGCCGATGATCGCCTCGCCGTCTCCGGGCCTCACCTCGTGGCGGATCGTCACGCCGTCCATCGGGTGGATCGCAGCTTGCCGCACATCCAGATCTCGCACGTCCTTGATCAGCATGGCGCGATCTTCTCGCGGCCGATTGATCGCTGCAACACGAAATTGCGAATGGATTGATCGCGGTTTACGATGAACATGCGATGGAGCTCCGCCAGCTTCGCTACCTAGACGCGGTCGCCCGCCACCGCCACTTCACGCGCGCGGCCGAGGAGCTGCACGTCGCACAGTCGGCGCTCTCCGCGCAGATCCGCAAGCTCGAGGCCGAGCTCGGCGTGCCGCTGCTCGAGCGCACCACGCGCTCGGTCGAGCTCACCCAGGCGGGCGAGGTGGTGCTCGCGCGGGCCCGCAACGCGCTCGCCGAGGCGCAGGCGCTGCGCGACGAGGTCGAGGAGCTGCGGGGCCTTGTGCGCGGGACGGTCGCCGTCGGCGCCCTGCGCCCCGCCGGCGAGGTGAACGTGCCCGCCGTGCTCGCGGAGTTCAAGCGCCGCCACCCGGGAATCGAGATCCAGTTCCGCGAGGGCACTGTCGGCGACATGATCGAGCAGCTGAACGCCGACGCGCTCGACGCCTCCTTCGCGCTGGAGGCAGGGCCCTGGCCCGAGAGCATCGAACGCGCGCAGCTCAGCACGGAGGAGCTCGTCGTCGCCGTCGCCCCCGGCCACCCGCTCGCCGAGGAGCGCCCGCTGCGCGTCGCCGAGCTCGACGGCGCCGAGCTGATCGCCTTCCGCGAGGGCTCGGCCGTGCGGCGGGCGATGGACGAGGCGCTCGCCCGCGCTGGCGCAAACGTGCGCGTCCTGCTCGAGGG
>CBFGWL010000022.1:0-34317 GCA_965652565.1 uncultured bacterium
CCTAGCGGGCGCGGCCGTCAGCCCTCCGCTCGCAGGAACGCCAAGACGGCGAGCACCCGCCGGTGGTCCTCGCCGGTCGCGGGCAGATCGAGCTTGCTGAAGATGCTGGAGACATGCTTCTCCACCGCGCCCTGCGTGACGACGAGCTGGCGCGCGATCGCCGCGTTCGTCCGGCCCTCCGCCATGAGCTGCAGGACCTCGCGCTCGCGCGGGGTGAGCTCGGCGAGCGCGGCGTCGGCGGCGCTCTCTCGCCGGCCGACCATCTGGGCCACGACCTCGCGGTCGAGCGCCGTGCCGCCCGCCGCAACCCGGCGCAGGGCGTCCAGGAACCCGGGGATGTCGCCCACCCGTTCCTTGAGCAGGTACCCCACCCCGCCCTCCCCCTCGCCGCTCGCGACGAGCTCCGAGGCGTAGACCGGCTCGACGTACTGGGAGAGGATCAGGATCCCGACGTCGGGGAAGCGCTGCCGGGCGGCGATCGCGGCCCGCAACCCCTCGTCGGTGAAGGTCGGCGGCAGGCGCACGTCGACGATCGCAGCGTCGGGCTTGTGCCCGGCGAAGAGCCTCAGCAGCCCCTCGCCGTCCTCGGCCTGCCCGACGACCTCGATGTCGTTCTCGCGCAGCAGCGCGGTAATGCCCTCGCGCAGGAGCGCCTGGTCCTCGACGATCACGACGCGCACGGCAGCTCCATCTCAATCGTCGTGCCGATGCCCGGCGGGCTGCTCACGCGCAACGTGCCGTCGAGCGCCTCCACCCTGTGGCGCAGGCCCGTGAGCCCACTGCCCTGCGGGTTGGCTCCGCCGGGGCCGTTGTCGGCGACCCGCACCCGCAGGAAATCGTCGTCCGCGCTCACCGCGACGTGCACGCGCGCGTCCGGCGCGTGCTTCGCGGCGTTCGTGAGCGCCTCGGCGACCACGAAGTAGGCGGTCGTCTCCAACACCGGCACGGGCCGCTCCGCCACGTCGACCTCAACCTCGACCGGGCCGGCGGAACGCGCGGCGAGCGAGCGGACGGCGGCCTCCAGGCCACGGTCGGCGAGGACGGGCGGGGCGATCCCGCGCGCGAGATCGCGCAGCTCGGCGATCGCGGCGCCCGCCTCTTCGCGCGCCGCCCGCACCAGCTCGGCGACCTCAGGCTGATCCGCGAGGCGCTCCTCGGCGCGCCCCAAAGTCATGCTGAGGGCGACGAGGCGCGACTGCGCGCCGTCGTGCAGGTCGCGCTCCACGCGCCGCAGCTGGGCCGCCTGCTCCTCGAGCGCGCCGCGCCGGGTCCGCTGCAGCTCGCCCACGCGCTCGGCCAGCTTGCGCTCGCGATCGGCCTCGCGCCGCCGGCGCAGAAGCTCGCGCAGGCCGATCTCCGCGCAAACCGTGAAGAGGATCCCGAACCAGGGCCACCGCGGCCAGAGATAGCCGGCACCCGTCATGAGCCAGATCAACCCGATGACGGCGGCCGACCAGATCATCAGCGGGATCTTGTAGATGAGGACCACCTCGAGCGTCGAGGACGGCGTCTGCGGGTCGTCCATGTACTCCTGCGCCTGCCGCGCCGAGCGCCACAGCACGAAGTGCAGGCTCACAAGGACGACGACCGAGAACCAGACCCAGCGCGGCCAGAACTCCACCGTCCGGTCGGTGATCGCCCACAGCAGCGTCGTGAAGAACCCGAGCGCCGCTCCCGCCGCGGCGTGCGCCGCGAGGAAGTCGGAGCCGCGAAGCGCGGCCGCGAAACCAAGTCGCGACCGCGCTTCCGGCTGCTCAGCTCTCTGCTCAGCCCCTCGTTGCATTGCCTTCGACCGTTGCAATGGCCTCACGATCATCCCACTCGGCGCGACGCCGAGCGGGGCCCGTCCTGCTTCGCCGAGGGCGGCGCAGACCAGCCGCGCCGAGCAACGTCACCGCGGCCGGCAGCGCGATGCCCCGCACCACGGTGGCGTCGAGCAGCACGCCGACCGCGAGCGCCACGCCAAACTGCTTCATCTCGAGCATGGGCAGGGTCGGGAAGATCGCGAAGATCGCGACCATGACCGCCGCCGCGCTGGTCACGGCGCCGGCGGTGCGGCTCACGCCCGCGGCCGCCGCCGCACGCGGGGACAGGCCGGTCGCGCGCGCCTCGCGCATGCGCTCGAGGACCAGGATCGTGTAGTCCATCGAGAGCGCGAACAGGATCACGAAGGTGAAGATCGGGATCCAGTCGACGATCGCGTCGATCGATGTGAACCCGAGCACCCCTTCCGCCCAGGTGCCCTGGAAGATCAGGGTCGTCACGCCGTACGTCGCGGCCACCGAAACCAGGTTGAGGGCGATGACCGCTGCCGCCAATGGCAACGAGCGGAAGCTCATGAGCAGCAACGCGAGCGCCAGCGCGAGGACCGCCGCGACTACGACCGGGATGCTGTCCGAGATCTGGTCCGTGAAGTCGGCGTTCTCCGCGAGCGTGCCACCGACGAGAACGCGCGCGCCGGCGGGCGCCGCGTCGTCGAGCCCGCTGCGCAGGCGCTCGAGCGCCCGCTCCGACCCACCGGCCACGGGCACCGTCACCGCGGCGACGCTGCCATCGTCGGCGACGTTGACCTCCGCCCCACCGGCGCCCGCTCCGATCTCCGCGGCGCGCTCCGCGAGTGGCTCGAGCGCCTCGGGCGTGAGCCCGTCGCCCTCCACCGCGATCTGCGCCGTCGTCGAGGCGCCGGGGAAGGCGGAATCGATCGCCGCCTGCGCCTGGACGATCGCCTCGCCCTCGGCGAGCCCGCCGTTCGAGCCGCCGGTGCGCATGTCGAGCGCAGGTACGGCGAGCGCGCCGAGCACGGAGAGCGCGACGACGAGCGCCACACGGGGTCGCGCCGTGACGAGTGCAGCGAGGCGCCCCCAGACGCGGGGCGCGCCTCCGTCCGGGCGCGCGCCCCCGCGGCGCCGCAGCCACGGCATCGCGCCCTTGTTCACGCGATCGCCGAGGATGCTCAGCAGGGCGGGTAGCGCCGTGAGCGAGCCGACCACCGCTACCGCGACGACGAGGATCGTCGCCAGCCCCATCGCGGCGAAGAAGTCGAGGCCCGTCAAGAACAGCCCGCCCAGGGCGAGTACGACGGTCGCCCCCGAGATCACGATCGCCCGGCCGACGGTCGCCGCCGTCGCGTTGAGGGCCGCGTCTGGTCCGCAGCCGGCGGCGCGCTCCTCTCGCTCACGGCGGATGTAGAACAGCGAGTAGTCCACGCCGACCGCGAGCCCCATGAGCACGACGAGCGAAATCGCCGACTCATCCATGGGCGCGATCTGCGAGATCGGCCCCATCGCGCCGATCGCCGCGAGTACGGACGTGATCCCCAGCGCCAGGGGCACTGCGGCCGCGACCAGGGCGCCGAAGACGCCGAGCAGGATGAGCAGCGTGATCGGCAGCGAGAAGAGCTCCGCCTTGCGCAGATCCTCGCTCACCACTTCGCCGACGGCCTCATCGAGCGCCGCTGGCCCCGCGACCTGAAACTCCACGTCCGGCGCCCCGGCGCGCGCCTCGTCGACGGCCGCCAGCAGCTCGCCGACCTCCGGCTCGCCCACATCGTCCCCAGCGAGCGCGACCTGCACGAGCGCCACCCGGCCGCCATCGGTCATGAGACCCTCGTGCTGGGCGGGACCGCGGACGCGCTCGACGCTCGGCAGGCTCGCGGCTGCGCGCGCCAGCTCCCTGGTCGCCGCCGCGGTGGCTTCGGCGTCATCGGAGCTGATCAGGACGCTCTCGGGATCGTCACGCGCGAGGTCGGCGGCGTTGAGCACCTCGCGCGCCTGCTCGGACTCGCCCGCGCCGTAGTCGCCGTCCGTGGCTGTGCGGGTGCCGGTCGCGATGCCGAGGCCCAGCAGGCCGACCACGAGCAGCAGCCAGAGGGCGAGCGTCGTCTTGGGCCGGCGGCTCGCCGCCCGGGCACTGGCGCGCGTGATGCGCGGCAGAAGGCCGGTGATTCCCTTGCCGTCGTCTTGCGATCGGTCCTTGAATTCGGTGTGTTGTTCCATGCACCGATCGAATCGCCGGGCGGCCTCCGTGTCATTGGCGTCATCCGGCGTTTCAGCCTCGCGCCAGCCACCGTCCGCGGGGTCGGGATTTCCCCACCCCGGCCAAAAAGCCGCATTCCGCTGCGGCGCGCGGCGTTGGAGTAACCCGGCGCGTTACGATCCGCAGCCATGGAGAGCCGTCTGGTTAGCGGCCTGCGGGACCTCGTTCCGCTCGCGCTCGCGCTCGCGGTCCCGGCTGCGACGCTGATCGCCCACGCGGGTCTGCTCGCGGCCCTCCCCCTCCTGGTTGTCGTCGTGCCGCTGCTCTGCGGCCGCTATCCGGGCTCGCGCGCGCTGGCGCGGCTCGCCGCCCGCCAGCGCCCCCGGCGCCGGCCGCGCAGCGTCGGCTGTGCGCCGCGCGCCTCGTTCGCCGACACGATGCCGCGCAGCGGCGGGCTGATCGCGACCAGCCTCGCCAAGCGGCCGCCGCCCGCACTCCTGACCGCGGTCTGACAGGCGCGCGCCCCCGGGCGCGCGCTCCTCGTCAACGGAAAGGAGACCCCATGCGCGCACGCACGCGCACGCTTTGGCTCGCGGGGGTCGCAGCCCTGCTGCTTCCCGCGAGCGCCCTCGCCCACGAGGGCAATCCCAACTTCAGATCCGAGATCCAGGCGGTCGAGCCCGAGCTTCCCGGCGTGACGATCCAGGTGCTCGACTTCGACGACAGCCTGCAGCTCGACAACCGCGGCGACGAGACGATCGTCGTCGAGGGCTACGAGGGCGAGCCCTACGTGCGGATCGCCCCCGGCGGCCGGGTCGAGGTGAACACCCGCTCGCCGTCTCACTACCTGAACGACGATCGCTTCGCGGAAACCGACGTGCCGGCGAGCGCTGACGCTGACGCCAACCCCGAGTGGGAGCTCGTCGACGAGAGCGGGCAGTACGCCTGGCACGACCACCGCATCCACTACATGAGCCGCGGCACCCCGCCCCAGGTGACGGACGAGAGCGAGCGCACCCACGTCTTCGACTGGGAGGTGCCGCTGCGGGTCGGCGGAAAGCCCGCGACGATCCGCGGCGAACTCATCTGGGTCGGCACGGACGACGGCGCGCCGGCACTGCCCTTCGTCCTGCTCGGCGCGTTCGTCGTCGTGAGCGGAGGCGTCGCCGTCGTGCGCGCGCGCCGCAAGCGAGGCGCGAGCCCCAGGGAGAGCTGGTGAGGCTCCGCCTTCTCCTGCTGGTCGCGCTGGCGGCCCTTGCCCTGCCCGCGAGCGCGGGCGCCCACGCCGTTCTCGAGGAGACCTCGCCCGAGCGCGGCGAAAACCTCGAGCGGCCGCCCGCGGAGGTCTCGTTTCGCTTCAACGAGCCGGTCGAGGCCAGCTTCGGCGCGATCCGCATCTTCGACAGCGCGGGTGAACAGGTGCGGACGGGCGAGCCGACGCGTCCCGGCGGCCGCGCGGAGGCGCTGGCGGTCGCACTCCCCCGAGAGCTGCCGGACGGCACCTACACCGCGACGTTCCGGGTCGTCTCCGCCGATTCGCACCCCGTCTCCGGCGGCTTCGTCTTCACCGTCGGCGAACCGGGCGCGCGCGGAGCGGCCAGCGTCGGCGAGCTGCTCGCCGACGCTGACGCGGGGCCCGTGACCGACGTCGCGTTCTGGCTGGCGCGCGCCCTGGGCTACCTCGCGATGGGGCTCGCGATCGGGTTGCTCGTCTTCGCCGCGTTCGTGTGGGCGCGCGCCCTGCGGGCCGTCGAAGGGCAATCGGACGAGGCCTGGACGGCCGCGCGCACCGCGTTCGCCGATCGCCTGCGCAGGGCGCTCATCTGGGCGATCGCCGTCGGCCTGCTCGCCTCGGCGGCCGCGCTGGTTCTCCAGGGCGCCACCGCGGCGGGCGTCTCGGGCTTCGATGCCGTCGACCCGGAGATCGTCGGCGAGGTGCTGGACACCAGGTTCGGTGAAACCGTGGTGGTCCGGATCGCCGCCTGGCTCGCGCTCGGGGGCTCGCTCTTCCTCCTGGCACGTGGCGGCGGGGCCGCGCGTCGCACGGGCGTCGCGCTCGCCGGGGTCGCCGCGGCGGCGCTGATCGTCTCGCCCGCGCTCGCGGGACACGCCGCGACGCATGACCCCGAGGTACTGCTCGTCCCGGCCGACGCGTTGCACGTCGCCGCGATGTGTGCGTGGCTCGGCGGGCTGGTCGCCTTGGGCCTACTGATGCCGGCCGCGACTCGGACGCTTGCGCCCGCCGCGAAGACCCGCTTGCTCGCTGCAGCGCTCATTCGCTTCTCGCCGATCGCGCTCGGCGCGGTCGCGATCCTGCTCGCCACCGGGGCGTTCGCGACGCTCACGTACCTCACCGCCTTCGACGAGCTCTGGGAGACGGCGTTCGGGCGAGCCGTCGGGCTCAAGATCATCGCGCTCGCGGCCTTGGCGGGCCTCGGCGCGCTCAACCGCCAGCGGCTGCTCCCGGCGCTGCGCAAGCTGGCTGACCGCGGCGAAGCTCCTGGCGCGCCGGGAAACGCCGTGCGCGCGAGCTTGCGCAGCGAGATCGCCCTGGTGGTCGGCGTCCTCGGCGTGACCGCGGCCCTCGTCTCGTATCCGCCGCCGGCCAACCTGCAGAGCGGCCCGGCCTCCGGCTCCTTCGTCGCCGGCCCGGCGGTCGTGGATTTCACGGTCGAGCCCGCGCGCTCGGGCGCGAACGAGATCCACCTCTACCTCTTCGATGCGGAGGACGGGAGCCAGCTGGACGCCCGGGGCGTCGAGCTGGCGCTGGAGCTCCCCGACCGTGAGATCGGGCCGATCGAGGCGGACCTGCAGCGCGCCGGGCCGGGCCACTTCGTGGCCTACGAAGCGCCCCTCGGCGTCCCTGGCGACTGGGAGGGAGAGGTGTCGTTCCGGCTCTCCCGCTTCGAGGAGGCGCGCGCGACGTTCGAGGTGGAGATCAAGTGAGACGCGTCGAGGCCCCTTACGCGCCGCTGGCCCTGATCGTCGCGTGGACCCTCGCGCTCGCGGCCCTCAGCCCGAGCGCCGACGGCCTGCTCGCTGCGCTTCCGCTTCTGCTCCTGCTCGCCGCGCTCGTCGCGGGCCGCTACCCCGGCGAGCGCGTGATCGGCGCGCTCGGCAGTCGCTTCGCCGAGCCGCCGCGCACGCGCCGCGCACGCGGTCGGCGCGTGCGCCCGCCCGCATGGATCGGTCCGCGAGCCGCGGGGCCGATCGCGCGCGCCTGCGGCGCCCGCGCCCCGCCCCTGCCCGGCTGAGCGGGCCGCACCGCGGCCCTCCCCAGTCCAGGCAACCAGGCAGGGCCGCGCGCCGGCGCGGCCGCCGACTCAAGGAGAAGAACACGATGAAACTGAAGACGACGCTCCTCGCGCTCGCCGCGGCGGCACTCGCCGTGCCCGCAAGCGCCGTGGCGCACGTGACCGTGGCGCCGACGAGCGCCCCAACCGACTCGTACGCGAACCTCGAGTTCTCCGTTCCGCACGGGTGCGAGGGCTCGCCAACGACCCAGATCACCGTGCGGATCCCAGAGAACGTGGCGTCGGTGACGCCGCAGCGCAACCCGTTCTGGACGCTGCGCACCAAGGAGGGCCCGAAGGAGCCCGTCGAGCTGCACGGCGAGGAGGTCACCGAGGGCATCAGCGAGGTGATCTGGACGGCGCGCGAGCCGCTCCCCGATCACGAGCTCGACGTGCTCGGCATGTCGGTGAAGCTCCCGGATGCCGCCGGCGAGACCATCTGGTTCCCGGTTCTCCAGAAGTGCGAGGACGGGCGGACCGACTGGATCCAGGTCCCGGCCGAGGGCGAGGACACCCACGAGCTGGACGAGCCCGCCCCGGGCGTTGAGCTGACCGCGGCCGAGGGCGAGGGCCACGCGACCAGCGCCGCGGAGGAAGCGGATGACGCCGACGACGACAAGGGCGCGCCCATGGGCCTCGCGGTCGCCGCGCTCGTGGTCGGCGGCCTCGGGCTGCTGACCGGCGGCGCCGGGCTCATGCGGAACAAGAAGTAGTCGCCAGTTCGACCCGTACCGGCGGGGCGTCCCCTGGGGCGCCCCGCCGGACGTACGGCGGCACGTCTGTGGCGCTGCGGCGTTCTCCCGTCGGTCGCTCAGCGTGTGGGAGGGCGTCACCCGGCATTGACTCCCGGGGGAGCGGGCATTCAGCCCTCCTGGCGCGGTTCGACGAGTTGCTGAGTGGCGGGACTGGCGCGGTGGCCCGGTTGCGTTCAGCGCCGTTTGCGCTGGGTCTAGTCCTTGTAGCGGTGGTGGAGGATCAGGGTGTTGCCCTCGGTGTCGTGGAAGATCGCCTGGTGGCACACGCCGGAGTCGATGACGTCGCCGACGAACTCGATGCCCTTCGCTTCGAGGTCCGCCCGCGTGGCGTGGACGTCGTCGACGCGTAGCGCAATCGGCCCGCCGTTCGGCTTGAACTCCTGCCCGAACGCGTCCATCTGCATGATCGCCAGCGTCAGGTTCCCGGTCTCGAACTCACCGGCGGGCATCCTGCCCCAGGCCTTGCCGAACGGCAGCCCGAGCGTCTCGCCGTAGAAGCGCGCGGCTCGCTCGTAGTTCTCGGCGGGGACGACCGCGAAGTCGACGCCCGTCACCGGCGTGGTGGTCGTGGCCATCAGCCACTCCTTTCGTGGTTTGAAAAGCACTGCCCCATAGACGCCGGGCAGGGCCCCAAATCATCGCTTCGGACCCCAGGTCGATTCGTGGACGGCCCTTGCCACGCGGCAGCGAGCTAAGGCGCGGCGCCCGGCGTTGGCTCTCCGGGGGACTCTGGCCAGACATGGATGTCGATCAGGCCAGGAGGGCTGGATGCCCGCTCCCCCGGGAGTCAATGCCGGGTGACGCGCCCTCCCACACGCTGAGCGACCCACGGCCGAGCGCCGCCCGACACCGATCCCCGCGGGAGTCGATGCCCGGCGGCGCGACCGCCGTCACTCAGAACGCACTAGCTCCGCGTCCAGGGTCCGCATCCCATGCTCGTCGTAGCGCTCGCCGGCCGGCTCGGGCAGCACGGCGTCGACGCGCGCGATGTCGTCGGCCGTCAGCTCGACCTCCAGCGCGCCGAGGTTCTCCTCGAGGTAGCGGCGGCGCTTCGTGCCCGGGATCGGGATCACGTCGTCGCCACGCGCGAGCACCCAGGCGAGCGCGAACTGGCTCGGCGCCACGCCCTTCTCGGCGGCGAGCTGTGCGACCGTCGCCGCGATCCGCCGGTTGTGCTCGAGGTTCTCGCCCGTGAAGCGGGGGAACTTGCGGCGGAAGTCGTCGGGATCGAGCTCGTCTGGTGACGAGAACCGACCCGAGAGGAAACCGCGGCCCAGCGGGGAGTACGCGACCAGCGCGATCCCCAGGTCGCGGAGCGTCGGCAGCACGCCGGTCTCCACGTCCCGGGTCCACAGCGAGTACTCGCTCTCAACGGCCGCGATCGGATGCGTCGCGTGTGCCCGCCGGATCGTCTCGGGGCTCGCCTCGCTCAGTCCCAGGTACGCGACCTTGCCCTCCTCGACCAGCTCCGCCATGGCGCCGACGGTCTCCTCGATCGGGACCTGCGGATCCATGCGGTGCTGGTAGTAGAGGTCGATGCGCTCGATCCCGAGGCGGCGCAGCGACCCCTCGGCCGACTTGCGCACGGTCTCGGGGCGTCCGTCCACGCGGACCCCGTCGGGCTCGCGCATGACCCCGAACTTCGTCGCCACGAACGCCTGCTCGCGGCGATCGGCGATCGCGCGGCCGACCAGCTCCTCGTTTGTGTAGGGGCCGTACATCTCGGCCGTGTCGAGCATGGTCACGCCGAGCTCCAGCGCCCGGTGGATGGTCGCGATCGCCTCGCGCTCATCGCGGGCGCCGTAGAAGGCGGACATACCCATGCAGCCGAGCCCGAGCGCCGATACGGGCGGGCCCTGGTTTCCGAGATTGCGTTGCTCCATCTACTTGCTCCTTCCGATCTGGGTCGGGGAGCACGGTAGGTGTTAGAGCGCGCTCTAGGTCAAGGGTTTCGGCTTCAGTTTTCCTTGACTTAGAGCGCGCTCTAGGTTTTACGCTGCTGATATGGCAACGACGCTCACCCCACCAGCGCAGCGCGAAGGCGACACGGACGAGGACATCGCGCTCTCGATCTCCGAGGCGGCGGAAGCCGCCGGAATGTCAGTCCACACGCTCCGCTATTACGAACGCGCCGGGCTGATGTGGCGCGTCCATCGCAACGGGTCAGGGCATCGCCGCTACGACCGCCGCGACGTCGACTGGCTCATCCTGGTCAACAAGCTGCGGGCGACCGGCATGCCGATCCGGCGGATCCGTGAGTACGCGGAGATGGTGCGCGCCGGCGAGGGCAACGAGGCGGAGCGACTTGAGCTGCTCGAGCGTCACCGCGAGGAGATCCTCGCGCGCGTCGCCGAGCTGCAGGCGAACCTCGAGGCGGTCGACTACAAGATCAACCTCTACCGCGAGCGCCTCGCCGGCGGCTGAGGCTCAGCCTCGGCGCGCTAGCCAGAACGACGCGCCGATGAATGACACCGCGAAGATGGCGGTGAGCGCCGCCACGGCGTAGTTTTCGTTTTCGGTCAGCACGCTGGCCAGCCACCACCCCGGCAGTACGAACGCCATGACGCCGCCGGCGAACGAAAGCGCCCGCGTCGAGAGGCTGCGGATCCGCTCGTCGCCCGCGCCGCTCATCACGGTGATCGTCTGCGAGCGACCCCGGCCGAAGTGCAGAGCGGCGATGAACAGCGCCAGCCAGCCGCCGACGATCGCGGCCGACAGCGGCCCGTCCGCGACCCAGAACACGGCGACCACCACGGCCGCCAAACCGATCATGCCCGCGAGCGTGGCGGACCAACTGCGAAGCTGCATCGTCATCTCGAGTCTCCTTCCTCGGGTTCGAACAAACCCTCGATCGTGGTCTCGAAGAAACGCGCGAGCGCGAACGCCAGCGGCAGCGAAGGCAGATAGCGGCCCGTCTCGATCGCGTTGATCGTCTGCCGTGAGACCCCTACGGCCTCGGCGAGCTTCTGCTGCGAGAGCCCTCGTACGGCCCTCTTCTCACGCACGCTGTTCCTCACGGGATGTAAAGCTACCTTTACATCCGCTGTTTGTCAAGCGCGCTTTACAACCGCTCCCAGCCTAGCGACTCACCTCGTGGTCGAGCGGCGGCGCTCGCGGTAGGCGCGGTTCTTGATCTTGTTCCCGCAGACCTCCATCTGACACCAGGTGCCGCTGCGATTCCGCGAGGTGTCGAAGAACGCCCAGCGGCACTCGTCGCTGGCGCACACCTTGAGCCGCTCCCACTCCCCGCTGAGCTGCGCCCGGTAGGCGATGCCCACGATCTGCCCGATGAACTGATCCACGGAACGCGCGGGCGCCAAATCGAGCTCGAGCGCCCCCGGCACGGGTGAGGCCAGGTTCACCGGGTGCGCCGCCGCGAAGCGCTCGAAGGCCGCCGCAGCCTCGTCCGGGAGCTCGCCCGTGAGGTTCGCGTCCAGCAGGTCGCGCACGACCGATCGGAATGCGACGAGCCGCTCGTACTCCTCTTCGCCGACCTCCACGTCAGGCGTGGCCAACTCGGAGTCGACGAGCCACGTGCGCGCGGCGCCGGCATCCGAGAGACGTTCCTCCTCCGGCTCAAAGGCGAACGTGTTGGCCAGCGCCTGCACCGCGATCAGCGGCTCCGGGGCGAACTTGTACTCGACCTGGCGCTGAAGCTCAGCGACGTTCACGTCTCCAAGCGTACCGCTTCGCGTGACCGGCAAACTTATTTGACAGGTCATGGCGTGACTGTCATACTGATTTAGCCAGTCACGCCACGACGAACTCTGGCCGTCGCAGAAGGGATTGACGTGCGCTTCCTGACCCAATTGATCGCCCGCCAGGTGCGGCCGCCGACAGCCACAAGATCACGTCCGTACTCGGCCCCCGTGGCGCCGAGCTCGCCGCGACCGCCCGCGGTGAGCGCCAGGCTGGTTCTCGCTCAGACGGCGCCCGACGCTTTCGCGCGGGGCCACCGGGAGCGCCGGGACGCCCGGCCTACTGACGCGCGAGCGCGAGCTTCGCGCTCAGCGCGACGAACGAGCCCGCAAAGACGCGGCGCATCCAGGCGAGCACCCGCGGCCGGCTGATCACTTGGTGGCGCGCGGCCGCCGCCAGCGCGCCGTAGACCGCGAACACCGCGAAGGTGAGCGCCATGAACACGGCGCTCAGCTGGAGCATCGCGAGCACCTGGCCGCCGTCAGCGCTCCCCACGAACTGCGGCAGGAACGCGAAGAAGAACACGGTCAGCTTCGGGTTCAGGAGGTTGATCAGCACGGCCTTGATCACGGTGGAGCGCGCTGATTGCGCGGGCCCGTCCTCCGGTGCCACCGTCAACTCGCTCTTGTCCCGCACCATCGTCCACGCCAGGTACAGCAGGTACGCGACCCCCAGGTACTTGAGCGCGTTGAACGCGACCGCGCTGGTGTGCAACAGGGCCGCGAGGCCGGTGATCGCTGCCGCCATGTGCGGCACCACGCCGAGCGTGCAGCCGAACGCCGCGGTAAGGCCGGCGCGGCCGCCACGCGTCAGGCCGGCGGCGAGGGTGTAGATGACGCCGGTTCCGGGCGTCGCGACGATGACGAGCGAGGTGAGCAGGAACTCGGGGCTCATCCGCGTGCTCTGTTGACCGCGGTCATCCGGGCGTCACGTTACCGCGAGCGCTGCGCCGGCGCAGATCAGGCTGCCGCGGCCCGCGCTACGCCCGCGGCAGCGTCGACGAGCGCCGCCGCGACGCGGCGCCCCGCCTCTCCGGACTCGGGCACCTCGGGATGCCACTGCAGGCCCACGGTGAGCCGGCGCCCCGGCAGCTCCACGCTCTCCACCACCCCGTCGTCCGAACGGGAGGTGACGCGGAGCGCGGGCGCGACCCGGCGCACCGCCTGGTGGTGCTCGCTCGCGACCTGCGGCCGCCGCCCCAGTAGTCCGCGGAGGAAGCTCCCACCGGCCGTGTCCACCGCGTGGGCCTCGCCCCAATGTGGATGGCGCGCGTCCGCGTACTCGCTCAGGTCTTGGAAAAGCGAGCCGCCGAGCGCCACGTTGAGTAGCTGGTGGCCGCGGCAGATCCCAACGATCGGAACGTCCATCCGCAGCGCGGTGCGCAGCGCGGCGTACTCGCGCAGATCCGCGGCGAGATCGGGGGCGTTCAACTGCCGGCGGGGACGCTCCCGATAGAGGGCCGGGTGCATGTCGGTCACGCTGCCGCCGATCACGACGCCGTCGGCGCCGCTCAGCACGCGCTCGTTCGCCGGCGCGCCCGCGGCCATCGCGAACGGACGTACCTCGGCGCCCGCCTCCTCGAGCCAGCGGCGATAGACGTCGTAGTCCATCCGCGCGGCGAGCAGAATCACCGGACGGCGCTGCCCGCGTCCCTCACGCAGGGCGCGCGCGAAGCTGCGCCGCGCCCGCTCCAGGCGCTTGCGCGCCGCCTCCGGCGTCGTGTCGAGCAGGGCGCCGATTTCGGCGTACGTGAGGCCGAGCTCGAACCGCAGAAACAGGACCATGCGCTCGTGCGGCGTGACCGCGGCGAGGGCGTCGCGCGCGGCGACGACGTCGTCCTCCTCCGTTGCCTCTGCGCCGAGCTCCAGCTCATCGAGCTCAACCAGCTCGCGCCGGCCCCGGCGGCGCAGCTCGTCGATCGCAAGGTTGGTAGCGGCGCGGTTGAGCCAGGCGACGCGCTCGCGGGCGTCCATACCGGACGGCGCGCGCCCCCAGGCCCGCACGAAGGCCTCCTGCACAACGTCCTCCGCAGCGTGCGTGCCGACCATCCGCGCGATCCGGCTGGTGAGCCGTGCGCGCTCGGTCTCGTAGAGCTCGTCGATCGTCATCTAACACCTAAACGTTCTCACGCCGCGAAACCGGACACGAGATGAGCGGGCGCACCCCCATCCCTGTCGTTTTGCCAATGGCGAGCCGGTCGCGGTCTTGAAAGCATCGCGGGCGTGAGCTCCACAGCGCAAAGCGCGCCGCCCGCCGAGTGCGACATCGCCGTCGTCGGCGGTGGCATCGTGGGACTCGCCACCGCCCGCGAGCTGGCGGCGCGGCATCCCGATGCGCGGATCGTCCTGCTCGAACGCGAGCCCCGGCTTGCCGGCCACCAGACGACCCATTCCAGCGGCGTCATCCACGCCGGCATCTACTACCGCCCGGGCTCGCTCAAGGCGCGTCTGTGCGTGAGCGGCTCGCGCGAGCTTTACCAGTACTGCGCCGAGCGGAACATCCCCACCCGGCGCTCCGGCAAGGTGATCGTCGCAACGCGCGAGGCCGAGCTGACGCGCCTGGAGGAACTCGCGCGCCGGGCGGCAGCCAACGGCGTCGAAGGTGCCGAACTCCTCGACGCGAAAGGACTCGCGGAGATCGAGCCGCACGTGCGCGGGCTCGCGGCCCTGCACTCCCCGGCGACCGGCGTCGTGGACTTCGGCCAGGTCGCAGCGGCGCTCGCCGAGGATGCGCGCTCGCGCGGCGCCACGCTGCACACCGGCTATCAGGTGATGGGCAGCGAGCCGACGGCCCGTGGGCTCACGTTGCGCCACGGGGGCGGGACGACGCTCGCCGGATCGGCCGTTTTCTGTGCAGGCGCTTGGGCGGACCGGCTGGCCGTCGCCGCGGGGGCGCCGGCGGAGCCGCGCATAGTCCCGTTCCGCGGAGCGTTCTACGCGCTCGCGCCGCAGCGCGCCGCGCTCGTCCGCGGCAACGTCTATCCGGTCCCGGATCCCGAGCTTCCGTTTCTGGGCGTGCACCTCACGCGAGCGCTGGACGACACGGTTCACGCCGGACCGTCCGCACTCATGGTCGGCGCCCGCGATGCCTACCGGCTCGCGCGCGTGCGCCCCCGCGATCTGCGGGAGGCCCTCGGCTGGCCGGGCACCTGGCGGATGATCCGCCAGAACCTCGGAGCCACCTTCGCGGAGCTGCGGCGCGCGGCGAGCCGCCGCGCCCTGGCCGCCGAGCTGCGGCGCTTCGTGCCAGCGGTCGAGGCGCGGGATCTCCGCTTCGCCTTCGCGGGCGTGCGCGGGCAGGCGATCGACAGGAACGGCGCGCTCGTCGACGACTTCGTCATCTCGCGCACTGAGCGGGCGGTCCACGTCCGCAACGCGCCCTCCCCCGCTGCGACCTCCTGCCTCCCGCTCGCGAGGCTGATCGCCGACGAGCTCGACGCCGCACGCACGTAACCCGCGTTTCGGCCTCGCGAGCGGCGGGAACCCTCATTTGAGGGGTTGTGCGCATCGCAACGACACCCGAGCCTGAGCCGCATGCCTGAGTTGACCCCAACGGCGGCTCACCACCGCGACGAGCTGATCGCCCGCGCGCAGGCAGCGCCTAGCGCCAGCGAGGTGTTCGCTGCCGCCTCGCCGAGGCTGCGCCGCCTAGTGCCCTACGACTCCGCGATCTGGCTGGCCACCGATCCCGAGACCGGCATGCCCACGTCGCCGACGCGCAAGGAGAACTGCCACGAGTTCAACGAGCGTGAGTGCGTGACGGTATGGGAGCGCGAGTTCTCGGTCGAGGACGTCATCCCCTACACGGAGCTCGGACGCGCGCCCCGCCCGGCCGGCGCGTTGCGGCTCGCCACGCGCGATCGGCCCGCGCGCAGCCCACGCTTCCGCCACGTGCTCCAACCGCACGGCGTCGGCGACGAGCTGCGCGTCGTGATGAGGGTGGGCGACCGCCCTTGGGCCTGGCTGAGCCTGTTTCGCGAGGAGGGGCGCGAGCCGTTCAGCCCGACGGAGGTGGAGGTCGCCGCGGGCCTCTCGGACCCCTTGGCGCGCGCGATCCGCGACCACGCGCGGCCCCGCCCGGAAACCAGGACCGCCGCCAATGGGCGCGGCCCCGGTCTGATGGTCTTCTCGCCGGAGGGCGAGCTCGTTTCCGTGAACGACGAGGCGCTCGGCTGGCTCGAGGAGCTGCCGGCGAACTGGGACGATTCCCAGCTGCCGGCGCAGAGGCGGTTCGAGGTCGGCCTGCCGATCCTGGTGATCGGCACGCTCACGCGCGCCCGAGCGATCGCCGAGCAACGCGACCACGGTCCCGCGCGCGCGCGGATGCGCTCGCCGGTCACCGGCCGCTGGCTGGTGTGCCACGCGTCATGCCTGCGCGGCCCGGACGGGCGGGTCGGCGATACCGCCCTCGTGATCGAGCCCGCACAGGGCTCGGAGGTGGCGCCGATCATCGCCCAGGCCTACGGCCTCTCCCATCGCGAGCTGGAGATCACCACGCTCATCGCCCGCGGCCTCGGCACGGAGGCGATCGCGGACCGCCTGTTCCTCTCCGTCCATACCGTGCGCTCCTACGTCAAGGAGATCTTCGAGAAGGTCGGCGTCAGCAGCCGCGGCGAGCTCGTCGCGACCCTGTTCGCCGAGCACCACGCGCCGATCCATCTGGATCCCGCGGGCATCGAGCACGTCGCGCTGAACGAGTGAGCGCGATCGCTGAACTGATTGCGTCCGGTTCGCAGGCGTAGGATGCTGACGCCATCGCCGAGCGCGCCGACCTCGAGTTCACCTACTCGCTGATCGACCGGATCTTCCGGCTCAGCCTGGGCGAGATGGCCGACTTCTCGGGGGCGAAGTTCGACGGCGACTTCTCGCTGACGCTCGAGCAGGCGCAGGCGCGCAAGCACGACTACGTCGCCCGCCAGATTGGGATCGGGCCGGGCAGGCGCGTCCTCGACCTGGGCTGCGGCTGGGGCCCGCTTTTGAACTTCATCCGCGCGCGGGGCGCGCGCGGCGTGGGCGTGACGCTCTCGTCGGCGCAGGCTCGGTCATGCCGCGGCCATGACCTTGACGTCCATATCCGGGACGCGCGGGCGGTCGATCGCGAGACGTTCGGGCCGTTCGACGCGGTGGCCAGCCTGGGCGCGTTCGAGCACTTCTGCTCGCCCGAGGACTACCGCGCTGGGCGCCAGGACCACCGCTACGCCGAGCTCTTCGCGAACGTGGCGAGCGTGCTCCCGCCCGGCGGGCGCTTCTACCTACAGACGATGGTGTTCGGGCCGAACATGATCGACCCGGATCGCGTCACGATCGAGGCGCCCCGCGACTCCGACGAGTGGTACCTGGCGCTGATGCAGCATCAGTTCCCGGGCTCCTTCCTCCCATTCGGCCACGAGCAGATCGAGCGCAACGCCGAGCCCCACTTCCGGCTGATCGAACGGGAGAGCGGCCGCCTCGACTACATCGAGACGATCCGGCGCTGGCGCGCCCGCTTCGCCGAGCCGAGCTGGCGGAAGCGGTGGCTGAAGCTGCGGCTGGTGCCCCGCTGGCTGACCAGCCGCGACTTCCGGCTCGCGTTCACCTCGGGCGTCAGCGCTAACAGCGTGTGCTTCGAGCGCGAGCTGCTCGAGCATTACCGGCTCACGTTCGAGAAGCGGGCCTGAGCGCCGCGCGTTCGGGGCCCGAGGGCGCTCCGAAGGTTTGAGGATTGGCGGCGAAGGAGGGATGAGTAATCCGGCCCACGCCCGGCGAGGTCAGCCCTAGCCGCCGGATCCCCGCGACGTTCAGCCCTCGACGCCGGATATCGACCACGTGGGCTGAACCTCGGGGCCACCGCCGGCGTTTCGCGCGACGTTCAGCCCTGATCGTCGGTTTTCGACCACGTGGGCTGAACGTGCGTGCCGCCGGCCGCGCCCGCGTGACGTTCAGCCGTGGTCGCCGGAATTCGAACACGAGGGCTGAACGTCGGGGCCGCCGGCGGCGTTTCGCGCGAGCTTCAGCCCTGGTGGTCGGAAAACGACTACGTGGGCTGAACGTCGGCGTTGGCGGGCGGCACGGCGCACGCAAGACGCAACCCATGTGCCCCAAGGCGCACGCCGTGTGCCCCAAGCCTCACGAGAGACGCTGCGAATCCGCGCCCCGCGACCTCTCTCCCTCTTACTTGCCCATCAACCCGGCATGCGCCCGCGCGAAACGCACGGCTGCGCCGCCACCCCGACTTCGCGATTTCGTGGGATCAACCAACAAGATCACGAAGTCGCGACGGGGCCCGCCGCGAGTTCGTGATTGTGTGGGATCAACCAACACAATCGTGATCTCGTGGGGGCCCCGCCGCTGCGACGGCCGGGTCCGGCGACCCGGCCTGTGCAGGGGCTAGAGGCTCGCGGCCTCTAAGCGCCCACGTAGTCCGCCAGGTGCTCGCCCGTGAGCGTCGAGCGCTCCGCGACGAGCTCGGCGGGGGTGCCGGTGAAGACCACCTGACCGCCGTCGTGCCCCGCGCCCGGGCCGAGGTCGATGATCCAGTCGGCGTGGGCCATCACGGCCTGGTGGTGCTCGATCACGATCACCGACTTGCCCGAATCCACCAGGCGGTCGAGCAGGCCGAGGAGGTGCTCGACGTCGGCGAGGTGCAGGCCGGTGGTCGGCTCGTCGAGGACGTAGATGCCGCCCGTCCCGCCCATGTGCGTAGCGAGCTTGAGCCGCTGGCGCTCGCCGCCGGAGAGCGTCGTGAGCGGCTGGCCGATCTTCAGGTACCCCAGGCCGACGTCGTCCAGGCGCCCCAGGATCCGGTGCGCGGCCGGCGTCGCCGCGTCGCCATCGGCGAAGAACTCCTTCGCCTCGCTCACCGACATCTCCAGCACCTCGTTGATGTCCTTGCCGCCGAGCCTGTACTCGAGCACCTCGGCCTGGAAGCGCTTGCCCTCGCACTCCTCGCATGGTGTGGCCACGCCGGCCATCATCGCCAAATCGGTGTAGATCACCCCCGCGCCTTTGCACACCGGGCAGGCGCCCTCGGAGTTCGGGCTGAACAGCGCGGGCTTGACGTCGTTGGCCTTCGCGAACGCCTTGCGGATCGGGTCGAGGAGCTTGGTGTAGGTCGCCGGGTTGCTCCGGCGCGAGCCGCGGATCGGATCCTGGTCGACCATCACCACGCCCTCGCGGCCGAGCACGGAGCTCTCGATCAGCGAGCTCTTGCCGGAGCCCGCGACGCCCGTGACCACCACGAGCACGCCGAGCGGGATGTCGACGTCGACGTTCTTGAGGTTGTGCTTGTTCGCACCGCGAATCTCCAGGGTGCCCTGCGGTTCGCGCACCTCATCCTTGAGCGAGCCGCGGTCGTCGAGGTGGCGGCCCGTGAGCGAGTCGCTTGCCCGCAGGCCGTCGACGTCACCCTCGTAGACCACCTCGCCGCCCGCCGAGCCGGCGCCCGGACCGAGGTCGATCACGTGATCGGCGGCTTCGATCGTCTCCGGCTCGTGCTCGACGACCAGCACCGTGTTGCCCTTGTCGCGCAGGCGCAAGAGCAGGTCGTTCATGCGCCGCACGTCGTGCGGGTGCAGGCCCGCGGTCGGCTCGTCGAAGACGTAGGTGACGTCGGTGAGCGGCGAGCCGAGGTGGCGCACCATCTTCGTGCGCTGCGCCTCGCCGCCCGAGAGCGTGCCCGCGGGCCGGTCGAGCGAGAGATAGCCCAGCCCGATCTCGATGAACGAGTCGAGCGTGTGCTGGAGCTTGCCGAGCAGCGGCGCGACCGAGGGTTCGTCCAGCTCGCGCACCCATTCCGCCAGATCGGTGATCTGCATAGCCGCGGCGTCGGCGATGTTGATGCCCTCGATCTTGGACGAGCGCGCCAGCTCGTTCAGGCGCGTGCCGTCGCACTCGGGGCAGGTCGTGAAGGTCACCGCGCGATCGACGAAATCGCGGATGTGGGGCTGCATCGCCTCGCGGTCCTTCGATAGGAAGGACTTCTGGATCTGCAAGATGAGCCCCTGGTAGGTGACGTTGACCCCCTCCACCTTGACCTTCGTGGGCTCGCGGTAGAGCAGGTCGTGCCGCTCGCGCTTGTTGTATTTGCGGATCGGCTTGTCGGGGTCGAAGAAGCCGCAACCGCGGAAGATCCGCCCGTACCAGCCCTTCATGCTGAACCCGGGGATCGAGACCGCCCCCTCGTTCAGTGACTTGTCCTCGTCGATGAACGCGGAGAGGTCGAAGTCGGTGACCGCGCCGCGCCCCTCGCAGCGCGTGCACATGCCACCCGTGCGGGTGTAGGTCGCCTTCTCCGTCTTGGTCTTGTCACCGCGCTCGACGGTGATCGCGCCGCTCGCCCGCACGGTCGCGAGGTTGAACGAGAACGCCTGGGGGCCGCCGATGTGCGGCTTGCCGATCCGGCTGAACAGGATCCGCAGCATCGCGTGCGTGTCGGTCACCGTGCCCACGGTCGAGCGCGGATCGGAACCCAGGCGCTCCTGGTCGACGATGATCGCCGTCGTCAGGCCCTCGAGCACGTCGACGTCGGGCCGCGCCAGGGTGGGCATGAAGCCCTGGACGAAAGCGCTGTAGGTCTCGTTGATCAGCCGCTGGGACTCGGCCGCGATCGTGCTGAAGACGAGCGAGCTCTTGCCCGATCCCGAGACGCCGGTGAACACACACAAACGGCGCTTCGGGATCTCGACGGTGATGTCCTTCAGGTTGTTCTCGCGCGCACCCTGGACGCGGATGAGCTCATGCGTATCGGCGACGTGCTCCTCCCGCGCGGGCGCGGTCTTCGCGCGCGCCACCGTCAGCGCACCTCGAAGATCCGGATCATCGTGCCGGCGGGATCGCGCACGGCGCAGTCGCGCACGCCCCAGGGCTGATCGGTCGGCTCCTGGACGATCTCGACGTCCTTCGACTGCAGCTCATCGAAGGTCGAGTCGAGATCGGCGGTCGCCAGGTTGACCGAGGCGTAGGTGCCCTTGGCCATCATCTCGGCGATCGTGTTGCGCTCCTCCTCGGTGATCCCGGGGTCCGCCGCGGGCGGGTGCAGGACGATCGAGGTGTCCGGCTGGCCTGGCGGGCCCACCGTGAGCCAGTGCATGCCGTTGTACTCGACGTCGTTGCGCACCTCGAAGCCGAGGATGTCGCGCCAAAACGACAGGGACGCTTCGTGGTCGGTGTGCGGGATGAATGTCTGATGAATCTTCAGGTCCATGGGGTCAACCTAGTTGCGGGTCAGAGCGGGCGCTTCTCGATTCCTGACCGGTCTCATGACCCGTTTCGCCAGACAGGGCGGCACCCCCGCCATCTCGTGCGCAGCATCGCGCTTGTAGACGCTCGGCGGCACGCCAACCAGCTCGGTGAAACGCGTACTGAACGTACCGAGCGAGGAGAAGCCCACCTCGAAACAGACCTCGGTGACGCTCAGATCGCCGCGGCGCAGCAGCGCCATCGCGCGCTCGATGCGACGGGTCATCAGGTAGCTGTACGGCGACTCGCCGAAGGCCTTACGGAACTCGCGGCTGAGGTGCCCGGCGGACATGTGGACGTCCCGCGCGAGCGCCTCGACGTTGAGCGGCTTCGCGTACTCGCGGTCGATGCGGTCGCGCACACGGCGCAGCCACGCGAGGTCGGCCAACCGTTTCTCATCGGGTGCCGCTGCCACGGTCGGCAATCGTGGCACACGTCCGCGCGGGCTCGCGCGCGCCTATTCGTTCCCGCCGGCCTGCGCCTCGTGGCCGGGCTCTAGGAGCGCGAGCGCCAGCCCCGCACACATCCACGTGAACGCGACGAGGAAGACGAACGCCAGGACGAAGTCGCCGGTGGCGTCCTTGACGAGCCCGAGAACGAGCGGCGGGAAGAAGCCACCGAGCCCGCCCGCCGCGCCGACGATCCCCGTGGCCGCGCCGGTCGCCTTGGGGTAAAAGAGCGGCACCAGCTTGAACACTGCCCCGTTGCCGAGTCCCAGGAATCCGGCCATCGTGAGGCAGAAGATCGTCGTGGGGAGCATCGCGGGGTCGGCCGCCTGCCAGGAGAGGCCGATCGCGTCGACCCCCACCCCGACGAAGCTGATCGTGAGCACGGTGCTCCCGCCGATCCGGTCGGACAGCCAGCCGCCAAGCGGGCGGGCCGCCGTGGCGAGCAGCGTGAAGCCCGCCGCGCGCAGGCCCGCGTCGGTGAGCGAGAGGTCGAACCAATCGGTGAGCAGCTTCGGCAGAAAGAGCGCCATCGCCACGAAGCCGCCGAACGTCACGAAGTAGAAAAGCGAGAGCCGGTAGAGGTTCCAGCCGGAGCGCAGCACCTCCCCGTACGGCTGGCGGGTGGGCTCGCGCTCCGGGAAGTCGCGCGCCAGCGCCCACCAGATCAGCCCGTAGGCGCCGATCACAGCCGCGAGCACCAGGCCCGCGACCTCCTGGCTCGCCGCGTCGCGGATCGCCGGCACCGAGAACGCCGCGATCGCCGTGCCGATGTTGCCCATTCCGTAGACGCCGAGCGCGAACCCCTGGCGCTTGGCCGGATACCACTCGGCGACGAACGGGACGCCCACGGCGAACGTCGCCCCGGCGGCGCCGAGCAGGAACCCGGCGCCCAGCAGGGCCGCGTAGCTCGACGCGAAGCCGACGAGCACCGCCGCCCCGGCCGTATAGAAGATCATCACCGAGAAGACCGCCCGGCCGCCGAGGCGGTCGGTGAGCGCGCCGAGCGGGATGCGCAGCAGCGAGCCCAGCACCACCGGGATCGAGATCATCACCGACGTCTCGGTGTCCGAGAGGCCGAGCTCGTCCTGGATGTCGGGCGCGATCGGCGCGAGCATCCCCCACGCGGCGAAGCACGCCGCGAACGCGACCGTGCCGAGGACGAGGTTGCGCCCCGCCCCAGCCGCCTCGCTCACCGGCGGGCCCCTCCCCCGCGCACCGCGGCGCCCGCCGGCACAGGCGCGCGCGGGCGCCCGCCGACCCGCCGGTACGGGACCGGGCTGCGCCGGAAGTAGTCGACCGGGATGCTCCAGGCGTGCACGAGCCGGCTGAACGGCCACCACGCGTAGAGCAGCCAGACGACCGTGACGTGCAGCTGGAAGACGAACGTCACCTCGCCGCCGACCATCAGCGCGGGCTCGGGGTCGAGCACGAAGAGCTGGCGGAAGTACGGGGCGACGGTCTCGCGGTAGTGCACGGCGTCGCCGAAGTTCGTGATCGTCGCGAGCATCCCGGTGACGATCCCGATCGCGAGCAGCGCCATCGTCACCACGTCGGCGCGCGTCGTCGTCACGCGCACCCGCGGGAAGCGGTAGCGCCGGTAGACGAGCCCGAGAAAGCCGGCGGTGACGGCGATCCCCGCGGCGAGCCCGCCGACCACGGCGATCACGTGGTACGCGTCGTCGCTGATCCCCACCGCCGCCGTCCAAGAGCGCGGGATCAGCAGGCCCAGGACGTGGCCGCCGATCGCCGCGAGCACGCCGAGGTGAAAGACGGTGCTCGAGTACTTGAGCACGCGGCTCTCCAAGAGCTGGGTCGAGCGCGCGCCCCAGCCGTACTGATCGCGCCGGTAGCGCCACCAGTGCCCGACGGCGAACACCGCCAGGGCGGCGTACGGGAGCACGGCGTAGAGCAGGACGTCGAGCTGGCTTACGTCGTTCACCGCGGCACCCCCACCTCCGGCGGCGGCATCACGTCGGGCGGCGCGAACGGCTCGAGACCCACCTCCTCGTGCGGCGGCCCCTCGGCGGCCAGGCGGCGCACGCGCGCCAGTTTGTGCGCCGCGAGCCGCGGCAGCGCGGCGATCACGGCGTCGAGGGCGAGCTCGAAGCGACTTCCCTCGCGCGCGAGCGAGGCGCGCACGAGCTCCAGCGCGACCCGGTGCTCCTCGAGGAGCTCAAGCCCCGGGGGACCGGCGAGCGCCGCGAACTCGAGCATGAGCGGCAGGTAGTCGGGCAGCTCGTCGTCGGGCGGCTCGCAGCCCGCCGCGCGGTAGGCCTCCTTGAGCTGCAGGAGCGCCATCCCGCGTCGCCGGCTGTCGCCGTGCACGTGATAGGTGAGGTGCAGGCTCGAACCCTTGCTGAAGTCGAACGCCTGCACGTACTCGCGCTCGAGCGCGCCGAGCGGCGTCGCGGCGTACCACGCGCACAGCTCGCGCAGGCGCTCCGCCTGCCGCCCGCGCGCCGGCGCGAGCTCGACCTCCCCCGCGAGGGCAGCGGCCTCGCGGCGGGCCGGCGTCGGATACTGCAAAAGCAGCGAGGCCAGTTGAAGCGGATGGACGGGCTCGGCGCGCTCAGGCATCGTCGCCGCGCCCCTTGCGCACGACCAGGTGGTCGCGCAGGTCGAAGTCGGCCGCACCCTGCTCGTAGCCCTCCTCGCCCGTTGCGAACGCGTCGGCGGGCAGAAGAGCCGCGCCCTCGGCGAAATCGATGCCGCACGACCCCTGCTCAGCGAAGGCGGCGGGCGAGGCTTCCGCGTGGCGCTTCGGCAGGACGTAGCGATCGTCGTAGTCGCCGATCGCCACCATCTGGAACATCTCCTCCATCTCCGCGGGCTCCATGCCCACCTCGCGGGGGATCGCGGCGTCCACGCGGCCGTCCACGGTGGCGGCGCGCATGAAGCGCCGCATCGCCGCCATGCGGGCGAGCGAGCGCCGCACCGGCTCCGGGTCGCCGGCGGCGAGGAAGCTCGCCAGGTACTCCACCGGGATCCGCATCTCCTCGACCGCCGCGAAGAGCCGGTCGGGATCAGCTTCGCCGCCGTCGGGCTCCACCATGCTCTCCACCGGCGAGAGCGGCGGCACGTACCAGACCATCGGCAGCGTGCGGTACTCGGGGTGCAGGGGCAGCGCTATCCGCCAGCGCTTGCACATCGCGTACACCGGCGAGCGCCGCGCCGCCTCCACCCAGTCCTCCGGCACGCCGTCGCGGATCGCACGCTCGCGGACGTCGGGGTCCTCGGGGTCGAGGAAGATGTCGAGCTGCGCGTCGAGCAGGTCGTGCTCGTCGGGCACGGACGCGGCCGCCTCGACCCGGTCCGTGTCGATCAGGACGATCCCGAGGTGGCGCAGGCGCCCGACGCAGGTCTCCGAGCAGACCGTGGGCATCCCTGCCTCGATGCGGGGATAACAGAAGTTGCACTTCTCGGCCTTGCCCGTGTTCCAATTGAAGTAGACCTTCTTGTAGGGGCAGCCCGAGACGCAGAAGCGCCAGGAGCGACACGCCTCCTGGTCGACGAGCACGATCCCGTCTTCCTCGCGCTTGTACATCGCGCCGGAGGGACACGAAGCGACGCACGAGGGGTTCACGCAGTGCTCGCAGATGCGCGGCAGGTACATCATGAACGCCTGCTCGAACTCGAGCTTGACCTCCTCCTCGAGCTCGCGGCGGTTCGGATCGTTGGCGGCGTTCCGCGGGGAGCCGGCCAGATCGTCGTCCCAGTTGGGGCCCCACTCGAGATCGAGGCTGCGGCCCGAGACGAGCGACTTCGGACGGGCCGCGGGCTGCACGTCGCTGGGCGGAGCGCTGATCAGCCGGTCGTAGTCGTAGGTCCAGGGCTCGTAGTAGTCGTCGATGGTCGGCAGGTCCGGGTTCCAGAAGATGTTGAGGAGCTTGTGCAGACGTGGGAACCGGCCGCCCGCCCGCAACCGCAGCTTGCCGCGCCGATCGAGCTTCCAGCCTCCGTGCCAGCGCTCCTGGTCCTCGTAGTCGCGGGGGTAGCCGCGGCCGGGCTTGGTCTCGACGTTGTTGAACCACACGTACTCCATGCCGCGCCGGTTCGTCCAGACGTTCTTGCAGGTGACCGAGCAGGTGTGGCAGCCGATGCACTTATCGAGGTTCATGACCATGCCCACCTGGGCGCGCACCGTCATCGGTAGTCGACCTCCCCGCGTCGCTTGCGCACGATGATCAGCTGGTCGCGTTGCGGGCCCGTGGGCCCGTAGTAGTTGAAGCCCCAGGAGAGCTGCGCGTAGCCCCCGATCAAATGACTCGGCTTGATCGCGATCCGCGTAAGCGAGTTGTCGGTGCCGCCGCGCGCGCCCGAGACCTCGGAGACCGGCACGTTCACGTGGCGGTCCTGCGAGTGGTAGTAGAGGGCGACGCCGGGCGGGACACGGTGGGAGACCACGGCCCGGCACGCGACCGTGCCGTGGCGGTTGTAGACCTCGAGCCAATCGTTGTCCGCGACCCCGATCCGCTCCGCGTCCTGCAATGAGATCCACATCGCCGGGCCGCCGCGAAACAGCGTGAGCATCAGCAGGTTGTCCTGGAACTCGGAGTGGATCGACCACTTCGAGTGCGGCGTGAGGTAGCGCACGGTGACCTCCAGACCGCCCTCCACCGCCGGCTCGCCCGCCAGGCCCTGGAGCTGGCCGGCGTCGACCGGCGGGCGGTAGGCCGGCAGGCCCTCGCCCAGATCCAGCATCCACTCGTGGTCGATGTACAGGTGCTGGCGGCCGGTGAGCGTGCGCCACGGGATCAGCAGGTCGACGTTGGCGGTGAAGGGCGAGTAGCGCCGCTCGCGCGACTCCAGCCCCGACCACTCCGCCGAAGCGATCACCTTGCGCGGCTGCACCCCGATCTCGCCAAACGTGAGGCGCTCGTCGGCGCGATCCTCGGGGACGTGCGCGAGCTCGAGCCCCGTCTGCTCCTCCATGCCGCGGAACCCCTCGACCGCGAGGCGGCCGTTGGTCGTCCCCGAGAGCGCCAGGATCGCCTCGGCGACGTGCACGTCGCGGCGCAGCGCCGGACGCCCGTCGGCCGGGCCGCCCCCGTTCGCCGTGCCGGTGCGACGCGCGAGCTCGCCGACCTCCTCGACCGGTTTGATCGGCACGCCCTTCGCGCCCACGCCCAGCTTCTCCACCAGCGGGCCGAGCGCGGTCATCTTCTCGTGGACCGCGGGATAGTCGCGCTCGACCGCGACGAGTCTCGGCATCGTCCGCCCCGGCACGGCCTCGCACTCGCCCGCGCGCCAGTCGCGCACGCGCCCGCGCGGTTGCGCGAGCTCCTCGGGGGTGTCGTGCATGAGCGGGGCCGCGACCAGGTCCGTGCGCTTGCCAAGGTGTTTTGCCGCCAGCTCGCTGAAGCGCGCGGCGATCACGTTGAAGGCATCCCAGTCGCTGCGCGCCTCCCAGGGCGGCGGGATCGCGGCGTTGAACGGGTGCACGAATGGGTGGAGGTCCGTGCTCGAGATGTCGTGCTTCTCGTACCAGGTCGCCGCCGGCAGGACGACGTCCGAGTAGATGCACGAGCCGTTCATCCGGAAGTCGATCGTCGTGAAGAGGTCGAGCTTGCCCTCGGGCGCCTCGTCGCGCCAGCGCACCTCGTCGGGACGCACCTCCGGCGGCGACTCGCCGGCCCGCACCGCGGCGTCGGGCACGCCCAGGATGTGCCGCAGGAAGTACTCGTGACCCTTCGCCGAGGAGCCGAGCAGGTTCGCGCGCCACAACGTGAGCACGCGCGGGTGGTTCGACTCGGCGTCGGGGTCCTCGCAGGCGAAGCGCAGGCGCCCCGCGCGCAGTTCCTCGGCGGCGTGCTCAACGGGGTCCACCCCGCGCTCGGCCGCCTCGTCGCAGACGTCGAGCGGGTTGCGGTCGAAGCTCGGGAAGGAGGGCAGCCAGCCAAGGCGCACAGCGAGCGCGTGGCAGTCCGCCGCGTGGCGCTTGCCCAGCGCGCCGTTGCCGGCCGGCGAGGTGAACTCCTCCGCGCCGAAGCTCTCGTAGCGCCACTGGTCGGAGGCCAGGTACCAGAACGGCGTCGCCGGCTGCTGGCGCGGCGGGCGCTGCCAGTCGAGCGCGAACGCCAGCGTCATCCAGCCGGAGATCGGCCGCACCTTCTCCTGCCCCACGTAGTGGGCCCAGCCGCCGCCGTTCACGCCCTGGGTGCCGCAGAGCAGGACGAGCGCGAGCATCGCGCGGTACGTCTGGTCGGAGTGGAACCAGTGGTTCGTCCCCGCGCCCATGACGATCATCGAGCGCCCCTCGGTGCGCTCGGCGTTCGCGGCGAACTCGCGCGCGATGCGGATGCAGCGCCCGGCGTCGACGCCGGTGATCGGCTCCTGCCAGGCCGGCGTGTACGGTTGCCCGGGATCGTCGTAGCCGCCCGGCCACTCGCCGGGCAGACCCTCCCGCTCGACCCCGTACTGGGCCAGCGCGAGGTCGAAGACCGTCGTGACCAGGCGCTCGCCCACGCGCTTGGCGGGTACGCCGCGGCGCATCGTCGTGCCGCCCTCGGTCTCGCCGCCGTCAAAGCGGGGCAGCGTCACCTCCACCGTCTCGTCGAGCGCGTCGAGCAGGCTGAGCGCGGGGTCGATCTCGCCCAGGTCGAGGTTCCAGCGCCCGGCGTTCCGCTCACCCCAGCGAAAGCCGAGCGAGCCGTTGGGCACCGCGGGCTCGCCCGTGGCGCGGTCCCAGACCACCGTCTTCCACTCGGCGTCCTCCCCGTCCTCGCCGAGGTCCGAGGCGCGCAGGAACGCGCCGGCGCCGTAGGTGCCGTCGTCGCGCGGCGTCAGCTCGACGAGCATCGGCATGTCGGTGTATCGCCGCGCGTAGTCGCGGAAGTAGGGCACCTCGCGCTCCACGTAGAACTCGCGGAGCATCACGTGGCCCATCGCCATCGCGAGCGCCCCGTCGGTGCCCGCCTGCGCCGGCAGCCAGTGGTCGGCGAACTTCGTGTGGCCCGCGTAGTCGGGCGAGACGACGACGACCTTCTGGCCGCGGTAGCGAGCCTCGGTCATGAAGTGCGCGTCGGGCGTGCGCGTCTGCGGGATGTTCGATCCCCAGATGACCAGGTAGCCCGCGTTCCACCAGTCCGCCGACTCGGGCACGTCGGTCTGATCGCCCCACACCTGCGGCGAGGCGGGCGGCAGGTCCGCGTACCAGTCGTAGAAGGAGAGGCACACGCCGCCGATCAGCGAGAGAAACCGCGTGCCGGCCGTGTACGAGACCATCGACATCGCCGGGATCGGCGAGAAGCCCGCGATCCGATCGGGCCCCCAGCGGCGGATCGTGTGCACGTGGGCCGCCGCGATCAGCTCGACCGCCTCGTCCCAGCTCGCGCGCACAAAGCCGCCCTTGCCGCGCTGCGACTTATACGCGCGGGCACGCTCGGGGTCGGTGACGATCTCGGCCCAGGCCTCGACGGGGTCGCCCAGCCGCTCACGCGCCTCGCGGTACATCTCCAGCAGCACCCCGCGCACGTACGGGTACTTGGGGCGCAGCGGCGAGTAGACGTACCAGCTAAACGAAGCCCCGCGGGGGCATCCGCGGGGCTCGTAGTCGGGAACGTCCGGGCCGTTCGACGGGTAGTCCGTCTGCTGTGTCTCCCAGGTGACCAACCCGTCTTTTACGTGTATGCGCCACGAACACGAGCCCGTGCAGTTCACGCCGTGCGTGGAGCGGACAACGCGGTCGTGCTGCCAGCGGCGCCGGTACGCCGTCTCCCAGTCGCGGGCGTAGGTGGAGACCTCGTTCCAGCCGTCCGCGGAGCGCTGTCTGGCGCCGAAGAACTGTCGCGCCCGGAGGAGCGCGCGGCCCTCGCTCACTCTCGCGCCCTCTGAAAAAGGCGCAACGACAGTGCCATTGGCCGATCGTATGCCATGCGGGCGACGCCGCCAAATGCATTGCGAGCCCGCCCAAGAGACTCCGTGGCGGCGACCGGAGCCCGGCGCCGTGGGGACCGGTCAGGCGCGCGGCGCCGAGCCCGGGACGAACGCCGGCGTCGTCCCGGCGATGCTGATCGCGCGCGCGAGATCGCTGATTGAAAGCAGTCCCACCAGCCGCCCGTCCGCGACGACAAGCGCACGGCCCACCTCGCTGCGGCTGATCTCCCCGAGTGCCTCGGCGGCGGGGTCGCCCGGGCCGACGACCGGCACGTGCTCGAGCGGGACCATGCAGTCCGCGACGCGGATCTCCGGCCAGGTTTCGCGTGGCATCGCAGCGACGCGGGCGAAGGTGAGCAGGCCGACCGGCCGGGCGGCCTCGACTACGGGGTACGTCGTGTACCGCGTGCGTCGTGCGACCTCATCGATGAAACGGTCGAGGGTCTCGTTGGGCTCAACCGTGACCGGGTCGTGAGCCATCAGCTCCCGGACCGGAAGATCGCCCAAAGCCTCGCGCGCCAGGAGGGCCTGCGCCTCGCCGCGAGCGGCGGACGAGAGGAACCAGCCGATCAACGCGAACCACAGACCACCGAAGCCCGCGCCGGCGAAGAGCAGGACGATGCCGCCCCCGATCAGCAGGTATCCGAAGCCGATTCCGATCGCGGTGCCGATCTGCGTCGCCCAGACCAGGCTGCGCTTCGCTCGCCACAGCGCCGCGTGCAGGATGCGACCGCCGTCGAGGGGCAGCGCGGGCAGCAAGTTGAAAACCAGCAGGACGACGTTGATGTAGGCGAGCCAGGAGGCGACCCCATCGACGGCCTCCGGCAGCTCAACGATCGCCGTCATGGCGAGGAGCGCGGCGGCGATCGCGACCGTGACCAATGGGCCCGCGATCGCGATCCGGAACTCAGCTCCGGGCGTCTCGTACATGCCTCGGAAGCGCGCCACGCCGCCGAACAGCCAAAGCGTGATGCCCTCGATCTCCACCCGGTCGCGGCGCGCCTGGATCGCGTGGCCGAGCTCGTGAAGCAGGATGGAGCCGAAGAAGAGGGCCGCCGCCACGATGCCCATCACGGCGTAGGCGCCGTCGCTGAGCCCGGGGTTCTCCTCGGGGAAGATCGCTGCTGCCAGGCTCCACGCGATCAGGGCGAAAACGAACAGCCAGCTCCAGTGGATCCCGACCGGGATCCCGGCGAGTCTGCCCAAGCTGAAACTCGGCGTCACCGGGACAAAACGCTACCCCGTGACCAGGTGCCGCGTCGACCAGCAGGAGACCGCACCAGCGCGCCGGGCCGCCATCGCGGCCGCACCTGGCAAACTCGCGGTGGTGCACCTGCTGAGCGAGATCGCCGGGCGGTTGCTGCGCCTCCCGGCGCCCGCCACCCGCGAGATCATCGTCGAGCGCGACCTCGAGGTTCCGATGGACGATGGTGTGCGGCTGTACGCGACCCGGTACGCGCCGCCGGACGCCGGGCCCTCCCCCACCGTCCTCGTGCGCTCCCCCTACGGCCGTGACGGAGCCTTCGGCTTCCTCTACGGACGGCTGCTTGCCGAGCGCGGGCTGCAGACGGTGGTTCAAAGCGTTCGCGGGACGTTCGGCTCGCAAGGCCGGTTCGACCCCTTCAACGAGCGGCCCGACGGGCTCGCGACCCTGCGCTGGCTGCGAACGCAGCCGTGGCACCGCGGGCCGGTGGGCATGATCGGCCCGAGCTACCTCGGGATCGCGCAGTGGGCGATCGCCGACGAGCTCGACGCGCTCGCGCCCTCGGTCACGGCATCCGACGTCCGCGAGATGACCTACGGCTCGGGGAGCATGTCGCTCGCCAGCTCGATGTCGTGGATGCTGCTGCTGGAGGTCCAGGAGCGTCGCCTGGCTCCCCTCCTGCTCGCCCTCGGCCTGCGCCGCCGCCTGCCGCGCCTGTACGCGAGCACGCCGATCGCGGACGAGCGCGCGCTCGGGTTCGCAGCGCGCGTGCCCGTCGCCGAGTGGCTCGAGGACATGGCGCCCGACAGCCCGAGCTGGGAGACGCGTAACTACTCCTCGGCGCTGCGCACGATCGAGGCCCCGGTGCAGCTCGTGGGAGGCCTCTACGACATCTTCCTGCCCTGGCTGCTCGAGGACTTCCGCGCGCTCGGCGCCTCGCGCCGGCGCCAGCTCGTGATCGGTCCCTGGACCCACACCTCGCCCGGCATGACCGGCTACTCGCTGCGCGCCGGGATCGGCTGGCTGCGGGCCCACCTCCTGGGAGACGAGCGGATGATCGACGATGTTCCCGTGCGCGTCTACGTCACCGGCGCGCGGCGCTGGCGGGAGTTCGAGGACTGGCCCCCGCCCGGCGCGCGCGAGCACACGCTCTGGTTACGTGCCGGAGGCGGGTTGGCCGAGCAGCCGCCCGCGGAGGACGCGGTACCGACGCGGTACAGGTATGACCCAGCCGATCCGACGCCGGCGCTCGGCGGGCCGCTGCTGCTCGAGCGTCAGCCGGTCCGCGACAACCGTCCGCTGGAGGCCCGGCCCGACGTGATCACGTTCACCGGCGATCCGCTGCCCCGCGACCTCGAGGCGATCGGGCCGGTGCACGCCGACATCCGCTTTCGCTCGAACCGCGCGGACACGGACGTGTTCGTGCGGGTCTGCGAGGTCGACTCCGAGGGCGCCTCGTGGAACGTGTGCGACGCGCTCGTGCGCCTCACCGCCGGGCAGCCGGAGCGCGATGGCGATGGCGTCGCGCGCGTGCAGTTCGAGTTGTGGCCGACGGCGCACCGCTTCAGCGCCGGGAACCGCATCCGCATCCAGATCTCAAGCGGCGCTCACCCACGCTACGCGCGCAACCCGGGCACCGGCGAGGACCCTTTGCGCGCCACGCGCCTGCTGGCGGCCGACCAGGAGGTCTTCCACGACCCGGGCCGGCCGTCAGCGGTGACGCTGACGGTGCTTTAGCCCTGGCAGGGTCGACGCCTCGGCGCTACGAAGCGGCCGGGGCGGCCTCCGCCTCCGCGACCGGCCCGCCCGGCTTGAGCTCGGGGCGCGCGTCGGAGCGCAGCAGGGCTCCGCAGATCACGGCGCCGGCCGCAAAGATCCCGGCGGCCCACCAAAGCGCAGCCGCGTAGCCCTCCACCGATGCCTGGACGGCGAGCTCGGGACCCGGGGCGGCCGTGGCCAGGAAATCGTTGGTCGCGGCCACCGCCACCGTGCTGAGCATCGCGATGCCAATCGAGCCGCCGACCTGCTGCGAGGCGTTGACCATCGCCGACGCCACGCCGCTGTCGCGCGGCGGGACGCCCAGGGTCGCGGTCGCGAACGCCGGCGCCATCGTGAACCCGAAGCCGATCGCGACCAGCACCAGCGGCGGCAGCACGTGGCTCGCGTACCCCGTATCGATGCCGATCCGCGTCAGCAGGGCGAGCCCGAGCGCAGCCAAGCCCATGCCGAAGGGGATGAGCGGCCGGGGGCCGGTGCGCGGCAGGATGCGAGTGCTGACGATCGCGACCGTCGGCGCGACAACGAAGCTCATCGGCAGGAAGGCGAGGCCCGTCTCGAGCGGGTTCATGCCGCGCACGCCCTGCAGGTAGAACGTGAGGAACAGGAAGACCCCGAACGCGCCCGCGCTCGCCAGCCCGATCGCCAGGAACGAGGCGCCACGGTTGCGATCGAGCACCACGCGCAGGGGGAGCAGCGGGTTGGCGACGCCGCGCTGGATGGCGATGAACGCAGTGAGCAACACGACGCTCGCGGCCAGGGCGACGATCGTCGTCGCCTCTCCCCAGCCGTCGGCCTCGCCGCGCGCGAGCCCGAAGACGAGCGCGAACAGGCCGATGGACGCCGCCAGGGTGCCCGGGAGGTCGAGGCGGGGCCGGCTCCGCGCGGGGATGTGCGTCAGCAGGCGCATCGAGGCCAACGCCGCGGGCACCGCGAAGACCACCGAGATGTACAGGCTCCAGCGCCAGACGAGTGTTTCGGTCAGCGCGCCGCCGAGCAAGAGCCCGATGGCGCCGCCCATCCCGCCGATCGCGGCATACACCGCGAAGGCCTTGGCGCGCTCGTCCGGCTTGGTGAAGGTCGTCGTGAGCAGCGAGAGCGCCGCGGGCGCGAGCAGCGCGGCGAATACACCCTGCAGGGCCCGGGCCGCGACCAGCAGGCCAAAGCTCTCGGCAGCGCCGCCCAGCGCCGACGCGGCGGCGAAGCCGAACAGCCCCGCGATGAAGGTCCGCTTGCGCCCGAACAGATCAGCGATCCGCCCGCCGAGCAAAAGCAGGCTGCCGAAGGCAAGCGCGTAGGCCGTGATCACCCACTGGCGATCGTGATCGGAGAAGCCCAGATCCTGCTGCGCCGAGGGCAGCGCGATGTTGACGATCGTCACGTCGAGCACCACGAGCAGCTGGGCGACGGCGATGGCGACGAGCACGAACCAGCGGCGGTCGTGATGAGGGGCTCGGGCAGCGGCTTCCAAGGGGACGGGCCTCCTTCGCGGGGAAATCGGTCTCACCCTCTCTGACGAGATCCGCCCGCGGGATGTGACGGCGGCTGACCTATGCTGCGCGCGAGCCGCGCTCGCGGCCCCGCTGGAGCAAGCACGTGCACCGCTGGATCGAGCACACCTCCGAGGTCGAGTTGCTCGTCGAGGCCGAGAGCAAGGAGGCCGTTTTCGCGGAGGCCGCGCTCGCCCTGCGGGAACTGCTCGGTGAGGACGAAAGAGAGGGAACGGTGGCGCACGAGGTCCATGTGCGCGCTCGCGACCTGCCGGCGCTGCTCGCAGCGTGGCTCGAGGAGCTGGTCTTCCTCGCCGAGACCGACGGCGTCGTGCCGCAGCGCGTCGGGGAGATCCGGGTGGACGACGGCGAGGTGCGCGGCGTGATCGCGGGAAGTCGCTCGCTGCCGCAGACGCTGGTGAAGGCGGTCACCTACCACCGCCTGGAGGTGCGGCCGACCGAGACCGGCTGGCGAGGGCGCGTGGTGTTCGACGTCTAAAACTCGCGCGCCGGCGAGCGCCCGCGGGGCGGGCTAGCCCTTGACCACGCCGAGCGGGCGCAGCCGCGCGACCGCCGCCGCGAGGCC
>CBFGWL010000023.1:0-33912 GCA_965652565.1 uncultured bacterium
CCAGCACGCCAACGTTCAGCCCTGGTAGCCGGTTTTCGAACACGTGGGCTGAACCTGGGCCGGGGCGGCGCGGCGCGACGCGACGTTCAGCCCTGGTCGCCGGTTTTCGAACACGTGGGCTGAACCTGGCCCGCGGCGGCTCGGCGCGCCGCGACGTTCAGCCGTGGTCGTCGTTTCTCGAACACGAGGGCTGAACGTGGGCCGGGACGGTCCAGCGAGGCGGGACGTTCAGCCGTGGTCGTCGTTTTTCGACCACGTGGGCTGAACGTGTGGGTCGCGCGGCGTGAACGGCGTGGGTCGCGCGGCGTGGGCGGCGCTCTGGGCCGTAACGCTCTGGGCCGTGAATCCGGCTCTAGAAAGAGAAAACCGCGGTCCGGGACCGCGGCTGATCATGGGGGAGGTGAGATTCGAACTCACTCAGCACGAGGCACCGATTTTACAGACCGGCCCGGCTCTCCAACTCCGGCGCTCCCCCAGGAGCGCGAGCAAGTTTAGAGAGGCAGGGCGCGAGCGCTCGCGGCGCCCTAATCGCGCCCGCCCTCGGCGCGCGGCGCGCCCACGAGGCGGGAGAGCACGACCACCGAGTGCGTGCGCTCGACCATGCCGTTGCGCTGCAGGTCGATGATCAGGCGCTCGAGGTCGGAGTTGTCCTCGGTGCGCACGCGGGCGATCGCGTCCGGCTCGCCGGTGACGCTCCACGCTTCGACGACTTCCGGGTGCTCGCGCAGCGTCTCCGCCACCTCCTCGAGCTGCGTACCCGGGCGGAAGAAGAGCTCGATCAGCGCCTCGGTGTGCCAACCGAGCGCGCCGTAGTCGACGAGGGCCGTGAAGCCCTGCAGCGCGCCGCGCTCGCGGAGGCGATCGACCCGGCGTTTGACGGCGGGCGCGGAGAGCTTCACGCGCTCGGCGATGTCGCCGTAGGTGCGCCGGCCATCCTCCTGTAGAAGCGCAAGAATCTTGCGGTCAATCGCGTCCATACGGCGAAGTATTGCGCACAGCCGCGCAATTACGGCATTGACCGCTGTAAACCGCGTCCGTAGCCTCCATTACATGCCCGAGCACCCCAAGCACGCCCGCGTCCTGTTCGACGAAGCGCATTCGGAGGCCTGGACGATCCGGCCCGAGCTTGCCGCGGAGATGCAGCCCGCGCACCCGGAGGATGCCTCGCTGGCGCGCGCGGCGCAGGCGGCGCGCGAGCACGACTTCGACGTCGCGGTGCACGCGGGCGGGCCGCTCGACGCCGCGGCTCTCGCGGACGCCGACGTGCTGGTGATCGCGCATCCCTCCGAGCCCAAGTGGGAGGCGACCACGGGCGAGGGCGCCCCGCGCTTCGAGGCGGAGGAGATCGAGGCGATCGCCGCGCACGTCGAGGGCGGCGGCGGGCTGATCGTCCTGGGGGAGACCGAGCAGGACAAGTACGGCAACAACCTGAACGAGCTGCTCGCGCGCTTCGGCCTGCGCATCGAGAACGCGACCCTTCAGGACTACGAGCGGAACCTCGAGGCGCCCTCGTGGGTGCTCGCCGACTTGCCGCGGGCCGAGCTCGACCCGAACGAGCTGGGCGCCGACGTGCTGGCCCGCGTCGGCTCGGTGTGCTTCTACCGCGCCGGCGCGCTCAGCTCGATGAACGGCGCTCGCGTGCTCGCCCGCGCCCATCCCACCGCGAGCATCCCCGGCGCACCGCTCGCTGCGGTCACCACCCACGGCGCCGGGCGCGTGGCCGCCCTCGCCGACTCCGACCTCTTCGGCGACGACTGCATCGACCAGCTCTCCCACCGCGAGCTGTGGCTCAACCTCCTGTTCTGGGTCGCGGGCCACTCGTTCGCCCATCCCGCGCCGGCCGCGGCCTCCGAGGCCGCGCAGGACCCCAACTGGCATACCCTGCGCGACGCGGTCGACGAGCTGCGCCTCATGCAGGCGCCCGACGGCTCGATCGACACGGACGAGCACGACGCGGCGCGCGCCCGCGAGCTCACCGAGCGCATCGCCGCCGCGGCGCGCGCGCTCGAGCCGCGCTTCCCGCACCAGCGCGAGTACCTGGAGGTGCTCGAGCAGGACCTGCGCGCCTGGGCGCAGTCGGGCTTCGCGAAGCCGGCGTTCGACCGCTCGGCGGAGCTCTTCCGCCCCGAGCGCGAGCGCCGCGACGGCATCCAGCACCTCTGCGTCTTCCCGATGTACAAGCAGAACGCTTCGCGCGACACCTGCTTCGAGGCGCTCATCTTCCGGGTGCCCTGGCCGGACTGGATCGCTGAGATCGAGCGCACCTACGACAATGCCAAGTTCGTCCCGGCCGAGCTCGTCGATTACACCGCCGGCTACGACTCCGAGTGCGCGGTGCTCTTCCCCGAGACGTTCTCGTTCGGCGAGCGCCCGACCGAGTACCACTTCGGCGCGATCTTCTGCGACCGCGAGGCCGAGCGCCTGCGCCGCGTCGGCTCCGAGGCCGCGCGCGTGCTGCACCTCAACCTGCCGCCCGACGCGGCCGCGCTGCTCGCCTCGCCGGGACTCTCGCGCGACGCCTACGTGCTTTGGGACCTGCTCCACGACCGCACGCACATGCGCGGCGATCTGCCCTTCGACCCGTTCATGATCCGCCAGCGCAGCCCGTACTGGATGTACGCGCTGGAGGAGCTGCGCTGCGATCTGACGGCGTTCGGCGAGGCGGTGCAGCTCGAGCGCGAGGGATTCGCGTTCGCCCGTCACGTGCAGTACGCGATCCTCTTCGACCGGCTCTTCCGCTTCCCGATCACCGGCAGCCGGGTGCGCAACTACGACGGACTGGGTGGCCAGCTGCTGTTCGCGTTCCTCCACAAGGAGCGCTACCTGCACTGGACCGACAACCGCCTGACGATCGACTGGGACCGCGTCGCGGAGGGCGTCGCGCGCCTGCGCGAGCGCGTGCAGGAGCTCTACCACTCGGGCATCGACCGCTCGAAGATCGCCCAGTGGGCTGCCGCGCACGATCTCGTCTCCGAGTACGTGCCGCCCACGGAGTCGTCGGTGTGGGCGAAGGACCGCCGCGACCTGCCCGAGGTGGAGGAACCCAAGGAGCTCGTCGACCTCGTCCGGGACGACGAGTTCCCGCTCTCGCTCTTCTACCTGCAGCTGAAGCCGAAGCTCGAGCACGTGCTCGAGCGGCCGAAGCGCGCCCCGGCCGGTAGCGTCCCCTCCTGACACAAACCCAATAGGGAGGGGAATCGGAACATGCGCAAGCTCCGGTCGGGGCTGTGTGTCTGCGCGGTCGTCCTCGGCGCCCTCGGCGCAGCTGCGACGGCCCAGGCACAGCAGCAGTTCAACGAGCACATCTACATCGAGACGGGCGACACGCCGAGGATCCGGCTTGCCCAAACCAGCCAACAGGGATGGCAGCCTTACTTCTGGGAAGTAGCTGCGAACGAGATCAACTTCTTCGTGCGCGACGGGGAGACCTCGGACCTGCCGTTCCGGGTTCGCTCGCGAGCGCCGGATAGAAGCCTCGTGGTCGAGAGCACCGGCCGGGTCTCCATGCCCGGCGGCGCGACTTCCATCGCCAGGGCCACCGAGCGGGTCAATCGGGGCGAGGTCGGCAACGAGACCGACGTGGACCACGCGGAGCTCCTGGAGGCGATCCGCTCCCTGCCTGTGCCTGAGTGGGAGTACCTGAGCGAGCCCGGCGAGGCCCGCCACATCGGCCCGCTCGCGGAGGACTTCCATGCCGCCTTCGGGCTGGGAAGCGGGGGGGAGGTCGCCCCGGGAGATGTGGCGGGTGTCGCACTGGCGGCCGCGCAGGCGCTCCAGGGCGAGCAGCGGACCCTCGAGCGCGAGAACAAAAAGCTCCGCAAGAAGGTCTCGAGGCTCGGCAAGAAGCTCGCGAAGCAGGGCAAGCTGCTGCGCAGGCTGCAGCGCAAAATCAAGTAGGGCGAAAGCGCCGGACGGTCTAAGCTCGGCGCATGCTCGACGGCAAGGTGATCGCCATCCCCGGCGCCGCCGGCGGCCTGGGGCCGACCGTCGCGCGCCGCCTGGCCGACGCGGGCGCCACGCTCGCGCTCACCGACCGCGTCGAGGAGGCGCTCACGGACCTCGTGCGCGAGCTCGGCCTGCCGGAGGAGCGCATCGACGCGCGGGTGGTCGACCTGCTCGAGGAGCACGACACCCAGGCGTGGGCGGACGCGATCGCCGAGCGCTTCGGGCGCGTGGACGGGGTGGTGCACCTGGTCGGCGGCTACAAGGGCGGGGAGCCGATCAAGACCACCTCGCTCGGCGACTACACCTGGCTGCACGATCTGCTCGTCCGCACGGTGCAGCTCACCTCGCGCGCCTTCCACGACCACATCGCGCACGAGGGCGGCCGCTTCGTGCTGGTCTCCTCGACGCAGGCGCGCAAGCCCAGCGCGACGAACGCTTCCTACGCGGCGACGAAGGCGGCGGCGGAGACCTGGACGCTCGCGCTCGCAGATTCGCTCGCTGAGAGCGGGGCGACCGCGAACATCGTGGTCGTGAACGCGATCCTCACCCCAGCGATGCGGGAGCGCAACCCGGACAAGCCCTACAAGACGTTCACCTCGGCCGAGGACATCGCCGAGGCGATCGCGTACCTGCTCTCGGACGCCGCGGCGAAGATGAACGGCGCTCGGCTCGAGCTGCATCCGTAGGCGCGCCGCGCGCTCGGCGGCCCTCCGGTAGAACCACCACGTGCGCAACTTCGCCTCGGACAACAACGCGGGCGCCCACCCCGCCGTGCTCGAGGCGATCGCGGCCGCGAACGAGGGCCGCGCGGGCGCCTACGGGCACGATCGCTGGACCGAGCGCGTCGAGGACCTCGTGCGCAAGCACTTCGGCCCGGACGCCCGCGGCTTTCCGGTCTTCAACGGCAGCGGCGCGAACGTCACGGTGGTCGACTCGCTCACCCGCGGGTTCGAGGCGGTGATCTGCACCGACGTCGCGCACATGCACGTCGACGAGTGCGGCGCGCCCGAGCGGGTCGCGGGCGCGAAGCTCTTCACGGTCCCGGCCGAGCACGGCAAGCTCACGCCGGACGACGTCGCCCGCTGGGAGGCCCGGCGCGGCGACGAGCACCACGCCCAGCCGCGGGTCGTCTCGATCACGCAGGCGACCGAGCTCGGCACGGTCTACACGCCCGATGAGATCCGCGCGATCGCCGACGCGGCGCACGAGCTGCGCATGCTGGTCCACGTCGACGGCGCCCGCCTCGCCAACGCGGCCGCCGCGCTCGGCGCCTCGCTGCGCGAGCTCACGACCGACTGCGGGGTGGACGCGGTCTCGTTCGGCGGCACGAAGAACGGCCTCGTCTTCGGCGAGCTCGTCGTCTTCTGCCGGCCCGAGCTCGCCGACGGCTTCGAGTTCGTCCGCAAGCAGCTCGGCCAGCTCGCGTCGAAGATGCGCTTCCTCTCGGCTCAGTTCGAAGCGCTGCTGGGCGGCGATCTGTGGCTGGAGCTCGCGAGTCACGCGAACGCGATGGCCGCGCGCCTGGCCGAGGGCGTCGCCGAGCTGCCGGGCGTCGAGCTCGCCCACCCCGTCGAGGCGAACGGCGTCTTCGCCCGCCTGCCCCGCGCCGCGACCGAGCGCCTTCTGGCGACGCTCGAGGGCGATCCGCCCTTCTACGTCTGGGACGAGTCGACGGGCGTCGTGCGCTGGATGTGCGCCTGGGACACCGAGCCGTCGGACGTGGACGAGTTCATCGAGGCGATCCGCACGGCCCTGGCCGAAGTGGATTCGCGATAGCGCCGGATCACTCGGCGAAATCGCGACCTCGCGGGCCGTCCCCTCGCGAGTTCGCGATCGAGACGACCCCATCGTCGAAAACGCGAACTCGCGAAGTGCGACCTCGCGAGGTCGCGCGTGCGACGACCCCATCGTCGTAACTGCGAATTCGCGCTGCGGGGCCTCCGACCGTCGCTCTGCGGGTCCCGTATCCGCCTCCGCCACCGCGTATCGGGCCGCACAAACGCCGTTTTTCGCCGCCGTAGACTCGTAGGCGATGCCGCTGGCAAAGCTTGCACTCCGCGTCCCGAACACGGGCGAGGTGATTCCGTTCAGCGGTGAGGTCATCGTTGGACGGGGCGCCGCTGCCGACATCGCGCTGGACCACTCCACGGTCTCGCGCCGGCACGCCTCGCTGCGCCTCGACGGCGCCACCGTGGTCGTGCGCGACCTCGACTCCGCCAACGGCACCTGGCTGAACGAGGAGCGCGTCTTCGACGCGACGCGCGCCGAGCACGGCGACGTGCTGCGCCTGGGCGTGGTCGAGCTGCGCCTCGAGATCGACGCGCGCGCTCCCGACCACGACCCGAGCGCGACGCCGACCGAGATCCTCGCGGCCGTCTCCTAGCCCGCTGGAAGCATCGGGGCTAGGCTGCGCCCGCGTGCGCAGGGGACTCGCTTGTATCGCGGGGTGGTTGGCCGCCGTTGCCGGCTGCGCGGCGCTACCCGGCGCCGCGGGCGCTGCCGAGCTCACCGTCGCGAGCCTCGCCGATTCCGGCCCGCAAACGCTGCGCGCCGCGCTCGAGACGGCGGCGGCAAACGACGAGCCCGATCGCATCACGGTCACGGCGAGCGGGACGATCGAGCTGCTCGATCCGCTGCCGCAGCTGGGCGGCGAGATCGAGATCATCGGCCCGGGCCGCGATCAGCTCGAGGTCATGCCGACCGCGACCGCCCCGCACGAGACCTTCCGCCTGCTGGTGGTCGGCCCCGCGGGCGACGTCGCCGTCAGCGGGCTGACGCTCGCCGGCGGCTGGGATCGCTACCCCTTCGGCGCGGCGGGCGGGGCGGTGCTGAACTACGGCGCTCTCCAGCTCACTGACGTCGCGGTCCGCGACAGCGAGGCGGCGACGGACCCCAGTTTCCTAGCGGGCGGCGGCGCGATCGAAAATCACGGGCACCTCGTGCTGCAACGGGCGCTCGTCGAGGGCAACCGCGCGGCCGGCGCCCAGGCGCAGGGCGGCGCCGTTCGCAGCACCGGGACGCTGGTCGTGCGCGACAGCGCGCTCCGGGGCAACCTCGCCGACGCCCCGCCAGGGCGCGGGGCCGGGGCGGCGCTCTACGTCGCGGGCACGGCCCGGATCGTGCGCAGCGAGCTGAGCGGCAACGAGGTCCCCGGCGGACCCGACGAGCCCGGGCAGAGCTCCTTCCCGCCGGCCGCGATCGTGAACGAAACGGCCGATCTCGCAATCGTGAACACCACCCTGAGCGGCAACGACGGCGGGATCGCGGCGTGGAGCGCCTCGCACACGGCGGTGCGCAGCTCGACGCTCGTCGCCGAGCCGGACGGCTTCCCCAACCTGGCGAGCGTCGCGATCGACGTGACAGCCACCGTCGAGCTGCAGAACACGATCCTCGCGCGCGCCAGCGCCGCGCCGTCCGCCCCGCCGAACTGCGCGCCCGAGGCGCAGACCGTGCTCACCTCGGGCGGGCACAACCTGGCCGACGACGAGTCGTGCGCCTTCCTGGGCCCCCGCGACCTGACCGGCGTGAGGCCAGGCCTCAGCCCGCTTACGAACACGAACGCGGGCCTCACGCGCGTGCACCCGGTGCGTGCCTGCTCCGCCGCGGCCGACGCAGGGGCGAGCGCGGGACTGCGCCGCGACCAGCGCGGCGCCCGCCGCCCGGTCAACCGGCCGCGCCGCCGCTCGGGCGACGGGGCGGACGTGGGAGCGTTCGAGCGCCAGGGGCGCCCGTGCAACCGGTTCACCGCGCGCGCCCGCGTTGCCAAGCGCGGCCGGGTCATCGCGCGCGTGAAGGTGCCCGGCCCGGGAGTGGTGCGGGTCACGGGCGCGGGTCTCAAGCCCCGCCGCGCCAACCCGCGCGTGGCCCGCGTCGTGCGCCTGCGGCTCGCCCCGCGCAGGAAGCGCTCCGCCCGCAAGCGGGCCCGGCTCGCACCACGCCGGGTGCTCGTCAGCTTTCGCCCGCATCGCGGAAAGAATCGGTCGAAAACCGTTCCCATGCGCTGATCAAGCGCCCCTCGACGGACCCAGCGAACGGCTTGACAGCGCCGTTTCGCCGGGTTTCTCTGCAAAGACTTGCGCTGGGGTGTCGGTTTGTGGTTGACTTCCGCCGACCGCCATGCAGAAGGCGGGGCTCATAGCAATGGGTTGAGGTTGTCCCCTCGGGGGGACCAAGCCAGGAGGAGGACCGAAAAACTTATGGGAGGATTTCTCGCGCGAGCGACCCCGTGGTCTCGTCGGGTTGACGCGGACGTTTGTTCGAGCGCTCGCCGAACCGCCACCGCGCAGGGGTCCTCGCTGCGAGTCGCGCTCGCGACGATCGCCGTCGCGCTCGGCGCCGCGCTCGGGTTCGCGCCGGCCGCCTCGGCGCAGGGCATCGACGTCCTCCTCTTCCACGGCACCGAGGGTGCCGCCGACCCGTCGACGAGCGCCGCGATCGACGCGATCGAGGACCTCGGCGACGAGGGCGGCTTCGACGTCACCACGACGAGCAGCGCGGCGGACATCAACGCCGAGAACCTCGAGAACTACCGCGCGGTCATCCTCCTGCACTCCGCCGGCGACGTCTTCAACTCGGCTCAGGAGAATGCGCTTCAGAACTATGTCCAGGCCGGCAACGGCGTCCTTTCCATCGGCCGAGCCGCCGAGCTCGAGACCGGCTCCAACTTCTTCAACGGCCTGATCGGCGCCCGCCCCGCCGCCTCCTCGAGCGACGCGGTCACCGAGCAGGTCGTCGAGGTCGGCGACCGCGTCCACCCGGCCACCCGCGATCTGCCGCTCGAGTGGGGCCCGCGCGCCGACCGCTGGTACGAGTGGCAGTCCAACCCGACCGGCCAGGTCCACACGGTCGCGCGCGTGCGTTTCGCCGACTGGACCGACGACGCGGTCCGCAGCGGCTCCACCAGCCGCGCGATCTCCTGGTGCCGCGACTTCCAGGGCGGCCGCTCCTTCTACGTCGGCATGGGCCGCACGGCCGACAGCTACGCGGAGGCGAACTTCCAGGACCACCTGCTCGGCGCGATCCAGTGGACGGCCGGCATGGTCCGCGGCAACTGCAAGGCCACGATCAACTCGAACTACCAGGCCACGCGCCTGACCCAGCCGAACGCCTCGGGCCAGCTCAACCAGACCGGTGAGCCGCACGGCGTCGTCGTCGCCCCCAACGGCTGGGTGATCTACATCGGGCGCTCCGCGTGCGCCAACAACGCGGTCCAACAGCCCAACAGCTGGGACAACCCGAACGTCGGCCTCGGCTGCGGCACGATCCACATCTGGGATCCGGAGCAGCCGCAGGCGCAGAACAACCGCGTCACGCTCGCCGGCCAGCTCGACGTCTTCGGTAACCGCGGCGGCGGCGACGAGCGCACCAAGACCGAGCACGGCCTGCTCGGCATCACGCTCGCCCCCGACTTCATGGAGTCCGAGCACATCTACGTCTACTGGGTCCCCCACGAGACGGTGAACCGCACGGACCACACCGCGCTCTACAAGATCTCGCGCTTCCGCCTCGACATCGAGACGAAGACGCTGATCGAGGACTCCGAGGTGCCGATCCTGCAGTGGCGTGATCAGGCGCACTCCTGCTGCCACGTCGGCGGCGGCATGGGCTGGGACTCCGAGGGCAACCTCTACGTCACCACGGGCGACTCGAACTCCTCGGAGGGCACGGGCGGCTACTCGGGCAACAACCCAGTCCCCGAGTTCGCGGGCATCTCCTACCAGGACGCCCGCCGCACGGCCGGCAACACGAACAACCTGAACGGCAAGCTGCTGCGCATCAAGCCGATCACGGACCTGCCGGACGGCGCGGACGTCACACCCGGGATCGGCAACACCTACACGATCCCGGACGGCCCGAACGGCCCGAACCTCTTCACCGGCGAGGAGGGCAACGGCGATCAGGCGCGTCCCGAGATCTTCGCGATGGGCCTGCGCAACCCCTCGCGCCTCTTCGTCGATCCCGTCACCGACTGGGTCTACACGGCGTGGGTCGGCCCTGACGCGGGCAGCCCCAACGTCGATCAGGGCCCCGAGAAGTACGAGTCGGCGGCGGTCATCACCGAGGCCGGCAACTACGGCTGGCCGTACTGCATGGGCAACAAGCAGCCCTACCGCGACCGCCTCGACAACGGCCAGCTCTCCAACCGCACGGGTCCCGGCTACATCGCGCCGGGCTGGTACGACTGCGACAACCCGCGCAACGACTCCGTCCGCAACACGGGCCTCACCGACCTGCCGCCGGTCACCCCGGTGAACATCTGGTACGGCCCCGGCTCGAACACGAACGGCTGCGGCGTCTACCCGGTCCAGGGCAACGGGGTGCCGAACTACAGCGCCAACGTGCGTCAGAACCGCTGCCCCTGGGCGCATGGCGGCAGCCAGGCGATCATGAACGGCCCGCTCTACCGCGTGCCCGACGACGCCGATCCCTCGGTGGCCTGGCCCGAGTACTGGGAGGGCAGGTGGTTCCTGGGCGACGAGTCGGGCAACGACAACATCCGCCACGCGCTGCTCATGGACCCGGACACGGTCGCCGACGGCGGCCTGCCGACCTACGTCGACAACCTCAAGGCCATCATCCCGATGGGCGGCATCGGCAACCTGATGGACTGGAAGTTCGGCGAGGACGGCTCCCTCTACGTCCTGAACTACTCCGGCTTCTTCACGATCGGCTCGGCTGCTTCGCTGTGGCGGATCACCTACGTCGGCGGCCCCGACACGCCGAACCCGGATCCGCGCTTCCGCGCCACCGGCGCCGGCGAGTTCGAGTTCTCGATCGGCAGCTCGGGCGGCGTCTCGTACGAGTGGGACTTCGGCGACGGCTCGCCGACGAGCAGCGAGGCGAACCCGACGCACGCCTACGAGGAGGACGGCCAGTACGACGTCACCCTCACCGTCACCTACGCGGACGGCGAGGAGATCTCGAAGACCGTCAAGGTCAACGTGTTCGTCAACGACACGACGGCGCCGACCAGCTCGCACGAGCTCGACCCGGCCTCGCCGAACGGCCCCGGCGGCGTGTACCGCGGGACCGTGAAGGTCACGCTCGACGCTGAGGACAACCCCGAGGGCTCGGGCGTCGATCGCATCGAGTACCGCATCAACGGCGGCGTCTGGCAGACCTACGACGAGCCCTTCAACGTCACCGGCAACGGCGACTACACGATCCAGTACCGCGCGATCGACCTCGCCGGCAACCAGGAGGAGCCGAACGAGGTCAGCTTCACGATCGACAACAGCGCCGGCGGCGGCGAGACCTGCCTGCCGCAGACCGACGAGTTCGGCGGCACCAGCCTGGACGGCAAGTGGGACGTGCTCCGTTCGGCGAACGGCGGGCCGCAGCTCGTCGACGGCGAGGTGAAGCTCCCGCTGCTGCAGGGCGACTTCATCGCCAACGACCCGCTCGCGAGCAACGTCCTGCTCCAGGACGCGCCCGACGGCGAGTGGACGGCGGTCACGCGCCTGAACCTCACCGAGATCGACGCGCCGGGCGAGCAGGCGGGGATCGTGGTCTGGAAGTCGGAGAGCCCGAACACCTTCTCGAAGATCGTCTTCATCGAGAACAGCGCGGGCACCCGCCAGTTCGAGCACATCGTCACCAAGAACGGCAGCGTGTCGCCTCCGATCGCGCAGAGCATCACGGTGGCGCCCCCGAGCCTGCCCGAGGAGGGCTACGTGCTGCTGCGCGCCCGCTACGACGGGAACGCCGTGATCGGCGAGTTCTCCGCTGACGACGGCGGCACCTGGACGCGCATCGGCCAGGCCGACCACGTCGGCCAGCTGGACCAGCCGCTGCGCGTCGGCCTGACCGCCTTCCGCGGCAGCCAGGGCGGCGGCGTCGTGGGCTTCGACTGGTTCCGTGTGTTCGCCGGCAGCGACGCTGAGACGGGCGTCGAGTGCGGCGCCGGCAGTTGCCTGCCGGAGGCCGACGACTTCCGCGGCGATCAGCTCGACGGCAAGTGGCAGATCTTCAACGACGCGCCGTCCCTGCGCAGCGTGGCCAACGACCACCTGACGCTGACGATGGCGCAGGGCGACGTCTACATGGGCAACTTCACGGCGCAGAACATCCTGCTGCAGGACGTGCCGAACGGCCCGTGGACGGCGACGGCGAAGATCAAGCACACGACCGTCTCGGTCAACGGGCGTGCCGCGGGCCTGCTGATCTACGGCCAGAACAACCCGAACTACTTCGCCAAGGCCGCGATCCAGTACAAGACGAACGACCTCTCCAACAACCCGATGAACGGGATCTGGATGGAGCGGACGTTGACCACCAACGGCGCGGTCAACGGGAACTTCGGCGGCAACTGGCCCAACTCAGGCAAGCTCGCCCCGACCTCGGACTACGTCTGGGTGCGCGCCGTGTTCGACGGCGAGAGCGTCTCGACGTTCTACTCGCTCGACGGTGCCACCTGGACCGCGAACGCGCCGGCCTTCCCGGCGAGCGCCCTGGGTGCGAACGGCGTGACCAAGATCGGCCTGTTCGCCAAGCGTGACGGCGAGGGCGGCGACGCGCCCGTGGACATCGACTACTTCCACCTCACCGGGACCGCCGACGCGAACCAGCCCGCCGACTGCTCGACGGGCGGCGACACCAGCGCGCCGACGACCACCGCGAGCGTCGATCCGGCCAACCCGGACGGCGAGCAGGGCTGGTACGCCTCGCCCGTCCAGGTGACCCTCAGCGCCGAGGATGAGGGCGAGGGCGTCGAGACGACCGAGTACCGCGTCGACGGCGGCGACTGGGCCGAGTACACGGAGCCCTTCGCCGTGGGCGGCGACGGCGTGCGCACGGTGCAGTACCGCTCGATCGACGCGGCCGGCAACACGGAGAGCCCGAAGTCCCTCGAGCTGCGCATCGACGAGTCGGCGCCCGAGACGTCCGCGACGCTCAGCCCGGGCACGCCGGACGGCCCCGGTGGCTCCTACAACGGCCCGGTCGAGGTGACCCTCGACGCCGACGACGGACCCGGCTCGGGCGTCGCGCGGACCGAGTTCCGCGTGGATGGCGGGCCCTGGACGCCGTACCTGGGCTACCAGACGCTGCTCGACGACACGCCTGAGTCGTTCGCCAAGTGGCGGCAGGCCCCGAGCGGCTCCTTCCAGCACCGCGCCGACGGCTCGATCCTGAGCCAGGGCGGGCTGGGCATGCTCTGGTACGAGCCGCAGGAGTTCGCGGACTTCTCGCTGAAGTTCCAGTTCCGCGACGAGCGGCTCGACAGCGGCTACTCGAACGGCGGCGCCTTCGTGCGCTTCCCGAACCCGGAGGAGTCGGTCGCCCTGCCCCCGGCGGAGCGCCCCGACTGCCAGGTCGGGTCGGCGCAGAGCTCGCAGGCCTGGGTGGCCATCTACTGCGGCCACGAGATCCAGATCTACGACGGCCCGGACGGCGAGCCCCAGAAGACCGGCTCGATCTACAACTTCCAGCCGGTGGGCCTGGAGCAGGCCAAGCCGACTGCGAAGGGTCAGTGGAACGACTACGAGATCCGCGTCGTCGGCCAGACCTACACGATCATCCGCAACGGCGAGGTGATCAACGAGTACGAGAACTCGCCGGGCAAGTCGTCCTCGCGCGCGGGCGATCCGCCCACTGACGCGCGCCAGTTCGCGCAGGGCCACATCGGCCTGCAGAACCACGGCACGAGCGACGTGATGGCCTACCGCAACGTGCGGGTGATGCCGATCGTCGAGGGCGGCGTCGAGGGTCCGGTCGTCGTCGAGGGCGAAGGCCAGCACAAGGTCGAGTTCCGCTCGGTCGACGTCGCGGGCCACACCGAGGACGTCAAGACCGTGATGTTCCGCATCGGCGAGAGCGGCGGGCCCAGCGGCAAGGCCGAGCTCTCCGCCAGCGTGAAGCCGGCGAAGAAGCGGCTCGGCGCGAAGGCCAAGCGGGTCGCCTTCCGGTTCAAGGTCACGAACCAGGGCGACGCCGCGACGCCGGGCGATCTCCAGCTCTGCGTCAAGGCCCAGAAGAAGCGGTTCGCCGTGAAGGGCGCGACCTGCGTCAAGGCCAAGAGCCTGGGCGCCGAGATGAGCGTCGCGCAGCGGTTTATTCTCAAGCCCAAGAAGGCCGCTCGCGGCAAGCGCAGCAGGGTACGGTTCGTGGTCAATGGGCCAGGGGTCGTAAAGCGCACCGTGGTGGCCCAGCTCCAGATCAAGAAGCCCAAGCGCGGTGGGAGATGATCTCCAGCGGAGGGGACCCGAGCGCGAATCCGCGTGATCGCTCACGCAGATCGCTTCCGTCGCGCAAGGACAAGGAGGAATTCACACGATGAGCGCCAGGGAGAACGACTCGGCCGCCCGTGAGCGGGACCGGGCCGCGTTCGAGGAGGCACGCGAGAGCTACAGCCGGCGGCAGGTGCTGCAGGCCGCTGCCGGCGTCGCGTTCTTCTGCTCCACGATCAACCTGCCCGGCAAGTCGATGACGCAGGCGCCGAAGGTGCTCGGCCGCCGCAAGCCGCTGACCTCGGCGGCGCGCAAGACGGCCGCGCGCAAGGCCTTCGCGCCGTTCGAGCGCGACCTGCCGATCCCGACCGTGTTGCAGCCGAGCAGCCTCGGCGGCGACGCCGACGAGTACCAGATCACGATGCAGCCGGGCACGGCCGAGATCCTGCCGGGTCTCGAGACGCCGATCCTGGGTTACAACGGGACCTTCCCGGGCCCGACGATCAAGGCGCGGGTCGGCCGCAAGGTGGTCGTGCGCCAGCGCAACGAGCTCGGCACCGGCCAGGACGCGGTGGTGCACCTGCACGGCGGGGTCACCGAGGCGGCCTCCGACGGCCACCCGATGGACCTGATCCCCGAGGGCGCCGAGCGCGTCTACACCTACGACAACGAGCAACCCGGCGCGCTGCTCTGGTACCACGACCACGCGCACGGCTACACGGCGCGGTCGGTCTACGAGGGCCTCGCCGGCATGTACCTGCTGCGCGAGGATCTCGAGGACGAGCTCGAGCTGCCACAGGGCGACTTCGAGGTGCCGCTGATGATCGCCGACCGCAGCTTCGCCACGGACGGCTCGTTCGCGTACCCGAACCAGATCCCGCTTGGCCAGGGTTTCCTCGGCGACACCGTGTTGGTCAACGGCGCGGTCGTGCCGCGCTTCAAGGTCAAGCAGCGGCTCTACCGCCTGCGCATCCTGAACGCGTCGAACGCGCGCGTCTTCCGTCTCGCCTTCGGGAACAAGATCCCGTTCTGGCAGATCGGCACCGATAACGCGTTGCTGCCGAAGCCGGTGAAGCGCAAGGCGGTCTCGATCGGCCCCGCGGAGCGCGTCGATCTGATCTTCGACTTCCGGCAGTTCCGCAAGGGCAGCACGATCCGGCTGCGCAACCTGAACGCCGACAACGCGTCGGTCAAGCAGATCATGCGCTTCGACGTCGGCGGCAAGCCGGGCAATGAGACGGCGCGCGTGCCTAAGAAGCTGCGCCCGCTCGAGTCGATCCCGGGCGTCGCGCAGCAGCGGACGTTCCGCCTCTCGCTGCGCCAGAGCCCGACGATGGAGTGGCAGATCAACGGCCGCGGCTACTCGGACGACCGCATCGACATCCGCCCGCGCGCCGGGACCACCGAGATCTGGCACTTCGTCAACGACTCGGCGTTCTACCACCCGATGCACACCCACCTCGGGCACTTCCAGGTGCTCTCGGTGGGCGGCCGCAAGCCCCACAAGGCGGACCGCGGCTGGAAGGACACCGTGATGGTCGGCGCCAACGAGACGGCCGTCGTGAAGGTGTACTTCCCGAACTACACCGGTCGCTACGTGTACCACTGCCACGCGCTGGAGCACGGCGACGTGAACATGATGGGACAAATGGAGGTGACCGCATGAGGCGGGCATTCGCGCTTCTCGCAGGGATCGCCGCGCTGGCATTGCCGCCGGCCGCGGCGAACGCGCAGGACGTCACGGTCGGGATCATCGAGGACGACCCCCAGCACACCTTCGTCTGGGATACGGACGAGATTCAGATCGACCCCGGGCAGACCGTTCGCTGGAACTTCAACCCGACGGTCTCGCCCGGCGGCCCCCCGACCGCCGTCCACGACGTCCGGATCTATGACGGCCTGGAGTTCAACGAGGCGTTCAAGCTCGCCGACTCCGGCTACTACATCCCGGCGGCGCCTGAGTTCGAGTACTTCGACTACACGTTCGAGGACGAGGGTCAGTTCCTCTACGTGTGCTCGGTTCACCCCGAGTTCATGCGCGGCGTCGTCCAGGTCGGCGACCCGCCCGACCCGGTGCTGAACCCGCCGGCGCTCAAGCTGAACGTCAAGCCCAAGCAGAAGGCGATCAGCTTCAAGAAGCGGGTCGCGTTCACGCCGACCGTCCGCAACGTCGGCAAGGGCGAGAACGTCGAGGACGCCGAGGACGTGATGGTCTGCGCCAAGTTCAAGAAGAAGCTGGTGAAGCTGCGCGGCGGCGACTGCCTGTCGATCGCCCAGCTCCCGGTCGCGACCAACAAGAAGCAGAAGTTCACCTTCAAGCCGACCAAGAAGGCCCGCAACAAGAAGGTGAAGATCAAGTTCATCGCGACCGCTTCGAACGCGAAGCGCGTCGTGCAGACGGTGACCCTCAAGGTCAGGAGGAAGTAATCGGATGAACGCTCGGGGAGTCCTCCGCAGGGGGGCAGGTCTCGCTCTTTCCGTCGCCGCCCTGCTGGTCGGCGCTCCCGCGGCGCAGGCGGCTGTCTGCCCGGGAAGCGACGAGTTCGCGGGGGACTCCCTGAGCGACGCCGTGTGGCCTTCGTTCATGCGCGAAAGCCGCGCCGGCTACACGGTCGAGAACGGCGCGTTCAGCGTCCGCGTGCAGGGCGGGGACTTCCACGCCGGCACGGGCAACGCCCGCAACACGCCGCTGCAGGACGCCCCGAGCGGCCCGTGGACCGCGACGGTCAAGCTCGACGTCTCCGAGATCGACGGCAACAGCGAGCAGGCCGGCTTGGTCCTGTGGGCGAGTGAGGGCCCGAACACGTTCGCCAAGCTCGTGTTCAACCGGCGCACGGGAACGGGCAGCGGTGAGGCCGGCTGGTTCGAACGGGTCCACACGGTGAACGGGAACAACGTCGGAGGCTTCCCGAACACCGGCGTCGTCGAGGAGGCCACGGGCGACGTCTGGGTGCGCGCGAGCTCCGACGGCGCCGCCGAGCCGACGATCACGGCCGAGTACTCGGTAGACGGCGAGACGTGGAGCCCGCTCGGCGACCCGTTCCAGATGACCACGGACGAGCTCAAGTTCGGGCCGACGGCGTTCGGCGGCGACACGGGCAGCTGGGCCCACTTCGACTACTTCCACGTCGAGGCGGACGACTGCCGCCCGGATGTCTCGCTCAGCGCCGACCCGCAGTCCGGCGCCGAGCCGCTCGAGACGGAGCTCACCGCCGAGCTGGCCGATGACGTCGACGAGGCGGGCGATCTCGAGATCGAATGGGACTTCGGCGACGGGGACACCGTCGCCGGCGGGGCCACCCAGACCCACACCTACTCCGCGCCGGGCACCTACCGCGCAACGGTCACCGTCACCGACAGCGCGGGCAACGTCTCCGTCGCTCACACCGACGTCACGGTCGGCGACCCGCAGGCGACCTGCGGCACCGACGAGTTCGACGGCAGCGCGCTCGACCCGATCTGGGACGTCCTGCGCCGGTTCGAGGGCGGCCCGCGGCTCGCGAACGGCGCCCTCGAGCTGGAGATCGCGCCGGGCGACATGATCCAGCCGAACAACACCGCCCGCAACGTGGTGCTCAAGGACGCGCCGGCGGGCGGCTGGCAGGCGACGGCGAAGCTCAACATCGCCGAGATCGACGCGAACGGCGAGCAGGCCGGCCTGGTGGTCTGGCAGTCGGAGGGCCCGCCGTCCACGGACAACTACTTCTCGAAGATCGTCTTCGTGCAGACGACCGGCGGCGACCGCCGCTTCGAGCACATCGCCACCGAGCGCGGCGACTTGGCGCAGCCCATCAACGACAGCTGGGCGCCCGCGCCCGAGGAACTGCCCGCGGACGCCGATCTGCTGATCCGGGCAACCTCGGACGGCGCGTGGATCACGGCTGAGTACTCGGCCGACGACGGCGACACGTGGACCCAGATCGGCCGCAGCCGGTACTTCGGCGGCGAGGTCAAGGTCGGCCTCAAGGCGTCGGACAACGACACCGTCGGCGGCACCGCCTACTTCGACTACTTCACCCTCGCCTGCGCCCCCGAGGCGGAGGTGACGGCAACGCCGCAGGACGGCGACGCCCCGCTCGACGTCGAGCTCGCCGCGACGGTGAGCGATGACGCCGACGACGCGGGCGACCTCGACCTCGCCTGGGACTTCGGCGACGGCGAGACGGCGAGCGGCGGCACCGAGCAGAGTCACACCTACAACGAGCCCGGCGTGTACCGGCCCGCGCTCACGGCAACCGACTCCGAAGGCAACGCGACGGTCGCCGGCGACGAGGTGATCGTCGGCGATCCCGAGCAGGACCCGTGCACGAGCGACGTCTCGGACGAGTTCACGGGGAACGCCCTGCATCCCAAGTGGGACATCCTGCGGCCGATGCCGAGCGGCCTGCGCGTCGCCGACGGCGCGCTTCAGCTGCAGACCTACCCGGGCGACCTGCACGGCACCAACGCGAGCGCGCGCAACGTCCTGCTCCAGGATGCCCCGAACGGCGCGTGGACCGCCGCGACGCGCATCGACGTGAGCGACCTCACGCAACAGGGCGATCAGGTCGGCATGGTCCTGTGGCGCTCCGAGGGTCCGAACAACTTCGCCAAGGTCGTCTTCAACAAGCGCGACGGCTCGAACTTCTGGTTCGAGCGCTCGAACACTCAGAACGGCAGCACCTCCGGGGGCAATTCCGGGATGCTGCAGAACCCGCCGCAGCACGTCTACATCCGCGTGCATTCCGACGGCGGGGCCAATCCCGAGCTGACCCCTGAGTACTCGCTGGACGGCGAGAGCTGGGCGGCGATCTCCGACGCGTTCCAGGTCGCCGGCGAGGGCCAGCTGCGCATCGGCCTCACCTACTTCCAGGGCGCGGCGACCCGCGTGGCCGAGTTCGACTGGTTCCGCCTGGAGCTCGCCGACGACTGCGAGCCGACGGGCGCGTGCCCGCAGGCGATCGCCGACGACTTCGAGGGCACCGAGCTCGGCGCGGGCTGGAACGTCCTGCGCCCGGCCGGCGACGGACCGGAGCTCGCCGACGGCAACCTGAACCTGCAGATCCGCAGCGGCGACTTCATCAACACGACCGCGACGGCGGAGAACGTCGTGATGCGGCCCGCCCCGAGCGGCGGCTGGACCGCGACCACCGAGTTCAACATCGCGGCGATCGATGAGAACGGCGAGCAGGCCGGCCTGGTCGTGTGGCAGTCGGAGGGCCCGCCGTCCACCGAGAACGTCTTCGGCAAGGCGACCTTCATCCAGACGAACAGCGGCGCCCGTCAGTTCGAGCTCGTCGTCACCGAGGGCGGCATCACGGGCTTCCCGACGTCCACGGCCGGCACGCCGGCCCCGGGAGACCTCGCGCCTGACGCCGACGTGCAGGTGCGCCTGCGCAGCGACGGGCGCGTGATCACCGCCGATTACTCGGCCGACGACGGCGAGACTTGGACCAAGATCGGCCGCCACGGCACGATCGACGGCCCGGTGCAGGTCGGCATGTTCGCGATCCGCGGCGGCTCGGGTCAGACCGGCGGCATCGTGCCGTTCCGCAGCTTCGCGATCGAGTGCGGCCCCGAGGTCAACCTCGACGCGACGCCGCAGGACGGTGACGCGCCGCTCGAGGTCGAGTTCGAGGCGGCCGCGGCCGACGACGTGAGCGCGCCGGGCGAGCTCGATATCGAGTGGGACTTCGGCGACGGGGAGACCGCGTCCGGCGACCTCTCCCAGGTCCACACATACACCGAGCCGGGCGTATACGAGGCGAGCGTCGCGGTCACCGACGGCGACGGCCACACGACGCGCGAGCGCGTGATCCTCCGCGTCGCGGACCCGAGCCCCGACACGTGCCTGTTCGGGCAGTCCGATGAGTTCGACGGCAACGCCCTCGATCCCAAGTGGGACGTGCTGCGCGCGGCGCCGTCTGGCCTCACCGTGGAGAACGGCAGGCTGCGCCTGAAGGCGTACAGCGGAGACATGCACTCCAACAACGCCAACGCGCGCAACGTGCTGCTCCAGGACGCACCCACGGAGGAGCACATCGCCGAGACCGCGGTCGACGTCAGCGACCTGAGCGCCACGGGCGACCAGGTGGGCCTGATCGTCTGGCGCGGCGAGGATCCGAACAACTTCGCCAAGGTCGTCTTCAACCGGCGCGCGTCGGGCGCGGAGGGCAACTTCTGGATCGAGCGCGCGAACACGGTTGACGGCAGCGCCCAGGGCACGAACAGCGGCACGATCTCGGGCGCGGGCGTCGACACCGTGCTGCTGCGCACGCACTCCGACGGCGCCGCCAACCCGACGTTCACGGCCGAGTACTCGCTGAACGGCGGGAACACCTGGACGCCGATCGGCGATCCGTTCCAGCTCGGCGGCTCCGGCGACGTGCGCATCGGGATCACCTACTTCCAAGGCAACGCGATGCGCTTCGCGGAGTTCGATTACTTCCGCGTGAGCCAGACCGTGTGCGGCGCTCCGGCGGTCACGCTGAACGCCGACCCGAAGAAGGGTGACGCCCCGCTCGAGGTCGACTTCACCGCGACCGTCGCCGACGACGTGGACGATCTCGAGGACCTCGACATCCAGTGGGACTTCGGCGACGGGAACACGGCGAGCGGCGGCTTGCAGCAGACGCACACCTACGAGTCCCTCGGCACCTACGAGGCGCAGATCAGCGTCACGGACACCGACGAGAACACCACGACGCGCAGCGTCGAGATCGAGGTGACCGAACCCTGCGCCGAGCCGGCCGAACCGGAGGAGGGCTTCACGAGCCTGTGGGACGGCGTGAGCCAGCCGACCGAGAGCGGCTGGACGCAGTCCGGCCCGGGTGAGTTCGAGGTGGTGAACGACGGCGACGGCTGCCACCTGCTCAGCAAGGGCGGCCTCGGCCTCCTGTGGTACTCGGACCAGCAGTTCACCGACTACGTGCTGCGGCTCGAGTGGCGCGCCGAGAAGGACATCGACAACTCGGGCGTCTTCGTCCGCTTCCCCGACGGCGGCGCGAACACCCACCAGACCGCGATCGACCAGGGTTACGAGGTCCAGATCCGCGAGGGCGTGCAGGGTGACGGCGAGAACCAGAAGACCGGGTCGATCTACAACTTCAAGCGGGAGACGGCGCGCAACGCCAATCCCAACGGAGAGTGGAACGACTACGAGATCCGGGTGACCGGGTCGCCGCCGCGCATCCAGGTGACGCTCAACGGGGTGCTCGTCAACGACTTCCAGGGCACCGTCACGAACCGCGGCATGGCACCGGGCTACATCGGCCTGCAGAACCACGGCGCGATCGACACGATCTCGTTCCGCAACATCCGCATCCAGGAGCTCGAGCCCCAGGACGACGTTGCGCCCGTGACCGAGGCGGCGCTGTCGCCGGCCGCGCCTGACGGCAACGACGGCTGGTACCGCACGCCGGTCACGGTGACGCTCGACGCAACCGACGCCGGAGGCTCGGGCCTCGAAAGCACCGAGTACGCGCTCGACGGCGGCGACTTCGAGGAGTACGACGGGCCGATCACGGTGAGCGAGGACGGCGAGCACGTCGTCGAGTTCCGCTCGACCGACGGCTCCGGCAACGTCGAGGACACCAAGTCGGTCGAGTTCAAGATCGACCGCAACGCGCCGGTGACGACGCCGCTGCTCGAGAGCGCGAGCGAGCCGGATGAGAACGGCTACAGCGATCCGGTGACCGTCACGCTCGAAGGCGACGACGGCGCCGGCTCCGGCGTGGCCGCCACCCAGTACCGCGTCCTGCCCAGCGGGCAGTGGCTGCCCTACGAGGAGGCGCTCGAGTTCGTGGCGGCTGGCGAGTACGAGATCGAGTACCGCTCGACCGACGCGGCGGGCAACCGCGAGGCGTTCGGCGCGGTGCGGTTCGCGATCCGCTCGCGCGTGGATACCGGCGAGGACCTCGATCTGACGGTGACGCCGGCGAAGCTCCGGATCCGCCCGGGCAAGCGCGCGCGCTTCGAGGCCGCGCTCAGCTCCGGCGCGGACGCCCCGGGCCATCGCTTCGCGACCCTGTGCGTGAAGGTGAACAAGAAGCGCTTCAAGGTGATCGGCTCGCGGTGCGTGGACATCCCGAGCCTCGCGGCCGCGAGCGAGGTCGCGCAGCGCTTCGTCCTCAAGGCGAAGAAGCGCGCCCGCGGCAAGCGCACGCGGGTCCGTTTCACCGCGACGTCCCCGGGCATTAGGACGCTCAGCGCGACGGCCGTGATTCAGGTGCGCAGGCGGTAGCGGAGGCTGAGGGAGTGACCCTGGGTCTCCGCTTGCTGCTGCGGCGCGCCTGCGCGCTCGCCGCCGGGCTGGCGCTGGGGGCGAGCGGAGCGGCGTACGCGCAGGATCCGCCCGAGCCGTTCGACGTGCTCGTCTTCTCGAAGACGGGCGGTTTTCGGCATGTGGACAGCATCAACGCGGGCAAGCTGCGGATCGCCGACCTCGCCGAGCAGCACGGCTTCAACGCCGACTTCTCAGAGGACGCCGCCGACTTCACCGAGGCGAACCTGGCGTCGTACGAGGCCGTCGTCTTCCTGAACACGACGACGCAGCCCGGCGGCACGGCCAACGACCTGCTCGACGCGAACCAGCAGGCCGCCTTCGAGGACTACATGCGAGCCGGCGGCGGCTGGGTGGGGATCCACGCGGCCGCCGACACCGAGAAGCCCGGCGACGGCGGGGTGGCATGGCCCTGGTACGGCGATCTGCTCGGCAACGGCGCGTGGTTTCACAGCCACCCGCACAACCAGACCGCGACCATCCGCATCGAGGATCCGGACCACCCGGCGACGGCGCATCTCGGGCCCACCTGGCAGGTGTACGACGAGTGGTACAACTACCGCGCCAACCCCCGCTCGACCGTCCACGTGCTCGCCACCCTGGACGAGTCCACCTACACCGGCGGCAACATGGGCGCCGACCATCCGATCGCCTGGTGTCAGTACCACGACGGCGGACGGGCCTTCTACACGGGCCGCGGTCACACCGCCGAGGCCTGGGGAGAGGACGCGTTCCAAAAGCACGTCCTCGGCGCGATCCGCTGGGCGGCCGGCGTCGCGCCGGGCAACTGCGACGCGCCCGGCGAGGACTCGGTGCCGCCGACGGCGACCGCGACCCTTGATCCCGCCGAGCCGGATCGCGCCGACGGCCGCTACAGCGGCCCGGTCACGATCACGCTGGCCGGCGAGGACAACCTCGCGGACCCGGTCCAGCTCGAGTACCGCTTCGCCGGCGGCGAGTGGCGCGAGTACACCGAACCGATCCTCGTCTCGGACCCCGGCGCCCACACGCTCGACTATCGCGCGCTTGACGACCACGGCAACGAGAGCGAGCCGGCCAGCGTCTCGTTCGCGATCGCGGGCCCGCCGGCCCTCTCCTTGAAGGTGCGTCCCGCGAAGAAACGGATCGCGGCGAAGCGCGCGGTCAACGTGCGCGCGGTGCTCGCCAACGCGGGCGACTCGGAGGCCGATGCGGTGCGGATCTGCGCGCGTGCGCAGAAGCGCCTCGCGCGCCTGCAACCCGCGAAGTGCCTTGCCTTCGACACGATCGAGGCCGGCGCCCGCGAGCGTGTTGCTTTCAGGGTCAAGCTGCGCCCCAAGGCGCGGGGCAAGCGCGTGAACGTCAAGGTGACCGCCACGACGGCGGACGCCGGCAAGCTCACGGGCCGCTCCGTGCTCAGGGCCAAGCGCCGCTGACGACCGCCACCCGTCGGCAACCCCGCGCTGCCGCTAGAGTTCTTCCCCGCGCCCGGATAGCTCAGTCGGTAGAGCACTTCCATGGTAAGGAAGGGGTCGCCGGTTCAAGTCCGGCTCCGGGCTCTTCTCACCGTCCCTGTGTGCCTCCTGCGGGCTCTGGCGCAGGCCCCGATGTCTCCCTATGTATTAGTGCGCGTGCCCGTGCTCGGCCGCGCGGCGCAGCGCCTCATCGGGTAGGGCGCTCGCCAGCCAGGCCGCGATCGCCGTGGTGATCGGCACGGCCACGATCAGGCCGATCGAGCCGACCAGCGTCGCGACGATCTCGCGCGCGACGACCTCGGTGTTGAGCGCGTTGGCGAGCGCCACGTCGCTCGCGCCGAAGATGAGCAGCACGGGCAGCGCCGCGCCCGCGTAGGCGAGGACGAGCGTGTTGACGACGGCGGCGACGTGGTCGCGGCCCACCTCGATCGAGCGCGCGTAGAGCTGGCGGAAGCTCTGTGCGGGGTCGGCCGCGCGCACGGCGAACACGGTCGAGGCCTGGCTCACCGTGACGTCGTCGAGCACGCCGAGCGCACCGATCACCATGCCGGCGAGCAGCAGGCCCTCGAACGAGAACTCGACGCCCCCCATCCGCAGCAGGCCGACCTCCTCGTAGGCGAGGCCGGTGAGCTGGGTGAGGTTGGTGAAGAGGATCGCGAGGCCCACCGTCAGCGCCAGGGCCAGGGTGGTGCCGAGGATCGCCGCGCGGCTCTTCGCGCCGAACCCATGGACGAGCGGGATCGTGATCAGCATGACCGCGAGCGCGCCGCTCACCGCGACCGGCACGGGCGACTGCCCCGCGAGGATCGCGGGCACGACGAACCCGAGGACGATCACGAGGCTCGCGCCCAGGCCGAGCAGCGAGAGCGCCCCGCGCAGGCGGGCGAACGCGAGCACGGCGGCGACGTAGAGCAGGGCCAGCCACAGCAGGCTGCCGCCCCGCTCGAAGTCGGCGAAGGAATATGTCGGCTCGGCGGCCTCGGCCGGCTGACCCTGCTCGCCTTGCTGGGTCTCCGGCGCCTCGGCGCGGGCGAGCCTGATCCCGTCGCCGGGCTGCACGTCCACGGCGTCGCTGTCGACGCCGAGCGGAACCCTGACGACCTCGTCGCGCTCGGGTCCCTCGAGCAGCCGCGCCTCGACCGTCACGCACGTGCCCTCGGCCGGCAAGCACGGCTCCGCGACAACGCGCTCGACCTCGGCCGGGTACGTGTCCGCGCCCAGCGCGCCGGGTAGCTCGGGCTTCTCGTCGCCGCTGGGCCACAGTGCCGCCAGTGCGAAGAGCGTGAGCAGGGCGACGGCGCCGATGGCGAAGTTCACCGCGCGCAGGCGGGTTGAGCGGCTGGGCATGGCGGCGCAGACTAGCCCCGGGGGCGGTCGCGTTACTCGGGCTGCAGCTCGGCGTCGAGCGGGCCGAACACCGCCTGCGACTCGAGGTCGCGGCTCACGAAGCCCTCCTCGACGAAGAGGTAGTACGTCACGCTCGACCCGGGCCTGACCTGGCGCTGCGGCGGGGCGCCGGTGCAGAGCTCCTCGAGGAGGCCCTTGTGCTCACGCCGCGTCTGCGCCGTCGTCGGCGCCCAGACGAAATCGAGGAGCTCGCAGACGTAGGCGGCCTCGACGGCCTCGCCCGCGGCGAGCGCGTCGCGGTCGGCGGCGAACGTCACCGTGGGCGCGAGGTCGGGGACGGGGCCGTCGGTGTTGTCGGCGGTGACGCGCAGATACGTGCCGTCCGCGCCGCCCACCGCTTGGCGGTACTGATCCACGCGGGCCAGCATCGGATCGGAGCCGGGGCTCACGGAGGTCTCCACGCGCAGCTGCATGCCCGACTGGGTCTCACCCACGAGCGTCCGGCCGGTGGGTTCCTGGGCACCCTCGTTGCCGTCGTCGCCTCCGCACGCGGCGAGCGCCAGCGCCGCGAGCAGCGCGATCAGTGCGAGTACCTGCCTCTTCATCCTGCGTCCAAAAGCCCCCTGCGCGCCGGGTGGAGAGCGGCCGCCTGGAGGCTGTGAGTCTATGGGCAGCGCGCTTCCTGCGGCAGCCCGGCCGGACCCGCTTGGCGATGCGATACTCACGCCTCGGATGCCAGGGAGAATCGCCAGTCTCATGGCGCGTCGCGGCGCGCGCTGGGCCGTGATCGCGTCGTGGGTCATCCTCGCCGCCGCCGCGCTGCCGTTGCTCCCGAAGCTGCAGGAGCGCGCCGCCGACGAGAGCGACACCTTTCTCGCGCGCGGCTCCGACTCCGCGCGGGTCGACGAGCTGCTCACCGAACGCTTCCCCGAGGGCGGCGACTCAACGGCCACGGTCGTCTTCGCGACGGACGGCTCGATCTATGACCAAGTCCCGGAGATCTCGCGGCTCGCCCAGGAGATCTGCGCCGCGGAGGCGATCCCGGACCTGAAGGGCGTGGGCCTGCCGGGCTCGATCGCGTGCGGTGAGCTCGGCCACGACCTCGCCCCCTCGACGCCGCCCTCGCCGATCTCCGCCGACGAGACCACGGCGCTCGCGGGCGTGGTGACGACCGAGGACGACACCGCCTCGGTGGTGCGCGACGTCGAGGCCCTGCGCGAGATCCTGCCCGGCCCCGAGGGCGAGCCCCTGCGCAGCTACGTGAGCGGCCAGGCGGGGTTCGAGGCCGATCGCGAGGCGGCACTCCAGGGGATCGACGAGACGCTGCTCGCGATCACGGCCGCGCTCGTGCTGGTGTTGCTCCTGGCGATCTACCGCTCGCCGCTGCTCGCGCTCGTGCCGCTGCTCGTGGCGGGCTGCGCGTACCTGATCGCCGCGGCGCTCATCCTGGGCGCGGTGGAGGCTGGGCTGATCGGCGTCTCCGGCCAGGCGACGGCGATCCTCATCGTGCTCATGTTCGGCGCGGGCACCGACTACTGCCTGCTCGTGCTCGCCCGCTTCCGCGAGCAGCGCGCCGCCGGCGCCGAGCCCTCGGCGGCGATCGAGGCGGCGGCGGCGCGCACCGGCCCGGCGATCCTCTCCTCCGGCGCGATCGTCGTGCTCGCCATGCTCGTGCTCGGCCTCGCCGACTTCAACGCGACGCGCGAGATGGGGCCGGTGCTCGCGATCGGGATCGCGGTGATGGTCGCCGCCGGGCTCACCCTGCTCCCCGCGGTGCTCGTGGCGATCGCCAGCCGCGCGCCCGCGCAGACCCCCGCGGGCGGAGGCGTGTGGGCGCGCGTAGGTGATCTGGTGCGCAGCAGGCCGACGGCGGTCGCCACGGCGGTCACCGCGCTGCTCGTGCTCGGCGCCCTCGGCAACCTGGGCGGGCGCGAGCACCTCGACCTCACCGAGCAGTTCCGCGACCGGCCGGAGTCGGTCCTCGGACAGGACCTCGTGCGCGAGAAGTTCCCGGCCGGGCGCGTGGCGCCGCTGAGCGCGGTCGTGGAGGCCGAGCGCAGCGCGGAGGCGACCGAGGCTCTGCGCCAGGCGCCGGGCGTCGCGGATGCGAACACGGACTCCCAGTCGAACGACGGTGAGCTCGTCTCGCTGGAGATCCTGCTCGAGCGCGACCCGTTCTCCGAGGGGGCGCGTGAGCTGATCCCCGAGCTGCGCGAGCGGCTCGCCACGGCGGTGGGGGCGGGGGGCACCGCTCTGCTCGGCGGGCTGACCGCGGAGGCGCACGACAACGAGGAGACGATCGCCGCGGACGCGCGGCTGCTCTTCCCGCTCACCGCCCTCGTCGTCCTCGCCGTGCTCGTCGTCCTGTTCCGATCGCTGATCACGCCGCTTTACGTGGTCGCGACCGTCGTGCTCTCGTTCGCCTTCGCGCTCGGCGTCTCCTCGCTCGCGTTCAGCGAGGTCTTCGGCCAGCCGGCGTCCGATCCCAACCTGGCCACCTTCGCGTTCATCTTCCTGGTGGCCCTGGGTGTGGACTACAACATCTTCCTGCTCACCCGCATCCGCGAGGAGCGTGGGCGCGGGCTGGGCGCGGCCGAGGCCGCGGTGGTGGGCCTCGAGCGCACCGGCGGCGTGATCACATCGGCGGGGCTGATCCTCGCCGGCACGTTCGCGGCGCTGATGGCGCTGGAGCTCGAGTCGCTCTTCCAGGTGGGGTTCACGATCGCGCTCGGGCTGCTCGTCGACACGTTCCTCGTGCGCGTCTTCCTGGTGCCCGCGATCGCCGTGCGGCTGGGGGAGCGGGGCTGGCCCGCCGCATCCGCTGGATCGAAAACGTGATCTGCCATGTTTGTCCCGATGCAAATGCTGAGTTCTCTTCCCAGGCTTCGGTTGTTCTTGGCCGCCGCGCTCGCGGCCGGCGTGTTCGCGGGATGCGGCGGCGACTCGGACGACGGCGGCAACGGCGCTCCGTCGGAGACCGCGCAACAGCAGGTGGAGGAGGCCGCCAACCCGGAGGAGTTCGACTTCCCGGAGGCGAAGGGGAAGACGCTTCAGCAGATCGCCGACATGGCGCGCACCGGCTTCACCTACGCGCCGGCGACCAGCCACTACGTCACCGGCGAGAACCGGATGGCGTTCGGCCTGCTCGACGAGAACAACAAGCTGATCTACGCGCCGACCGCGGTCTACATCGCGCCGACGCCGCAGGACAAGGCGCAGGGGCCGTTCTACGCGCCCACCGACTCGCTGGTGACCAAGCCCTCCTACCGCTCGAAGACCGCGGCGCTGGAGGGTGACCCGGTCGCGGGGATCTACTCGACCGAGATCCCGCTGCCCAAGGCCGGACGCTACGCCGTGCTCGTGCTCAGCAACATCGGCGGCGAGTGGCGCGGCGCCGCCACCGAGGTGACCGCGCAGGCGCGCGACACGATCCCCGCGGTGGGCGAGCGCCCGCCGGCGGTGAAGACCGAGACCTTCGAGGACGCGGGCGCGGACGTCGCGCTCATCGACACGCGCGAGCCGCCGAGCGACATGCACGAGGTGAGCTTCGACGAGGTCCTCGGCAAGAAGCCGGTTGCGCTCTTGTTCGCAACCCCGGCGCTCTGCCAGAGCCGCGTCTGCGGCCCCGTGGTCGACATCGCCGAGCAGCTGCGCAACGAGGGCTACGGCGACGACATCGAGTTCATCCACCAGGAGGTCTGGGTCGACAACGACCTGAACAAGGGCCTGCGCGAGCCGCTGCGCCAGTTCAACCTCCAGACCGAGCCGTGGCTGTTCACGGTGGACGCCGACGGCAAGGTGGCGGCGCGCTTGGAGGGCTCGTTCGGCCTCGAGGAGTTCGAGGCCGCGCTTAAGGCCGCGGGCGGCGACCCGGACAACTAACCCGCGCCCGAGCGCGACATTGTGCCGCCGGGGTGGCGGCTGTAGCATGGGCCCATGCCGAATATCGGACCGCTCGAACTCGTCATCGTCCTGATCATCGCCCTCGTGATCTTCGGGCCGAAGCGGCTGCCCGAGCTGGGGCGTTCGCTCGGCGGCGGCATGCGCGAGTTCAAGGACTCGGTCACCGGTAAATCCAAGCCGGCGTCCGACGAGGACCAGGGGACCGAGACCGGCCCGGCGGTCGTCGAGTCGGTTGAGACCGTCGACGGGGAGCTCGTCCCCGAGCGCCCCGCCAAGGCTTAGGCCAATCAGTCCAGACAGCCGGGGAGCCGCGGATCCCGCAGGATCCGCCGCGCGCGTGGTGGGGTGACCGGACCCTACTGGGCCGTGGGAATCGCTTCCGCCGGCTCCGAGCTGCGGATGGAGCCCCTCCGTGGCGGCGCCAAGAGCCCAGCGTCGCGCGCCCGCTCGACCGCCGCGCTGCGCGACGACACGCCGAGCTTGCGATAGACGGCGCGGGACTGGGTCTTGACGGTGTTCGGCGACAGGCAGAGGGCCTCGCCGATCTCGCGAAACGAAAGGTGGCTCGGTAGGAACTGCAGGGTCCGTAGTTCGGCCTTGGTGAGCGCGTCGTCACCCTCGAGGCGTCTACCGCGCCGGGCCGCGGCCGCCCGTCGCGCGCTGTCTCGCCACTGGAGAAGGGTCGCCGCATCGGGCACCCGCGCGAGCGCCGCGTCGGCGACATCGAGCGCGGCGCTGGCGCGCCCCGGCTCTTCGAGCCGTAGCCAGGCACGGGCGAGCACTAGGGCAACCTCGGCCGAGTACCAGGCGGGGAGCTCATCGGTCGCATCCAGGGCCTGCTGGCTGCGCTGCGCTGACGCGAAGGCCCTCTGCGTCTCACCCTCCTCGCTGCGCGCCAGCGCTTCGACCGCGTAGGCGACGATCGCGCTCGCGGTGCCGTTGAGGCCGCACCGCTCGATCTGCTCGTGAGCGTGGGCGAGCAGACCCCGGGCGTGCGCGGGGTCGCCGTGGCTCACCTCGATCATCCCGAGCTGAGCGAGCGCGCTCGCCTGGATGAGCGGGGAGGCGATGCTCCCGCGGCGTGCCGCCTCCTGCAAGAGCGGGGTTGCGCGCTCGGGTTGCCCGCCCAGCAGGGCGGCGATTCCGCGGTATAGATACGCGGCGCACTGCCACGGATCGTCCCGCGCGTACAGCTCTGCTGCACGGGAGGCCTTGGTTCCCATGCCGAGTGCGCCATCGACTCCCAGCGCCGCCTCCAGGAGGAGCAGATCGGCTCGGTGCTTTGTGCGCATCGCCCGATTCCGGCCGATGCCCGCCGCGGCCACGCGCGCCCACCCGACCGCTCGTGCGCCCTTGCCCCGGACCAGGTTGCAGTGCGCCGCGGTGAGCGCCAGGGGCACGCTGGCGGCGACCTGTCGCTCGCCGAGGGCGTCCAGCCACGCCGCCACCTTGCTGATCTCGCCGCGCCCGCTCATTTCCGGGAACGCGTCCCACATGAGCTCGCCCGCGGTGTGGACGGCATGGCCCGCGATGGCGTGGTGCATCGCGCGATCGCGCTCACCCCGTTCGTCGAACCAGCGGATCGCGCGGGTGCGCAATCGGGTCTCGAGCTTCGGATGCTCGAGGTGAAGCTCGGAACGCAGCATCTCCTCGAGTGGGGGGACGAGGCGGAAGGCCTCGTCGCGCCGATCGAGCGGGACCAGCAAGCTGCGGTCGCGGGCCAGCCGGCGCAGGGATCGGGCGGAGCCGGAGCGCCTGAGCACGGCGTCGCACGCCGCTCCGGAGAACTCTTCGAGCAGTGAGCTCTGCATCATGAGCTCCACGTCATCCCGGGACAGGTCCGCCAGGATCTCCTCCCGCACGTAGTCGGCGAGCGCACGATCGTCGCCGCCGAAGGCGACGACCGCAGCTCCGAGGTCCTCTCGGGAATCGAGCGCGAGTCCGGCGAGCTGGACGCCTGCCGGCCACCCCCCGATCCGCGGCGCGAGCGCCTGGCGCTGTGCCTGGGTCAGCCGCGGGGCGAGCTCAGCCAGGGCCGCCTCGCTCTCCGTTGCGCTCAGAGCGAGCTCGGCCGCGCCGAGCTCCACGATGCTGCGCTCGGCGCGCATGCGAGCGAGGGGAAGCGTCGGCCGCACGCGTGTGGCGACCGCCACCTGGCTGCCGGCGGGGATCGCCTCGATCAGGTCCCTGACGTCCCGGTGGCGCGGTCGGGCCAGCGCGTGTAGATCGTCGAGGACGAGCACGAACGGTGGCGGGACGCTGCCGAGCGAGTCGAGGATCGCGCTTTGCAGCGCGGCCGGCTGGCGCGCGCGGCGGCGAACCGCGGCGCGCAATCGCCGATCGTCCGGGCGGACCTCGGCGAGGGCGCCCGCCACCGCCCGCAGGAACGCGGCTCGATCACGATGGGCCGGGCCACATCGCAACCAGGCAAAGGGCCGGTGGTCGACCACCTGCCACGACGCGAGGCAGGTGGTCTTTCCGTAACCGGCCGGAGCGTGCAACAACACCAGCGGTGCCGCTGGTGACCCAGTCAGAAACGAGGTGAGTCGCGGCGGCGCTGATGTATCGCGGTGGAGCATCGCATCGCCCCTGGCGCGACCCTAGACCCCACGTCGGTCGCATCACGGGGTGAATTCCGCCCGGGTCTGCACGCTGCGCCAGTGAGCCGCCCGGTCCGGCTCCGGGCCTTCGCGCTACGCCAGCTCCAGCCCGTTCGCGGCGAGCCACCGGCGCAGCACGCTGTGCATCGCCTCGGCCCCGACGATCGGTTCCGCCGGCCGTTGCCAGGCCGCCGGCACGAGCGCGAACGGCCGCGATTGCCAACCCCCCAGGCCCCCGTGCGAGCCCATGAACTCCTCGAACGGCGCCACCTCGTTGGCCTCCGCGTCGTACGCGCAGTTGATCAGGAGATCCGGGCAGTTGCTGAACCCGTCGGTGCGGCGCAGATGATCGGCGGCACTAGACCCGAAGTCAGCCAAGGGATCCCTGCCGGTGATCACGTCGTCCCACAGGCGCCGCGAACCCTGGGCCCCAAGCACGATCCCGCCCTCCCGGGCGCGGCCCATGACGAACCCGATCCCCGGGTGCGCGACCAGGGAGGTGATCAGGCGTGGATGGAGCCGGTCGATCTCCCCGACCGTCATCCGGTGGGGCTCGTCGGTCAGGTAGACGAGCCCGAGCCCGCCTGAGGCGAGGACGACGGCCCGCTCGTGCGAGCCGCTGCTCCGATGCTCGGCCAACGCCCGGCGATCGCCTCCCAGCGCCACCTGTCCGTCCACCAGGCGCCCGCGCGTCGCGAGCGCCACGGCCTTGCCGGCCACCGTCTCCTCGTCGCGGGCATCGGTGAGCGCCCCGCCGACCAGCCCTGTGCCCTCGTCGGGTGCCACCGGGTCGAACACTTCCCCGAAGGCGAGCGAGTCACGCACGAGATCGCCGAGCTCGACGCCGTAGCGCTGTCGGAACGGACGGCCCTGGCTCTGGCCATGATCGGAGAGCACCACGAGGTGGTAGGGGCGGGGCGCCTGCTCCGTAGCCCGCAGCAGGCGCCCGAGCTGGGCGTCGTGCTGCCGGAGCGTCTCGAGCGCGTCGGGCGCCGTGACGCCGGAGTGGTGAGCGACCTCGTCGTAGCCCACGAAGGTTGCGTACGTGACCGGGACGCCCTCCACGATGTCGGCGATCAGGCTGGCTACGCCCAGGTCGCGCATCACCACCGTGATCGCGGCGCGGGCGAGTGGATAGGTGCCGCCGCGCGCGACGTGCTCCTCGCCGCGGCGGCGCTGGCGCCGCGCCGCCCGGATCTCCGCGAACGCCTCCCAGACGAAGCGCCCCAGGGTGCGGCTGAACCCATAGGGGTCGGCGAAGTAAGCGAGGTACTCGCGCGCGTTCGAGCGGCGCCGGTCCTTGATCGCGCTCATGGTCGCCGAGCAGCGCGGTGCGTCGCCCGAGAAGAGGTTCCCGCGGCTCGTCCCGCCGACGGCGAGTAGCCCGTTCCCGTCCGAGTGCCGCCGCTCGAGCTCGGCCGCATCACGGGCGCGGTTGGAGACCATCGTGCGGCCGTCGTCCTTCTCGTACCAGCGAAAAGCGGGCATGTCTCGGTTGCTGCCGAGCAGCAGTCCCGCTTGGCTGGCTCCCGTCTGCGACGACAGATCACATTCCCAGGGGACGAGCTGGTGCGTGCCCTGGGCCAACCAGGCGGCCATGATGGGCGCGTGCCCGTCGCGCAGTGCCCGGCGCAGCACGGGCTCGGCGAGCCCGTCGATCTCGAACAGCACGACGCCGGGCACCGAAGTGCGGTTCGCCTCGCGGGCCTTCTTGGCGCGCCGTCGGACGATCCGCAGCTGGCGGGCGTCGTCGTCGAAGCTGAGCGCGGGGGCGAGCACCATCGAGGCGAGCGCCATCACGAACGCGGCGCCGATCGCCGCCCCGAGGGGCGGGGCGCTGCCATCGACCGCGTCGACGACGAGGAGGACGACCACTCCGTTCAGCACCAGCGCGAGCAGGCCGAATGTGAGGACGGTGGGGAGGAGGAAGACGCGGATGACCAAGGGCCACAGCGCCGCGTTGACCAGCGCGATCAGCGCGGTGCACAAGAGGGCCGCGCGGAAGCTGGGCAGCTCGATCCGCGGCATGAGCTCTACCGCGAGCCAGAACGCGAAGGCGACGAGCGCCCAGAGCGCTAGGGCCCGGAGGGCGATGCCGAGAACGCGTCTGAGCGCAGCCCCGCGCATCACGAATCCGCTCCGCGGCGGAGTTCAGGTGATGGTGACGAGCACACCGGCCCCCAGCGGGCTAGCCGGGCGCCAGCGCCCGCGCCTTGATCGCCTCGAACTCCGCGCTG